>JAHEXG010000022.1:17433-24249 GCA_023252215.1 Candidatus Altarchaeales archaeon
CGAGTTGACAGTTAAAAAAGTATATGGGAACCTTGAAAAACTCTCATCGCTAACTGGCAAGGGCTCGCAGGACAAAAAAGTCTCTTACATCGCCGAACTACTCTCATATGCGACTCCGGTCGAAGGGCGCTACATAGTGCGCACCATCCTCGAAGAGCTGCGTCTAGGCGTAGGCGGCGGAATACTGCGGGACGCAGTGGCAGAGGCCTACGGAGTGGATGCAAAGCTTGTGGAACGCGCCTACTCATTATGCTCCGATTACGGGGAAGTTGCCCGAGTAGCCAAAACGGAAGGAAAAACCGGCCTAGAAAAAATCGACATAGTACCCGGCCGGCCCATCGAGTCCATGCTCGCCCAGAAAGTAAACAGCGTGGAAGACGCGCTCAAAGAGTTCGGCACCGCAGCCTTCGAGATAAAATACGACGGGGCGCGGGTGCAGATACACAAAACAAGTGGGGGAGTCGAATTATACACCCGGCGCCTGGAGAACATAACAAACCAGTTCCCCGAGATAGTAAGATACGCAAAGGAACACATAAAGACCGACTCCGCCATCGTGGAAGGAGAGATGGTGGCGATAACGAGCATGAGCGATCGTAGGCCGCGGCCCTTCCAGGACCTTTCGCGGAGGCTTAAGAGGAAATACGACATAGCAGACGTGGAAAAAGAAATACCCGTGGAGATGAACCTCTTTGACGTGATATACTACCGGGGAAAGAACATAATAGACACGGGATTTGCGGAACGACGCAGGCTCCTGACCGAAATAATCCGGCAGACGGATTCATTCAAGCTGGCAGAGCAACTGGTAACAAGCAACGTAAAAGACGCAGAGAAATTCTACAAGCACGCACTCGACCTGGGCCATGAAGGCGTGATGGCTAAAAGCCTCGATGCGCCTTATCAACCGGGCTCAAGGGTGGGCTACATGTACAAGATAAAGCCCATAATGGAGACACTCGACCTAGTCATAACCGGGGCCACCTGGGGCGAAGGAAGAAGAGCCCACTGGCTCGCATCATTCCTACTTGCGGCAAGGGACCAGGACACAGGAGACCTTTTAACTATGGGGCGCATGGGCACGGGGTTTACGGACGAATTATTCAAGGAACTGACCGAGACCCTGAAGCCTGAGATATCAGAAGAGATAGGAAAAGAGGTGAAGCTTAAGCCGAGGATCGTCGTAGAGGTCGCATACGAGGAGATACAGAAATCCCCTACTTATACGTCGGGCTATGCTTTGCGTTTCCCCCGGCTTGTGCGCATACGCGCAGACAAGGGAACAGAAGACGCAGACACCCTTGCAAGGATCGAAGAACTTTCGGCGAAAGATAAGCGATAAAAATGAAAAATCCCCCTGTTTGTTATCTATCGGTATTGGTGATTTTTGCGCTCTTCCTGAGCGGCTGCGCCAATGAATCAACCGGCGGAGAAGAAAAGAACCAGACCAAGAAATTCTCGGTGGGGGAATCGGCGAGCGTAGACGGCATGAATATCACTGTTTACTCTGTCAGATATGCCCGCGTCATAGACGAGAGAGGCGAAAAGTTCCTTGCCGTAACTGCGTCTAATGGAAAGAAGTTTCTGATAGTGGACATGTCTTTGGAAAATACCGATCCTAGCAGGATTCAGGTGATCAATACGATGTTAAACAGCGAAGTATCCGATTCCGCAGGCTACAAATCCAAGCCCGCTATACCGATCATGGGAGCTCTGCAAAAAGGTTTAAGGGCCGGGGAACTTGCTCCAGGGGAAACTAGGCGGGGGGAAGTAGGATACGAAGTAATGGAAGACTCAAAGGATTATGTCTTATCTTATAACCTGAACCCAGTCCACCCGGCGGTGCAGTATAATCTGTGAAGTTTTTTTTAAAGTTATTGCAGCTCTGATTCCTTGAATGCCTGCACCTGGTAGCGCGAGAGCGTCGCGCCTTTTTCTTTCCATGCCCCCGGGGAGAGCCCTGCTTTCATGCAGAGGCTGTCCAGGAATTCCTCTTTCTTTTGGAGCTGCTCCCATACCTGGGGCAGGTATGTTGCGCCTCTGCCTTTGTATTCGAGGATTATGCCGTCTATTCCGGGCCTGATGTTTTCAAGGGTCTCTTTGGCGCTTTTCGTCTTTATCTTTTCGGGGGACGTGAGGACTGATATCTCTATCTCTATATTGTCCAGTTCTTCTTCGACCACGTGCCGGAACCTGGGGTCCTCGGTCGCAGCGCTTATGGCATTGTCCCGCACGTCAAGATAAAGCGGTTCCACCGGCAGTATGTGGCCGATGCATCCCCTCAATTGTCCTTTCTTTTCCAGCGTCACGAATGCTCCGCGCATCTCTTTCAGCTTCGCGTCTTCAGTATGCGGCTCGGTTACTTCGCCCGTTTTGACGTAATTTTCGATCGTCTCCCTTGCCAGGCCGAGCAGGTATTTTTTTTCCACGTCGTTTAATTCGCCCGGCAAGGCTTGGCTGTTTCTCTTTTTTGCATCCTTTTCTCCGCCGTAGAACGCTATGGCGGCGTATCCCACCACTCCTGAAGTGTCGCCCGTTGCGTCTCCGGAGTTTGCGTATTTCAGAAGATGCGCGTTCCAGCCTTGTTTCTTTGCTATCTCCATGAGGATCAGGACCGGATTCATCCCGCACATTTCGCATCTCTCTGCATCTTTGGTGTCCAGGCCGGTTATGGCCTCGACGCATTCTGTGTCCATGGACACGGCAGCGTCGTATGCGTAATAGTGGGATAGGTCAGTGCTGGCAACTATGAGTGTGTCGTCGTCTAGGTTTTTTGTTATCAGTTCTGCAAGTTCAGTCCTATCCGATTCCGAGACGTCGCCCACTACTGCCGGGATCAGCTCGAAGTCTGAGTTGAGCACTTTTTGCAGGAATGGGAGCTGTATCTCCAGGGAATGTTCTTTTTCTTCTATCAGGTCTATGGATTGTATGAGCTTTGATTCTTTTTTCATCGATTCTGCGATTCCGGAGACTTTCACCTCTCCCATTGGCGTTTCAAAATGCGTGTATCCCGGGATGGATGCGCCTCTGAAGCCTACGTGGTGGCTGGGGGCAAGGATTATCACTTTTTTATATTTTCTTCCCGCGATCTGTTTGTATGCCCATGCTGCCACCTGTCCTGAGTATGTGTAGCCTGCGTGCGGTGCGATTAGCGCTTTTATGTCTTTGAGGCCTGCGTTGTCTGTGTTCCTGAGAAACGAGTCTATGAGCTTTATAAGGTCTTCTTTTTTGCCAGGATACCAGGAGCCGGCTATTACGGATTCTCTGACGCTTTTTTTCTCTGGAGCCATCGTTTAAGGATTAGGTAATAGGCGGATAAATCGCGGTTTGGCTAATCCCCTTTTCCTTCGTGGTATTCTTCTTCGGTGTTCACGGCCCAGATATTGTCCTTGCCGCTGATGCCTTTGGCGATGTTCTCAACAGCCCTCATCGCCGTGAGCATGGAGTGGTCCTGGTTGTTGTAGCGGTGCATGCCGTTTCTTCCGACGAGGAACAGGTTTTCATATGAATCTACGTATTTGCGTATCACGTCGAACCGGTCGTATGTTCCGAAGTATGCGGGATAGGTTTTCGGCACTCGCACGACTGTCGAGTCGATGATGTCCTCTTTTCTTATTATCCCTATTCTTTCAAGCTCTTCTGCTGCGAATTTTTTAAATTCTGCATCGCTCTTATTCCAGAGAACGTCTCCGATGCTGCAGAAGTATTCCAGGCCCATCCATACAGTGTTTTCCAGGTCTGATACCATGTAGGGGCTCCAGTTGTTGAATATCTGCAGGCGGCCTATCCGCACGTCTCTTTCCTGTACGTATATCCAGTTGTCAGGGACTATTTTTCCGACAGTATGATGCTCTGTTTCGTTCTTTATGCTAAGCTTTTTCAGGAGCAGTCCGACGGTGATGAAGTCTCTGTATATCAGTCCTTCGGATACTTCTTTTACTTCTTCGGGTGCGGGTATCTCGAATGAGGCTATCAGTTCTTTTACTGGCATGGTGGAGAAAACATAGTCTGCCTTTGTCGTGGCCGTCTTCCCTGTTCTTTTGTCTTTTATCCTGACAGCAGTTACCCTGCTTCCTTCATTCACCAGGCCTATTACTTCCTGGTTCATGAGCACATCGCCGCCTTTTGCCTTCACCGCTTCGGCAACGGTCTCCCACATCTGTCCCGGGCCGTATTTTGGGTACATGAATTGCTCGATGAGGCTGGTTTCGACTTTTTTCTGGGATACCGATTCGTCTTTTTTGAATTGTTTTTTCAGCGCATGCTCTATCGTCTTGGACACCGACACTCCCTTGACTCTCTGCGCCCCCCAGTCCGGGTTTATCTTATCGCACGGGACGCCCCAGACCTTTTCGGTGTAATCCTTGAAGAACGTCTCATATAGTTCTTTTCCGAACCTGTTCATGAAAAAGTCTTCGAGGGATTTCTCTTTTTTTATTGGAAAGAGGCGTATCCGTACATAGCTTATCCCTATCCTGATTATCCGCACAATTCCCAGGTTCCTGAAGGTGTTCGCATTCAGCGTCACCGGGTAGTAGAAGAATTTTCGCAGGAAAAAGATGCGTGAAAGCCTTCTCCTGACGAGCATGACCTTGTCCGTCTTCTGGGGATCCGGGCCTCCTGGAAATGTTTTCAGGTTGTGCTTTTGCCCCGGGTATTCCTTGTCCAGGAGCAATTCGTCTTTTGACGGCGCGCCCTGCAATGGGATTATGTTCTTCCACCACTCCATGACCTTGTCCGATTTAGAGAAGAAGCGGTGTCCTCCGATGTCCATGCGGTTCCCTTTGTAGTTTATGGTCCGGGATATCCCTCCGACGGCATCGGTTGCTTCATAGACGACTGGTTTGACTTCTGTCTTCTCCAGTAATTCGTAGGCGGCAGTAAGCCCCGCAGGTCCTGCGCCTATAATGATTGCGGTCTTTTTTTCCATTGGATACATAACTATTTTTTTTGCGCAATATAAATCTATAGTATATTTTGTCTAAAGCGCCTATTATTAATATCTGTATGTAATATGGCCAGGACTGCTGCGGCTGAGAAGCCAAGGATAGCCGTGATAGGCGGATACGGAGGCATGGGGAGATTCTTTGCCTCGCTTTTTGCCGTGGAAGGCTTTTCGGTTGTCATAAGCGGGCCGAATGAGGTCTCAGGCCGGGAGACTGCAAAGAAGATAGGCGTAACTTATGAGAAAGACAATGCCTGCGCAGCCGCAGATGCAGATATCGTGATAGTCTCTGTTCCCATAAACGTCACTCTCGAAGTCATCCGGGAAATTGCGCCTCATGTAAGACCCGGGGCTCTGTTAATGGATTTTACCAGCGTGAAGGAGAAGCCGTGCGAGTATATGGAGAAATATGCGCCCAAAGACGTGGAAGTCCTGGGGACGCATCCGGTATTCGGTCACCGCGTGGGCGGACTTGAAGGCCAGGTATTTGTCCTAACCCCCGTCAGGGGAAAGAAATGGACTGCATATGTCCGGGAATTCCTAAAAGAGCATAAGGCCCGGGTCTATGAGTCAACGCCTGCGGAACATGACCGCGTGATGGCTGTCGTGCAGGGGCTTACGCATTTTAATTACATAGCAGTGGGAAAGACATTGCAAAAACTGGACTACGACATAAAGGAGTCGCGCAAATTCTCTTCGCCGATATATGACCTCATGCTGGACATGATAGGGCGTATAATAGGCCAGAACCCGGAATTGTATGCCTCCATACAGATGCAGAACCCGCAGGTCGTTAAAGTGCACAAGGTTTTTCTGGAAACCGCGGGGGAACTTGCAGATGCCGTTAAAAAGAAAGACGAGAAAAGGTTCATCCGGATGATGACCGATGCTGCGAAGAATTTCGACGACTTGGAGCGTGCTATGGGCCGCTCCGACAAGGCTATTCATTCGCTTGTATCGGAGCTTGAGTTTCTCAAGAACTCAGTAGGTCAAGAGCTATGCCTGCGCCACATATACTCCGGGAAGAAGCATATCGGAGTCGTTAAGTCTGTGGACCCCGATACCGTGGTACTTGTAGAAGGGGGCAAGGAGTCTCATCTTAAGATATCTAACCTTGAGGTTCTGGGCGACGAGGAAAAGAAAAAATACAAGAAAGAGTTTTTCGGGACAGTGGAGCGGGATTTTTCTGTTGTTTTGTCCGAGGAAGCAGACGAGAATTTCATAGTCTTTCTGCTTAAAGGCTTTGACGCAAACATCGCGGACGCCAGGGTGAAAGACGTATACCGCGGAAAACAGGTCGGCGGCGGAAAGAAGAGCGTCTGCTTCGGAGTTACGGTAATAGATGCCGGGGTTAAAAAAACCGAGGAAAAAGTCAAGGCCTTATTCTCAGGCATAGGAGGCGCCCTGAGATGACTCCCGGTGAAGAGGAAAAAAAGGCCCTGGTCCAAAAATACATCAATCCCAAGAAGCCGGTTCGCAGGGAGGAAGTCGTCTACAAAGGCCTTATCTCCGGCATAGAGATTGCTTTATACATACTTATCCCCATCGCGGCTGGCTACTTTCTAGGGAAATCTTTCGGGAACGTAGGCATAATGCTCGGACTCTTCCTCGGAGCCATACTAGGCCTGGTTCTGGCCGTGAGGATGGCTTTGAAGATGACACTGTAAGATCCGGATTGATTTATTTTCTTTCTGCCACAAATATCTATCAATTATCCAAATAATCTAACCTTACACTGCGAAAAATGGCAAAAATGTATTACGACAAAGACGCCGACTTAGGCGTTCTGGAAGAAAAGACAATAGCAGTCATCGGATACGGGAACCAGGGAGCTGCGCAGGCGCAGAACATGAGAGACTCCGGCCTGGACG
>JAHEXG010000023.1 GCA_023252215.1 Candidatus Altarchaeales archaeon
ATCATCTCTTTTTCGTCTTTGAGAACTTCCACAAAGCCCGGAACAGTGGTGTGGCGGTAGCTCCACACCTTTTTCAGGCCCAGGTTGTCCGCGTAGCTTATCATGATTATAGGCTCTTTGTCCGCTTCCGGCATGCCGTGCGGATTGTATACTTCGGTGTCTACTGCGGCTATCCGGAGGTTAGCAAAATCCGCATCCTGCATCGGCACAAGGCCTGAATCGATGAGGTATCTTTCCGTGAATGGGATGGATGCTTCTTTTACGCCAGAGCAGTGCGGCAGTTCTCTTACCTGCCCGCGTATCTCCGGAACGTTCCCAGGCTCCTGCACGATTATTCTTAGTACGTCGATCTCTTTTCCTATGTAGAACATCCTTTTCTTTTCTGTGCGGACGACGTGGGGTACTTTCTTTACTTCTTTTGCCAGGTCGTCTGTCTCCCCTTCAGAGACTGCGTAGAAATAGGGCTCAAAGTCTGCGACCTCCTCTACTGTGCGTTTGCCGTCTGTTTTGTAGAACAAGCGGATCACTGCTTTATTGTCCCTTGTTACGTAATCTGCGTCGAGGAGGGTTTTCATTCTTTCGTATACTGAATTATGGGATGCTAGGCTTTTATTACGGGTTATCCTATATCTATTGTTCAATGGACTACTGCAAGAAAAAAGAGAATATAAGGAAGTTTCTTGTAATGCTGGAAGAGCGCAGCAGAGAAGCAAGAGAGAACCCAAAAATGCTTATATTCTTGGAAGATTTTGATACGACTATCTTTTCACAAGCCGGGCGATCGTAATAAACCCGGTATGCGCTATCATCCTAGAAAACGGCCTTACGACTTCCATGTCCCAGTCTCTTTGTATGGTCTCAAGGGTGTCGTGCGTGAAGCTGTCGCCTAGCGCATCGCAGAATTTTTTGTTTTGTTCGATGCTCGGCGAATATGATGATATGTAGCCTCCGATCTTGAGCGCGGCTTTTGCCGGTTCTATTGCTCTCCAGGGTTCCGGCACGTCCAGGGAAATCAGGTCTAGTTCTTTTTCGTCTATTCCTTCATAGATGTTCTTCATCTTTATTTCTACGTTGTTTATGCCGAAGCGCTCGAAGTTGCCTTGGGCGATCTTTGCGAAGTCTTCTCGTATCTCGTAGGACGTGAGCGTGGCAGGGGTTATCAGGTTTGCCAGGTACATTGATAGGACGCCTGAGCCTACTCCTGCCTCGACTACTTTGCTTCCGGGTGATAGGCCGCTGAATGTTGATATTATTGCGCAGTCCTTTGGGGTCATTGCCTGTGGGCCGCGTTTTGCCTTCTCCATGTAGTCTAGTATGTTTGGTTTTATGAGCCGGTATTTGTGTCCCTGGTGGCTTTCTATTATTGTGCCTACGTTCTCATCGCATAGCTTGTCCGCCGTTATAACTCCGTAATTGGTATGCATGTCTTTGTCGCCTTTCACCAGGTATTTGCGGTCTTTTTCGTCTATGAGTAAGTACATTTTTTTACGTTCTTTCTCTTTTTAGCTATGTTATAGGGGATTACGTCAAATAATAAGGGGAATTACGTGTATTACCTGAACTAATATGAACCCTCGCGACCTGGATAAGAAGGCTCTTATCGATGCGTCTACTAAGAGGATATTCTCTTTTGGGCCCAGAGACCTTGCATCTGCGCTGGCCTATGAGAACATGCGCTACGGCCTGGGCAAGATAATGTATGCCTTGGACGATTATGGCGTATCCTGCGTCTTCGGCCCGGATGCTACTATCACCCGGAACGTGGAGCGTTGGGAGAGCGGGTTTGGGTATGGGGCGGTCATTAAGTGGCCCGGGAAGGGTGTTTTTTTTCCCGAGATCAAGCCGAATGCCTGCGGCATGCTTCTTGCCAAAATAGACGAGCTTCCGCCCAGGGAGGATATGATTCGTCGCATGTCCGAGGTCATGGATTCTGAGTTGTTCCTTGACGGCGTGCGTGTGAGGCCTGATTTTGGTCATGGCAATCATTTTTTTGAGTTCTATAGCGTTCTTGAGTCTTCGCCTGACGTGGAAGAAGATATTCCTAAGGATGGTTTTTACGTGTTGTTGCATGGTTCTGCGCCCGAGAAGAAGGATGCTTTTTACGGCGCGGTCGAGTCTGTGGAGCGTGTTTTGACTCCTATGGGCGAGATAGCTGTTTTGGAGGGCGCTTCCGGCAGGGAGTATTACCGTAGCTGGGTTGGTTTGGAGGATTTTAGCAGGAGGAGGCGGGAGTTTATCTTAAAGGAGGTCCTCGGCAATTATAAGGTGGTTTCCAATACGACTCATCAGGGTCTTTCCTCCGAGAATGAGATACGTCTGGGCTGCTATAACTCGGTGGAGAAGGCATTGTTTCCGGTCGCTATGCGCTGGGACATACCTGTGTACGTTTTCCGGGGGAAGCCTAATCTTTCGGAGGAGGTTATCAGCCGGGTGGGCTTCCATGAGAGGGCCGAGGAGACGGGTCTGCTTGACCGGCTGGAGGGGACAAACATTTTGCCTCACGGGGGAGGGTATAAGGTTGATCTGGAGTATACTAAGATCAGTGTGGTGAACGGCGGCAGGTGTAATCATTTTGTTCTCAGCGGGGCGAAGCCTGCGTCCAGTGTGAGCGAGATGATGGGTAATTCCAAGAGGGGGGTTTCCAGTTTCGGGGAGATGGTGATAATGAATCCTAGAGAGCTTCCCTATGATTACCGGGGGCTTTCGGTTATCGAGAAGACCATGGAGTATGAGTTGGGAACGCCTGTTGCGAAGCTTCAGCCTCTTATGACTTTGAAGGTTTAAGCGCCTTTGCGGTTTTTTTGTCTGCTGTCGGGAATCTTGTCGCGTCTTTGTGCGGCAGGAATAACGCGTCCATGTATTCGCGGCTGAAGCCTGCGTCGCTGGACAGGTCTACGTATGTTGCTTTCGATGCGATCCTTCCGGCTTCTTTTCTTTTTTCTTCGTTTGTCAGGGCGAGGAATGCTCCTTTGAGTGAGCCGTTGCCTATGTATTCGTATCTGTCCTCCGGTAGGTCCGGGAGCAGGCCTATTGTGACTGCGTTTTCGTAGTCCAGGTGGTATCCGAAGTTTCCTGCGATGTGTATCTTGCGTAGTTCGTGGAATGGGACGCCTATCTTTGTCAGGGTGACTGCTCCTGCGTATAATGCTGCCTTGGTGAGGATGATGTTCTCTATGTCGCTTTCGGTTATCTTTATGTCTTTTTCTGTAGCGGATTCTTCTTTTGGCACGACGACGAATTCGTTTAGGTCCGGGGAAAATCTGCCTGCGTGGTCGACGATTCCTGAACGGAACAGTCCTGCGACGAGGTCTATCAGTCCCGAGCCGCATATGCCTGTGGGTTTTTCGTTCCCGATGGTTGCGTAGTCTATCGAGCAATCGTCTTTTATCTCTACTTTTTCTATTGCGCCTAATGATGCGCGTATGCCGCAGCCTATGTTTCCGCCTTCGAATGCCGGGCCCGCCGACGTGGAGCATGCGGCCAGCCAGTCTTTGTTCCCTATTACTATTTCTCCGTTTGTGCCGATGTCTATGAGCATGGATATTTCGGATGCTTTGTTCATGCCGGAGTAGAGTATGTCTCCTACGATGTCTCCTCCTACGTATCCCGATATGCCCGGCATGGTTGTGGCCTTTCCCTGTATGGTGAGGCCTAGTGCTTTTGCCTCGACTGTATATGGGTTGCGGAATTCTTCAAGGTCCAGGTTTTTTCTTATTATTCCGGGGTCTTTGTCCAGGAATAGATAGGTCATGGTCGTATTTCCTGCGGCATAGAGGCCTTTTATCTCCAGGTCGTCTCGGTGTCTTGAGAGCTCTGCCGCCAGGTCGTTTATGGTCTCTACTATCCCTGTTTTGAGTTTTCCTGTGCCGTTTTTTTTGGCGTATTCTATCCGGCTTATGATGTCTTCTCCGTATATTATCTGCCTGTTTATGGCGGTTGCTATGCCCACCGGTTTATTGGGCACCGGGTCTACGAGGTAGGCTGCGACAGTCGTCGTTCCTATGTCTACTGCAATGGATGCGAATTTTCCCATGAGCGGCGTGTTCTTTATTTCGCCGGCCTTGTCCGGTATCTGGTGTTTTTGAAGCCTGGAATCTTCAGCTACTACAACTATTAAGTCGCTTAAAGGACTAGTCCTGCATGCGACGTATAAGCCGTCCGCGTCGATGGGCTCCTTTGTGCGTACTATGCCTTTAGTGACTGCGACTTTGCATTTTCCGCATTTTCCCAGGCCCCTGCAGGGGGCTCTTATGTATACTCCGCAGGACAAGGCTGCGTCGAGGATGGTTTCGGAGCCGCTTATGTCTGCTTTTTTTCCTTCAGGCGCGAACTCAACCGTGTATCTGTCCATCTTCTAAGTCTTCCAGTTTTCTTTGAGGTATGCCTGGAGCGCTGATGAGTCCTGCGGGCCTGTCAGCACGGTCCATCCGGTGGCGGTTTCCAGGTCGGTTTTGAGTTGGCATGCTGCGCCCGGGATTATCATCTTTTTATGCCTTATTTTTTCTTCTATTTTGCTCTTTGCAAGCGCTTCCTTTATGGCCGAGGCCGTGAATTTTTCCGCTGCCAGGGCCACCGTGACCGCAAGCCCTCCGGTGTCGACTACGAGGATGTGGGCTGATATGCCTGCTCCTCCCAGGTCGTTTGAGACCGAGTAATAGGTGAGTGCGAAATTCGTTGTTACTATCAGCGGAGAATCCTTGTCCGGCGTTCCCACAGAATAGAGCGTTGCCTCCACGCTGGGCGCTGCCGAAGGATCAGAGTACAGGCTCTGGCGCAGTGTCAGGACCGGGAGGAGCGCCCAGGGCTCGGTCGTTCGCATGACTATGATGCTGGCGTATCTGCATACCAGCAGGCCTGCGAGTAGGGATTCTTCGTATGAGCAGTTGTCCTGGTTTTTTTCTTTCTTGTATATGGACGTGGTTACGCCAATCAAGGGATAACCGGATTCTTTTATCCCGTCTACTGCTGATTTTCGGATCAATGTGAGTTCGTCGACGATGCCTGGCATATCGTTTCTGTCTGAGGTCGCGGGGTCGAGGACAAGGTCTGTGAATCCTTTGGATGATATGTCTTTTGCAAGTTTGCGTAGACTTAGGGGGTTTGATGAACGTATAGCAAGAGGTGTTTTGTATTTTTCCGCTATCCTGAGCATCTCTTTCCAGTTGTCGGACGACGCCGCGTATATCATCGGTTTTATGTCTTTGACGTTCGATAGTCCTGCTTCTATGTTGTCCGGGAGCTCTGCCGATAGTATGAGCGGGCCGTTGAATTTTTTGGATATTCGTTCAATGGTCTCCGTGAACCTGTTTTTGTTTCCTGATGCGCATTCTGCGGCGATCCCGTCTAGGCGCTGTTTTTTGCCCAGGCGCTCTGTCTCATAGTTTTTGACAAATTCTATCCGTCTGTCTATTTCTTCTATGGGCATATCGTCTGATATTTCGATGAACAGGGCCGGAGGGTTCACGTATTTGTATTCGTGGCGGTATAATACCTCTTCTCCGCCGACTTTTATTGCGTTTTCTTTCGAGCCTATTTTTACTATTGCGACCGCAGGCGAGAGCAGTTCCTTGATGATAGCTCTCTGTTTTTGCGCGAGCAGGGGGCATTCTTTCGTCTTTTCTCCCCTGGATAGTCTCATGGCATATGCCATGCAGGTCTTTTCTCCGCATCTTGCGCAGTCTTTTCCGGGCAGATGCTTGTATATCTGTAGGGCGGTTGCTCTGGTCATCTCTGTTTTTTAGGTTTTTTCGAATAGTGAATCGATGAGTGCGTTCATGGACGATATCGCCCGCGGGTGCAGCATCATGAACAGGTCTCCTCCGGAGAGGAGCGCGGCTTGCGCAGTCATAGCCTCCCAGAGCGGCCCGCGCAGTTCACGCGGCCCCCAGGCATCGTTTTTCATCCAGGCTTCGCGGGCGGACCAGGCGTTGGATGTTGCGGAAGCGATCGGCAGCGCCAGTGCTTCGTCCCCGTTTAGCCCTGCCAGGCGGCATCGTTCCATTGCCGAGACTGAGTATTCTATGCCGTATCCTATGCCTCCGGTGAATAGGTCCATTACTATCTGTTCTTTTTTTAGTCCAAGGCGCATGAGGTTTTTGTTGAAGCGGCGCATCTCGTCAGGGTTCATGGGGATAAGGGAGAGAAGCGAGTGCCCGTGCTCTAATGCGGCCCTGGCTACGCGTTTGTAGTCCATGTTGGCGTCTACCGAGGAGAGCAGGATTTTTTCTCCTGCGCAGACTTTTGCCGCTTTCTCCAGTAGTTCGGGGTCTTTTTTAGGGTTGCCTGAGCCGCCGATTATTATCGGCACTTTGACTGCCTGCAGGACGTCCTCGATCGTTCTGCATGCGTCTTTTATGGGTGTGTCTTTTACTTTGGGGTCGGTTGATACCATGTGTAGTGTTATCATCTCGGCTCCGTATTTTTCTACCCTGTATTTGGCCCATTTGACCGGGTCGTCCATGACATTGGGGAAGTGTTCCCGGACGTGGCCTGGGAGGGGTATGGGTATGTCGAATACGTCGTGGGATATGACTGGCTTATGGGACGTGAATCCTTCGAAGAAGTGGAAGGCTGGTGCGGTTTCTCCTCCTATGGCGTGGCTGCGGTCGCGTGTGCCTCCGTCGGCTTTGGTCGCTCCCAGGACTACTTTGCTTATCCTGTTGCAGTATGAAGATTTCTTTTTGCCCATTTCCTAGTATATACTTGGGGTTTATGTGTTTTTATGCTTTATTTGGGGGATACGCGTAGGAGGAGAGGTTTCGGTCCTGTTCGTCCGTGTTGTTGCCTAGAGTTCCATCAAAAGAGACCTGAAAATTGTGATACCTTCCCTATGGAAAACTATACTGGAACCCTTAGACACTAGGTGGAAGATTAACTCTCAAAGTACTCAAACCCTCCAGGCGAGCATGATCCGCTGATCTTCCTCTCCAATTTGCAGTGGATGGTTGCGCCTTCTTTGATGCCGCATTTCGCAAGGTCCTCTGGTGTGATATCTGGAAAACTGCATTCATAAGTGTTGTTATCCTTTAGGGTGCAGTTCTCCTTAACGCTCTTGTAAGCGTAGTCATTCTGATTCATTCCCTGCTTCAGCAGGCATTTGATGCCATTAAAAGCAAGATCTCTCGCATACGCACCATGTCTTTCACTGATGATGCTGGTCTTGATAAGTTCCTTCTCTATTGATCCCAAGTTGTCGCCACCCTCCATGGGCTTTGTCGGCGTGAATGCATAATCGACCACAAGCACTCCATAATTGTAATAATGCTGTATGTCGGCGGTTATCTTCACGTTATCCTCACGGATCGAAGAAACCTTGCAGTCCCCCTCAAGCGTGACATAGGAGCATCCGCCCCCGATTACTGGTTCATAAAGAGGGTATTTGCTTATGTAGAAGATTCCGACTATGATCAGGATGGCGATTGTGCCTAGGATCCAAAGAGGTTTACATTTCATAATGTTATATTTTGAATGACAGTTTAAATGATTCCGTGAGCTGGAGATATAAGTGGGCAAGTATAGATTGTAGTCAGAGAAGGTTTGCGAAGGATAAATTAGGTTGGGTTTCCGAATTGCGTATAACTACTTTTCTGCGAAACTTTTCTTCGCAAACAGGTTTTTTAATCGGTTAACGTTTCCGCTTCCTTGTAGATTTTTTCCAGGTCCAGTATCTGCCCTTTTTCCTCGAAGAGTTTTTCCACTATCCTGTGGTGTATCCTTATCTTCAGGCTGCCTATGGACAATGCGCCGATGTTTGTGCGTCCGTCGGCGGTCTTTTTTCTGTCGTCTCTGGGGTCTATGCCTTCTATTCCGTAGGGGGGTACGGCGTTCACGTCAGCCAAAATCTTTATCCTGGGGTTTTTGGACCAGACGTTTTCAGGCAGGAGCGTTATTCCTTCGGGTCCTGTTGCTACGACTATGTCTGCGTCTGAGACTGCGTTTTTTGTAGTCTTCGCGTCCCAGGCTTCGCAGGGCGTGACAGTGGCTCCGTGTTTGTCTTTGATTATGGCGCAGACTTTTTTGGCTTTTGCAAGCTTTCTGGATGTGATCCTTACGTTGCATCCCTGTTTGGCGAGGAGTATTGAGATGCTTTGCCCTACCGGGCCGGTTCCTGCGAGCACTGTTGCATTCAGGCCTTTAATGTCTCCGAGGGCTTTTTTTATCTTTACTGCGCATGCGCAGGAAGTCGTATGCGCTCCGTGGGGGTCTGCGACGACGGATACGCGGAATTCTTCCGGGAGTTCCTTGAAGATCGCGAGGATGGCGGACATGAATTCGTCTCCTTTGTTTACGTCCGGTCCGCCGATGAATATTGCGGTGTTCTTTCGGCTGTTTGCGCCTCTGGTGTAGACGCAGCTGTATACTATGTCGCGTATGTCTTCGCCGCCTGTGTCGGAGTATGGGACAACGATGTCTGCGCCTCCGTCATATCCCAGGATGAGGTCGAAGAGCGAGGAGTATTTTTCCGGGCTGATGTATATGAGGATTTTTTTCATGTATGGCTGCGAGGGTTTAGTGTTGGATTGTGTCGAAGTGTTTTGATTTTACGTGTTTGCCTGAGAAGAGGTTTATGTATTCTTTTGCGTATCTAAAAAAGACCTTGATGTATCCTTCCTGCCTGAATCTTCTTGCGGAGTTGTATACCACCATGTTTTTGTCTATTATTATCTTTCCGTATTTTCTCATGCGCAGCGAGAGTTCCGTGTCTTCGAGCATGGACAGCGATTCGTCGAAGCCTCCTGTCTCCTGGAAGGCTGTGCGCCGGTATGCGCAGTTGGGTGTTCCCAGCTGGTAGAACCTAAACAGGCCGCTTAGCCGGTACCACCAGTCGGAGTTTATCTTGAACATTATCTTGTCCAGGGCCCTTGCGTCGAGGGGACGCAGCACGCCTCCTGCGCCGACGACTTTTGGGTCTTCGAAGTTCTTTGCTATTCTTTCCAGCCAGTTTTCTGCGACTATGGTGTCTGCGTCTGTGAAGGCTACTATCTCTGCCTGGGTGTTTTTGACGCCAAGGTTTCTTGCAGGGCCCGGGGATCCTGTTTTGGCGGTTATGACCTTGTTTGCGTGTTTGGCGGATATTTCTGCTGTCTTGTCCGTCGATTGGGCGTTTACGACTATTAACTCATAGTCTGGGTATGTCTGTTTTCTCAGGGATTCCAAGCACCTGCCTATGTAGGCTTCTTCGTTGTAGGCCGGGATTATCACCGCGATTCTCATTTTATTTATGTATTTTCTGTTTACCTATAATAATGGGTAAGCGGGTGCTTTAGCATCCTGTGATCCTGGCTGAGTACGTGTCTTCGTTTTTGAGTTTGAAGTCTTTTCCTGTCTGGTATGTCTGGCCGGGCAGGAGCTCGGAACAGTCGAGGGGGTATTCGACGTCGTTTATGAGCAGTTCTATTGTTCCGCAGTTTATATCGGTTTCTCCGGTATTTTGGAATGTGAGTTTGTATCCCTCGGAGTTTTCGATTGTTTTTTCCGTCTTAAGCGTTGTTTTCTCGCAGTATTGGCCCAGGGAGCCGTATTTGTAGATCTTGTCCTCCCCGCCCTGGCTTAATACTGAGCTTATTTTTGTCGTAGATCCGGGCGCTTTTTTTCCGTATTCTTCGTTTGCGAGATTTTTTATCATCTCTGCGTAGCTTTTGTAGTAGCCTGCGCGGTACATGAACATGTATCTCATTCGTTCGCACGGCCTCTCGACGTCGTTTTCTCTGTTTTTGCCGTAGCCGCCCATCACGTTGTACATCATGTTGTGGCAGGCTTCGTGGATTATGTATCCTGCGAGGAATCTGTCTTCTGTATTTGTCTTGTCGCCGTTTTCCGAGTAGCCCAGGTACGCATTAGATATCATTATCCTGTCTCCGTGGGATGCGGCCGCTGCCTCTCCTATGTAGTCGATGCCTTTGCCGTATTTGCATAGCATCTCATAGTCTTTCGGCGAGCTATTCCTTATCAGGTCCAAAAGAGCGACGATGTCCGGAGCTTTCACTGTTACCGGGACCCCTATACAATGCGAGTTTAGGTAGAAATAAAGGAGTAGTCCCCCTATTGCGAATATGATAACCGTGTATTTGAGCACCTTTAGTACGCTTATTTCTTCGTTGTAGTTCTCGTGTCCAAATATTATCGGAGGCAAGTTTGCCTCTTGGGTTTCCCCGGGTTTTTCTTTTTTTCCTTCCTCTGACTGTTTGATGAGTACGGGTTTTGCGGTTACTGCTGGCGAAACCGCGGCTTGTTCCTGTTCCTGTTTTTCGCCTGCGCTTTCGCCGGTTGTCATGCGGCTTCGCAGAAGGTTTGCTTTGGCGCTGACGGCTTTTAATTGCTGCTCGGTCTCGGCTGCTTTTTGGTCGTATGTTGCTTTGTCCAGTCTGCCTGCTATGTAGTCTGCTGTAAGGCCGTAAAGTGTTTGTATGAGGCTGTCTACTTTCTCTTCTCTGTGCTTCAGTATCCAGTACTCTACGCCCTCTTCTTTTCTTAGCGAGGTGAGTTCTTTCCTGAGCAGGCCTATTTTAACGTCTAAGTCCTTTATCTGGGTCTGTATCTCTTCGGTCTCTTTATTGTAGGCCAAGAGGTCTGTTTTTCCGGAATTCAGGTTTTTGATGCTTTCGTATAAGCTGCCGGTCAATCCGCTTTTTTTCTTTTCCAGGTAGCGTATCATCCAGAATTCTACTTCCTCCTTTTTCCTGGGGCTCTCTTTTTCCTCTTCGATCCGGCCCAGTGACTTATTCTGAAGATAACTGTTTATCCAGTACTCTATGTCCTCTCTTTTCTGGGGGCCTGGGTTTCTTTCAGGGTCTGTCATCTTTGGATAATATTATGCCGATTTTGTTATATAGCTGTAAGCATAAAAAGGAGTATTACTATATTCTATATCTATAAAGAAAATGTATAAACGATTAGCATTGTTTTTGTTTAGTCTTGTTTTCATCGCCGGCATACTCTACTATGTGGGTTTCGATGAAACATTAGGCATCATGCTGAGCATCCAGCCGGCATATTTCCTGCTTCTATTGGCCCTGCAGCTTTTCACCATGTTCCTTTCCGCGGTCAAATGGCGGCTTATCCTGCGCCATGTGAAGGTTTCCTTTAAGAATCTCCTTGCAGTAACCTTCGTAGGCTACTTTGTCAATAACATAACCCCCATCGGCCTTGCCGGAGGAGAGCCTGTAAAGGCGTATCTATTGTCAAAAAAAGAGCGTATAGCGCCTGAGAAGGCCTTCTCCTCGGTCATAGTGGACCTTTTCCTGGAAATAATACCCATATTCCTATTATCCGCAGTGGCTATATTCCTCATAATATCCAACGGAATATCCCTTGAAATAGCGATGGTGATAATAGCCGCATCACTCGTCCTACTGGCGCTGTTCATCCTTTCACTGACGCTTGCCATAAACAAAGAATACTCCCTGAAGATAATAGGCGTGATGTTACGCTTCCTTTCCAGGCTGCCATATATGAAGGGCAAGGCCGACAAGATTCACTCGGAACTGGAAGAAATATACGGCAAGTTCAACAAAGCGATGAAAGAACAGATGCTGGACAACTACACCCTGTTCTTCGGAACATGCCTGTCCATCACGGTATGGTGCCTGCGCCTCCTGAGAGTATACATTATATTCCTTGCAATCGGCATAAAGATCCCACTATCGACGCTGATAATAGTACAGGCCTTTGCCATAGTCGTCACATTCATACCCATATCTCCCGGAGCCCTCGGCATCTGGGAAGGAACCAACATAGCATTATTCGTCCTATTGGGCGGTTCAGCCGTAACCGCGGTGCAAGCCACCACGGTCACAATGATCGACCGCATAGTATTCTACATATTCCCGACCGTTTTGGGAGTGCTCTGCGCCATGTTCCTGGGAGTCGATGTCCTGGGCCTGGTGAAAAAGGAAGCAAGCGGCAAGGTGGATATGGAGAACGTAGCCAAGGTCATCGAATCCTGAATCGGTCAGGCCGCAGGTGGCTTAGCCGCCGTAGACTCCCAAGGGGATCATGTGGGCTTTCAGCCACCTGACCCTGAGGGTTATGATGCCTTCGGTCGCCTGCCCTAAAGGGTCAATCGGCCTGCGGGCCTCTTGACTTTTATATGTAAAATGTGATTATTTATATTCAATCTCGTTTTTGCGACTAATCGAAAATGAAATTTCCCGAGACCTTAAGAACCTATTGTCCTTTTTGCAAAGCCCACCAGGAACATGAAGTCCGCCTAAACCGCAAGGGTAAAGAGAGGACCATGAACCGCGGCAGAAGGAAATTCGAAGAAGTGAAGCGCGGATACGGCAGCATTCCGAGAACCCCTAAGAAAGAAGTCTACAAGGTCGGAAAAAGGCCGGTGTTCCTCCTGAAATGCAAGGTCTGCAAGAAAAGGCATCAGCGGCACCAGAGAGCAAGGACCAAGAAGACCGTAGAGATAAAATCACAGTAATAAAAAATAAAATGTCAAGCAACCAGAAGACGAGAAGCCGATTCCTGAAGGTTAAATGCAACGACTGCGGCAACGAGCAAGTCATATTCGGATGCGCTTCCTCTCCGATAAAATGCATAGTCTGCGAAAAGATGCTGGCCGTCCCAACGGGCGGAAAGACGCAGGTAAAGACCGAGATACTGGAAGTATTGGACAAGAATATCTAACCGGTATGTCCTCCAAACCCTACGAGTATTTGGAGCATACTGCAGACCTCTTTTTCCGCTCATACGGAAAATCCCCCGGCGAATGCTTCGGCAACGCCGCAAGGGCCATGTTCTCGGCGATGATCGACCTAGATTCTGTTAAACCTCTTCTTAAAAAGACCATCCGGCTGGAATCAGGCGACCTTCCGGCTCTCCTGCATGATTTTTTGAGCGAAGCTCTTTTCTTCTTTGGGACTGAGGGATTGGTTTTCAGAATCTTTGATGTAAGGATCGAGGAAAAAGACGGCAGGTACCGGCTTTTTGCTTCTCTTGCAGGAGAAAAATTCGATCGAAAGAAGCATGTTATGTTGACTGATGTCAAGGCTGTGACCTATCATGGGCTGAAGGTGGAAGAAAGAAAGGGGTTATGGGTTGCGGAAGTGCTGTGCGATATTTGATAGAAAAGAATAAAAAGAAGGATTATGCGCCGGGCAGTATGCTCGACATCAGTTCTGCGCGGCTTTTGTTTTTGGTTCCTTTGCCTAGTTGTTCTTCAACGCCGAGGCTTTTGGGAAGCTTACTTCGTTTGGTTTTACCGTTACCTTGGGCATTGCCAGGGGTACTGGCAGCTTTAGTTTTCTGGTTATGTCCACTGCTTCCAGGAGGGTGTCTCTTAGTATGGTCGAGGATATGTCTTTTAGTGCGTCTGCCTGTATCTCCATGCGGCCGTTTTTCTCCCAGGCTATTTTGTCCAGGTTTTTGTCTGTGTACCATAGTAGGCCGTCCATCTCCACTTTGCCCAGGTCTGGTTTGTAGGTTACTGCAAAGTGGAAGTTCACGTGCAGGTAGTCCCCTATGTCCGAGTCTGTTTTCTTGTCCACTGAGAGTATGGTGAAGTTCGAGCTTACGTCTACGTTGGTCATTTCTTTTGTGTCTAAGTCTTTTCTTTCCCCGATCACTTTCTTAATCCTGTAGTTTGCTATGGGCATTTTGGTTTCCTCCTGTCTTTTTAATATTTTTTTTTTGATTGTTATGGGTGGCCTGCGACCAGGTCTAGGCCGGTTTTTTCTGCTAAGCCGAGCATTATGTTCATGTTCTGGACTGCCTGGCCGCTTCCTCCTTTTAGGAGGTTGTCGAGGGCGCTTATGGTTATTATCCTTTTTTTCTTTGGGTCGTATGCGCTGTTTATGTCGCAGTAGTTGCTGTTCACGACGTTCGTTATTTCCGGTATCTCGGATGTTATGCGTACGAATGGCTCGTTTTGGTAGAATTTTTTGTATGTTCCCATGAGGTCTTTTGGTTCGTTGTCCGCGAAGATTGTGATGTTGCTGACTATTCCTCTGCGGTAATCGCCTACTATTGGTATGAATGAGAGTTTCAGGTCCTGGAATGATTCGTTTAGTATCGACTCTATTTCTGGCGTGTGCCTGTGGAATAGCGTATTATATGGCCTGATGTTTCCTGAGACCTCGGGGTGGTGCATCTTTTCTGTTAGCGTGGAGCCTGCGCCTGATGTTCCTGATATGGATGATACTACGACTTTTTGCGTGTCCAGGCCTTTGAGGTTTTTCAGGGCCGACATTCCCAGTATCACGGAAGTTGCATAGCAGCCTGGGTTGGTTATGAAGCGGGCTTTTTTTATCTCTTTTCTGTATAGTTCGGGCAGGCCGTATACTCGTTCGTCGAGCAGGTCATTGTTTTCATATCCGCCGTATACTTCTTTATCTATTTGGGCGTCTTTTATCCTGAATTTTCCGCCCATGGTTATGGTTTTGACTCCTCGGTCCAAAAGCTGTGGCAGTTCTGCGAACCATTCTCCGGGGGGTGCGGTGATGAATGCTACGTCAGTATCTATCTTGGCAAGGTCTATGTCTACGAATACGTCGTCGAATACGTTAAGCAGGTTTCTGTGGAATGTAGAAACAGGTTTTCCGGCATGCGTCCTGGAGGTGGGCACTATTTTGTCCACCTTGGGGTGTTTTACGAGTATCCTCAAAAGCTCGCTTCCCATGTAGCCCGTGGCTCCTACGACGGTGACGCTGACCATCTCTGTGTTTTTTTATTTCGTGCTTAAAGAGGAATACCAGCCCGCTGGAAGGAACTTCTCTATTGTGAGGTCTCTTTGTAGTTCCATGTCCGCATATTCCGGGTATTTGTTCTTGACCTCGAAACGGGCGGTGTACGTTACTAAGCGTTTTACGCAGCCTGCGCATAGCACTCCTGCATAGGGCCGGGTGGGTGATTTCTCGCTTTTGGCCATGTTCCTGATAACAGAGGAGATGTCGCTTGGCACGCCTCCCAGAACTGATCCGCAGCGGCCGCATGTCTTCTTGCCCGGCCTCTTCTTATTGTAGTGTGTTACAGTTCTCCCGCCCGGAGTTTTTACTTGTACATTCTTCTTAGACCTTGATCTCAGCATTGGTTTGACCATTTTTCTAAAATATTCTCCTAAAATGAGTAGGTAGTTATTTCGATTGAGAAGATTTAAATAGCCCTTGCAGGCCTATGAGGCCTGGACTATTTTGTTCACTATCATGGAAGCCGCAAGGGAGATTATGAAATACCACCAGAACCAGCCGAGGCTCATCCCCAGGATTGTCGTCACAGTCCCGGACGCGTCGTATTGGCCTCTAAGCCAGTTGAATATCAATAAGAAGGGTATCAGTGTGATCAGCATGGGCTTGAAGTTCTGTTTCATCTGTATCATCATGTGTTTGGTCATCTCCTCCTGGGATTTTAGCATGTCCTCTGTGTGCCCCTTTTTCTGCGCTTCCTGCATCTTCTTCTGGTGTTCCTTCATCTTCGCCTGCGAATCCTTGACTTTGTCCATGTCCACTGTTGCTCTTCTGACCATGGCGGAAACAAAAGATATGAGGATGGATATCAGGGCTATCGACTGCCCGGCTTCTGTGAGGTTTATGATGCCTGTTATTCCGTAATCCATTTTTTTTAGGTGATATTATTGATGGGGGACGGCTTTATCTGAGCGCGTCCGCCATGTTCTTTGCCGCTTCTTCCATTTTTCCCTGCGGGTTTTGTATTATTTTTACAGTGCCTCCGGTGAATACTGCGTATGACATCGCTATGGCGCGGTTCAGTTCCTGGTGCGTTTTTATTTCCTCGGTCAATTCGGCGTCTCTCTGCCTTGTCGCGTCGGTCTGGCGTCGTGCGGCTATCTCTTCCGGTTTTGATTCGACTAGTATGAATGCGTTGGGTTTTAGTTCGCTTAGTACGTCCTGGGGGAGTCCCGGTAGGTATCCTCTGGGAGTGGATATGGTGCAGTGCGTGTCCAATAAGACTTTTTTGGTTCCAGCCATGATTGCTATCTTTTTTGCGGCTTCTTTCTGTATCTCTTTCTGTTTTGCGGGGTCGAGTTTTCTCATAGCGTCCCGGTCTTTTACGGCATTCATGGATCTGGCTATGTCGAACATGACGTCGCCGTAGGTTATCAATTCATAGACGATTCTTTCGTTTTTCAGGAGTTCCAGGGCCTTTTTGGCCGAGGTGGTCTTGCCTGTTCCGGGGATACCGGTCAGTACTGCCAGCATTTTTTGTTGCACCTACTTTTTTTTTAGAATTTTTTTATAATAGAGTGCATCTAATAAGGAATTGCCGATTAATAAAAGAGAGGGCTGCCTGCAAGTATTTATCCGCATAATAGTAATAGCTACCAGGTAAATATGAAAATAAGCGCTGTGGGAGGCTATGCCGCCGTTGGGAGGAACATGACCGGAGTATCCGTGGGCGGGGAAACCGTGGCCGTAGATAACGGAATACGCCTGGATACCCTGCAGATGTACGACGGAGAAACCGACGTTCTCAGGGAAAAGAGCATAGAAGAACTGATATCCATGGAGATAATACCCCCGATGAACCGCTTGAAGGGCCTTGTCGCCCAGGTAATCTCGCACGGGCACCTGGACCACGTCGGAGCGCTTCCGATAAACAAGCCCAGCGTGCCGATCATAGCCAATCATTATACTACTGAGTTGTGCCGTAAGGAATACAGGGAAGGGGATTATTTTTCCGTGGGCTATAACGAGGAATATGAGATTTCAAGAGATCTTTCCGTGGAATTCGTCGAAGTCACTCACAGCATACCTTTTAGTTCCATAGTGGTTTTGCATACTCCCGAAGGAGACGTGGTCTATGCCAGCGATTTTCGCTTCGACAATCATTCCAGGATAGCGAAGACCGATTATAAGCGGCTGCGGGAGATTAGGAACGGGAATCCTAAGGCGCTTATCGTCGAGTCGACGAGGGCGTGGGAGGAAGGAAAGACGCCTTCCGAGTCGATCGTGCGTGCTAAGCTTTCCGATGTTATGGAATTCATTGATTCGGGTCTTGTTATTGCTACGACGTTTTCGACTCATATTGAGCGTATACAGGCGATAGTGGACGAGGCTGAGAAGTCCGGGAGGAAGATTCTTATCATGGGGCGTTCGTTCTCCAAGCAGATTAGCCTTGGCGAGAGGTTCGGGGTGCTTAATCTGCCGCCCGGCGCGCAGATATTTGCGACCGGCAAGTCCATAAAGAACGGCTTAAAGGACATACATAAGAGGGACGATTATTTTCTCTTGGTTACCGGGCACCAGGGCGAGCCGGATTCGGTCATATCTAGGATAGCCGACGGCCGGCTGGGTTTTAAATTGAAGAAGGGCGATTCGGCGATATTGTGCGCGAATACTATTCCTACGCCTGTGAACGTTGCCAGCAGGTACATACTGGAGACCCGTTTAAAGTATCACGATGTTCGGATATTCGATAACGTCCATGTTTCCGGGCACGCGGCAAAGGAGGACCACCGCTACCTGCTTGACTTGCTTAAGCCTGAGCACATAGTGCCCTGTCACGGGACATTGGAGATGCGAAGCAACTATGCTGCGGTGGCTTTGGAGGAGGGGTATGAGATGAATAAGAATATTCATTTGCTCGTGAACGGCGGGGAAGTAGAGATATGAGTAATAGGCGGAAATCAGTCTCTTATGTCGTCTTCTGAGGGGGCGCATGATAGGTTTCGCAGGCTTATTCCCTCTCCTCGGTAGTTGTCTTTGGTTATTCTTTTCAGGGTTTTTCTGTGCTTGTGGGCCTGGTGTGCTGGGTTTGTTTCTTTGTTTTCCGCGTCTGTTTTTTCCTGTTTCCGGGGTTCTTTCATGGCTTCGTCGACTTCTTTTATCCACTGTTTTGGCTCTTCGTGTGTTGTGTGGCGGTGTTCGTGTGATTCTTTTTTCTTCTCTTTCGGGCGCTCTTTTTCCATCATGTCAAGGACGTTGTCTTCGGGTTCTGTTTTTTTTGTTTTCTTTCTGTTTTTGAGCGCGTAGCCTGTTATAAGTGCAAGTATTATTATCAGGGCGAGGCCTGCAAGTATGGGTAAGACGGATGAGAGGTCCGGTCCTGCGGCTGGTTGCTGCTCGTTTGTCGTTTCGTCTGTTATGCCCAGGGCCTGTTTTGACGCGTTTATTATCGCCTGGCTTTTCGCAAGGTTTGCGTCGTCCGATAGGAATGCGTATGATTCGGCTGCTTTTTTGGCGTACTGCAGGGCGTTTTCATAGTCTTTGTTCTTTGAGTATGTTGTGGCATTGTCCAGGTAGTTCTCTGCTGCGAATCTCAGGGCGCCGGTGGAGCTGTTTATGATGGTGTCCGAGCTTTTGATATTGGGGTCTTTGGGGTTGATGTTCATATATTTTGCTTTTGCGATCCTTGCGTTCTCTATAGCTTTTAAGTAGTCGCGGTCCTGGAAGGCGCCGTAGGCGTTGTCGAGGTATGTTTGCGCGTCTACTGACTGGTTTGCGACCTTTGCTTCTTCGTTCATTATCTTTTTCAATAGGTCGTATATTTCCTGGGCTTTTGTGTTGTCTCCCAGGTCTTTGTAGGCAGTCATGGCGCTTCTGATGCTTTTTTCCGCGTCTACGTAGTTGCGTTCTGCGTACTGGTCTTTTCCTCTCTTGTAGAGGTTGTTTGCATCCATCTTCTTGGACTGGCTGTTTGAGCCGAGGACGTATATTTTGCCGTCTGTTGCTCCGATTATGATCTCAGGATAGGTGTCGTAGTTTATGTCTCCTATGTAGATGTCTCTTACCGAGAATCTTGGAGTATTTGCATTAAAGCTGTTGACGAGTGTTCCGTCTTTGTTGAATACGTAGAGGATGTCTGATGCGACTGCAAGTTCTTTGAATCCGTCTCCGTCTATGTCTTCGGCGTCCAGGTCGAAAACCGCGGTGCCTACGGGATTTTTCCATTTAAGGTTCGTTAAGGTCTTGTCGTACACATAGACTGTGTTGGTGCATCCGAATACGACCTCTTCCTCGCCGTTGTTGTCCAGGTCTGTCACAAGTATCCTGTTGAATACGAACCCCTGCCGGGTGATGTTCGACTTGATATCTTTTTCCTTGCCTTCGGAACTGAGCACGTAAAGGCTGTCGGTCGATCCTGCCAGTATCTCCGGCGACCCGTCTCCGTCTATGTCTAGGACTGCAAGGCTTTGCACGCCTTTTTTTGTTTTATAGGCCTGCCACAGGCTGTCTCCTTTTGGTGAGAATGCCTGGATGTATGCCGGATATTCTTTGTCTCTGCCTACGGTGCCTACTATTATCTCTTTTAATCCGTCGCCGTTTATGTCCGAGACTATCATTGCCGAAGGGCTGCCCATTGTCGATGCGGAGTAGGGAAGTCTTCCGTCTTTGTCGTAGACGAATACTTTTCCTTTGTCCTGGGATCCTCCGCTGACTACCAGTTCCTTTGCGCCGTCGTTGTTTATGTCGTCTACGACCATGGTGGTCGCTTTATAGGTTAGGTCTCCGAGGGAGACTTGTTTTGAGTCTCCCGTTCCGTCGAAGAGATATATCCTGCTGGATACTCCTGCTATTATGGTCGGTGTTCCGCCGGAGAGGTTGCCTGTTGTCATCGCCGAAACCGCTCCCGGGGTGTCTTTTTCCCATTTGAGCGTTCCGTCGTTGTTTAGTAGGTACACCCAGCCGGCCGATCCTTCCAGTCTGTCTTCTTTTGCGCCTACTGCTACGTCGTTCCATCCGTCGCCGTCGAAATCTGCGACCTTTACTGAGAGCACGACTGCTTTGGCGGTGTTGTTCATTCCGTAGCTCCACTTCACCTTTAGGTCGTCTGCTGCGGCCGCGGATAATGCGAGCCCTGCGAGCAGGATGGATAAGCCGAATAATAGTGCGAGTGTATGTGTTTTCATTTTGTTTGCCTTGCTTTTTTTTTGGGCGTTTTTTGGCTTGTTAGAATATTAGATGCGGCGCAGATTAATATATCCTTTTTTTTTTATTGTGTCAGGTAAGGTGCCAGTGGGAGCAGTAAGATCAGTACCTCGTATAATCCGAGGGATATTATTGCCGTGCTTATCGGGGTTATAACCCATCCGATGAATATTCCCTTGATAGTGTTCTTGTTCACCATGCCTGTTCCTTTGGTCATGCCTACTCCGACCAGGCCGCCTATCAAGGCCTGGGTCGCGGATATGGGTATGCCCATGTGGGTGTAGAATAATATGACTATGCCCGCCGAGAACTGGGCCGTGAACGCGGTTACCGGGTCTATGAGCGTTATGTCCTTGCTCACGGTCCTCGCGACTTTTTTTGAGTAGGAGACTGCTCCCAGTATCATGGCCGCTGAAACTGCCGCAAGTATTATCCCGCTGTCGGTGTACGTGCTTGATCCTATGACCAGGCCCACGGCGTTTCCGGTGTCGTTCGCTCCCAGGCCGTATGCTACGAAGGCTGCGGATACTATGGCCAGTAGTTTGAAGATTTCGCCGAAGGAAATCAGGCTGGTCTTCTTGGCCAGGCGGATCATTATCAGGGTGTAGAGGGCGTATGAGATGATCAGTGAGAGTATGGGCGTTGCCAGCCAGGAGACCGTTATCTTTAATACGTTGCCTGCGTCTATTTTGTTTACTGCTCCCATGGCGACTGATGCGCCTATGAGGCTTCCTATTATGGCCTGGCTTGAGGATACTGGTATTGCTTCGGAGGTGACGAGGCTCATGAAAAGAACCGTGGTGATCAGTGCTGAAAGGGTTATCAATCTATCTTTTTCCAGTTCTTCTTTGGGTATTATTCCGTCTCCTACCGTTTTTATGACGTGGCCGCTTTGCAGCAGGGCTCCGAGGAACATAAGTGCTGAGACTATGAGGATTGCTGATTTAAGGCGCGTTATCCTTGGGCCTACCAGCATGCTTATGACGTTTGATGCGCTGTTTTTGCCTACGCTCCAGCCTACCAGGATGGCTGACGCCAGTATCAGTATGGTTATTATGTCCATGGAATCCGTCATACCTTGTGCATTAGAACGATGAGGGACAGCGAGTCTGAGGCGTCCTCTGCGGCGTCGGATAGGTTGCTTACGAACTCTATGAGCTTTGTCAGGATGTGCAGTACGCGTGCGCTGTGGTCTTCCTGGTAGAGGAACTCGAAAGTGCGGTAGGTTATTTCGTCTGATTCGTGCTCTCTTGCCCTGATCCTTTTTATTATCTCTTTTACTTTTTCCAGGTCTTCTATGTCTTCTACGGCTTCTATCAGGAGTTTTACGCTGTCGGCTGCTTTGCGCGCATCTTCGCGCAGCAGTTCCAATAATGCGGGAGACATTTCGTCTTTTCTGAGGAATCGCAGGAGTTTTGCAGCGTCTTCGGCGATGTCTGCTATGTTGTCTGTGGTTTCGGCGAAATCCAGTATCCTGCTTCTGCTTATGGGCAGGAAGGCTCCTGAGTAGAGGTCTTCTTCTATGGCTCTTCTGAGCTGGTCGCCTTTCTTTTCCAGCTGGTCGACTTTTTGCGCTTTTTCCTCGTAATCTTTTGCGTTGTCTTTGCCGAAGGCTTCGAATACGTTGTCCAGTTCCGCTACTGCCTGATAGGTCGTCTCCACGTGTTCCCGTATCTTCAGAAGCGTCTTCTTCTCCCGGTTTTCCCCTAAAAAAGACAGGTCTTCAAGAATCCTGATTTTCATGTTGGCTGTGTCAAAATAATGTCAATGAAAGTATTTAAGGCGTGCCGGCCTAAATAAAAAAACCTCGACGTACGCGTATTTATACTTGATTGGGGGATTATTTAATTACCTCGTTTTTCTGGCATAAGTCATGGAAGAATTCACTGAAAACACGCTTGCGCCCGCGGCGCAGGAGGCTCTGGAAGAGAGGATCGGGACGTCTTTTTGGAGGGATATACTCTGCGAGATAATCAACAGTATGGATCCCTGGGACATAGATATCTCGCTTCTTGCCGGCCGTTATTCTTCCAAGGTTTCCGAGATGGAGAAGATGAATTTTCGTATTCCCGCCAACGTTGTTATCGTCAGCGCCGTGCTTCTTAGGATGAAGGCCCAGTTCGTAGGATTTTCCGGGGCAGTGCAGGCTTTTTCTCCAGAGGACTACTTGGATGATTCAGATCTTTCCATGGATGGCGTAGATTCCCAGGAGTCGGACGTGGATAGTCTCATAGGGGCCGGGAACGGGGGCAGAGGCGTTGGGGTTGACGTGTTGGTCAAGCCTAACCGGGTTCTTAAGAGGAGGATAACCGCCTTGGAGTTGATAGCTGCCATACAGGACGTCCTTGAGGATAGCGCCATTAAGAGCAGGATACCGCTCAAGCCTGTGGACAGGAGTTTGGTCATAGCCATGCGGACTGATATAAAGCATTTGATAGAGGAGACATATGAGCGTGTGATTGGGATACTGGCTTGCCAGGAGGAAGTTTTGTTCTCAGAACTGGCCCAGAGCCGGGAAGAAGTGGTCTCTACGTTTATTTCTTTGCTCCATCTGTCCAACAACCAGAGGCTTAAATTGCGTCAGGAGAAGCTTTTCGACGAGATATACATCTACCAATGACGTCCCTGTTTTAATTAAACTATAAATAGTAGTAAAACATATTTTTAATCGGGTATTTTCCTTTAAAATGAATTCAAATACTAGAAAAGGTCAGTCAGGAGTTGACCTGGTGATGACGTACGGCTGGATTTTCGTCGTAGGCATAGGGGCGGTTATCATTCTTTCTCAGATGGGTACTTTCACTCCCGTGCCATGCGAAAAGAACAAGTTCGGCTTCTCACAAGTGATGCCAACCGACTGGGCGGTTTACATAGACTCGAATCGGATCGTCAGCAGGATAGAGAACCTAGCCGGGGACAATGTGCGCTTCACAGGCATGAACGTGACCTTGGGCGGCGTGGAATGCATCAGCGCCGATACGATCGTTATGGAGCCGGGTAAGGCCGTCATAGTAATATTGAATTGCTCTGATGCTCCTAATCTTAAAGACCAATACGTGAAAGGGAGCTGCTACTTGGCCGATGTCTCTATCAATTACATAGCTTCTGCGTCTGGTGTGAACTATGTCAGCAAAGGAACAGTCCGAGGGTCGGTGGAAGAAGGAAGCGTAACTACGACCCCTATCATGCCTTTGCCGGACCTTACGGTAACTGACATATACGTTGACGTCGGCTCTGGGAACAAAGCGCATCCCACGTTAGCCGGCCAGCCTAATCCAATCGGTGAGATCAAGTATACTATAGGCAATCCGGGAAACGGTGCTGCGGGGATCAGTTATTCATCCATTGCTAGAACCGGTTCAGCCACTGTAATAATAGGTACGCCTGTTGCGGCGTTGGGCAGCATGTCAAGCAGCGATGCCGGTACCGGTACGAATTTCAGTCCCTGCCCGAATGCTGGAGGATGGTTCACGGTAACTGTTTGCGCAGACGCGAAGAATCAAATAACAGAAGACAACGAGGCAAACAACTGTAAGAGCGTCACTTGGTGGTGCCAGGGAACCGACAATCCGCCTATTGTGCAGTTGTTATCCCCTGCCGACGGTTCGACGGTATAAAAAAGAGCGAATATTTTCTTTTCAGTTTTTTTACTCTGATAAGAGGGCTCTTTGGAGTTCCTCTATTTTAACTCTTTTCTGTTCTTTCGTATCCCTGTCCCTTACTGTTACCGTGTTGTCCCTGAGGGTATCATAGTCTATGGTGATACAGTAAGGCACGCCTATCTCGTCTGCTCGGGCATAGCGCCTGCCGATGCTTC
>JAHEXG010000024.1 GCA_023252215.1 Candidatus Altarchaeales archaeon
TCTATTTTTTTCTTTTCAACGTCTTCGAGGCAGCTTTCCAGTTCTTTTAAGGTGTCTTCTTTTTCTTTAAGGGTCTTTTCCTTCTCGGAGGTTATCCTCTCTCGCTCGCTTAGGCCTGAGGATATCCTGGTTACTTCCTGCTCTCTTTTGTCAAGGTCTGCCAGGGTCTTTTCTTTGTTTTTCAGGAATTGTTCTTTTTCCAGTGTTTTCTTTTCCCGGTCTATCAGTTCTGTTTCTTTTTTCCTCATCTGTTCCCAGTTTTTTACAAGCTCGTCGCTGCGCTTCTTGATCTCTTCCTGTTTGCGCTTCAAAGAGAATTCGTCTCCGAAGAACAGTTCAAGGTCTTTCTCCTCGTCTTCGAGCGCCTTTTCCTTGTCCCGCAGAAGCTTTTCCCTTTGCGTGATATCCTCGGGATCTTCATCCTTTAACTGGGGGTCTACAGGCATTTTTATGATTATATTAAACTTATTAATAATATAACTTAATAACCTTATGCCTTTTGTTCCGGGCTTCCCTGGCCGAATCTGCTCCTTATAGTGTTCATTATCTCGTCGGCTTTTGTTTCGCCTATTCCCGCGACTTCAATTAGTTCCTTGCGGGAGGTGTTCATTATGTTCTGGACGCTCCCGAATCGTTCGAGCAGCCTCCTTGCAAGCACCGAGGAAACGTTCGGCAGGGATTCTACGACGTATACCTGTTTTTCTTCGAGGCCGAGTGGTTTCTTTTCCCCGTGCAGCGAAACAAGCCGCTTCTCGTCTTCCTGCTCCCTTTTAGCTATCATGCAAAGAAAAGACGCGGTATCCGCTTCGTCTCTTGAAAAAAACATCGAAATGCCAAAATCAAGGGCAAGCGACGTAATTGCGCCCCGTATGGCGTTTGGGTTGATCCCTCTTATCGAATATATGTCCTCTTTTCCCTCTATTATCATAACCGGCTTCTCAAAATTCCCCTTCAGGTCTGCTGCCTGTGAAAAAAGCCTTTTATCCAGAAGAGAACTAAGAAAATCGTTTACAGTCTTTCTTTCCGCGCAAACCCGGTCGCTCAGGATGTAATCGCCAACGGAAAGGGTTTTAACCTCTATTTCAGCATTTTCTCTTAGTATCTTTAATACCCCTGCGCATTTCTCGCGCGAATCAACAAAGATTTTCATTTTCCTGCCTGTAACTCCATTCCCAGGATCTCCTGCGGCAAAATTTATCAAACTCTGCTGCCCCGGCTCCCGCCTATGCGGATCCTCTGCCTTATCCGGGAGGCTTTTATCCGGCTTATCCTGCATGTCCTTAACCACTTTTCTCATCCGTCTCTCCTTATGGAAAGCCGCCCAGTAATATGCTTCATCCCTGGTGTCCCTGGCCATCAAGACCACGACCCGGCCCGCTTCATTTCTCCCGGTACGCCCCCTCCTCTGGATGGAACGAATCTCGGAAGGTATCGGCTCATAGAACACTACGAGGTCTACTGCGGGAATATCCAATCCCTCCTCCGCGACAGACGTTGCCACAAGTACGTCGTATTTGCCTGCCCGGAAATCCTCCAACACCGTTATCTGCTCCTTCTGGCTCATACCCTTCTTATTGTCCTTGCGGGCCTGGCCTATGAACTCTCTAGCCAATATGTCGCCACCATTAAGCCTTTCAACTATCTTATCCACGGAATCCCGGTACTGGGTGAATACCATAACCTTCTTCCCGGCATTAGATTTGACGATCTTGACCAATTCGTCCAGTTTTGGATGATCAAATCCCAAGACCTCCAAGTCATGCACCATCTTCACGAGAGTCATCATCCGTTCATCGGCAAAGAGCCGTCTTATGGCCTTGGACGGTTGTTTTTTGAGGCGCGCAAGATAGCTGTCAAGCGCGGATATTCCCTGAGTCTCAAGTAATTCGAGCGCATGGTTTATCTTCAATGCGCTCGCAGCGAACGAGACTGCGGCATAGGCGTCGGTGCCGTCGGCGTTCCCGGACGAAATGTCTTTGCGTATCTCGGTCTGCATCTCCAATAGGGCCATCTTATTGACTTTGCCCAGGTCTGCGCTTTCCAGGAATCCTCTTTCCTTGAGAGCCCGCAGATCCTCTCGCAGCAGGTCTTCGATCAGGGCTTTTATTTTTTTGAATTCATCCGGCAGCGCCAGCTTGACCCATGAGACAACGGTCTCCTGTACGTATGGAGCAACGTCGCTGTCTCTTTCGGTCCGGGCCTCCACCCGGTCGATGAAGAGGTTCTTGCATATCTCTTTGACGGTTTCTTTATCGCTGCTTGGCGAGGCAGTTAGTCCGAGTATGAGGGGGTTTACGGCCTTTTTCACGTATTCTCCGGCTATGAACACATAGGAGTAGTCTCCGACGCAGCGGTGGCATTCGTCGAATATTATCAGCGAAACGCAACTTAAGTCCAGTCCCCGCATGACGTCGTTTTCGATGGTCTGCGGAGTAGCGAATATCACCCGGTTATCCTGCCAAAGCTTCTTTCTGTCTTCTACCGCATCCATGCCTGTCAACGTTACCATGGCATCGAGGTTCAGTACCTTTCGGAAGGTATTATGATGCTGCACGGCAAGAGGCCGCGTAGGCGCAAGAAACAAGACCTTGGAATCCGGGAAACCATAAAGCCTGTGAGCCGCCAGCATCGCCGCAACAACAGTCTTCCCAAGGCCCGTAGGCAAGACCACAAGCGTGTTCCCGTCGACTGCACGGGAAAAAACACTCTCCTGATACTTCCTAAGCATAAGCGTATCCGGCTTGATCAAAGGATGAGTGACGTGCATTTTTCAGCTTGCTACGCGGTATTTTTTTTCAGTAACTGCCCAATTCCTTCAGGAAGGTTGTTTTTTCCTTCAGGGACAAAAGCGCGTTCTTCACTTTTACCTCGTCGAGCGATCCTTCGAAGTCTATGAAAAAGGAATATTCTCCTAGTTTCTTTTTCGCGGGGCGGGATTCTATCCTGGTCAGGTTTATGCCGTTGTCTGCAAAGTCCTTGAGGGCGTGGTATAACGCTCCGGGACGGTCTTTTAATGCGAATATTATGGACGACTTTTTTCCGCTTCCTTCTTTTTTTGAGATCGCGGCAAAGCGCGTCTGGCTGGGCGCGTCTTCGACGCCTTTGCGCGATATTTTCAGGCCGTACAATTCCGCAGCGGCTTCTGGGCCGATAGCTGCAACGCCGGCGGGCTTCAGGTCCGCCAGTTCTTTTATCGCCGCAGTATTGCTGTCATATCTTTTCAGCGCGGCTTTGGGATAATTCTTTTTAAGGAATTTTCTGCACTGGCCGAACGAATGGGAATGAGACAATATAGTCTTTATTTCCTCTTTCCCGGCATCCGGAAGGACTATCATGCAGAGGTGTATGTCCATTACGCACTCCGCTCGTATCTTCAAGTCATATTCCAGGAGGCAGTCCATGGTAGTGTTTACTGCGCCCTCCAATGAATTCTCCACAGCCACAACGCCGTATTCTGCGCCCCCGTCAACCGCTTCGAACACGTCCTCTACCGTGTCATAGTGCTCTAATCCCCTCCCCGGGAACATCTTCTTTGCCGCCTCTTCCGTGAAAGTCCCTCGGGGACCCAGGACTGCGACGCTATTTCTGCTCTTCATGTTTACAGTAATCGATAATGGACGAAAAAAGAGCCTTAGCAAAAGAGCGGTCCAACCCGGTGCTACTCACAACATTATCCAAGACCTCCTTCTCCCGGGCCGGATCCGAGACCGCAAGACCCGTCTTCTTCTTGAATGCGCCGATCTTTCCCGCTATCTTTACCCTTTTCTCGACCAGTGCCAGTATCTCCCGGTCGATTGCGTCTATTTCCTTCCTTAGTTTTTTGAGTTCTTCATCCATTCTCCTACGATGTCGATGTCCTCTCCTCCTACAGTCGTCGTTCTGTGCCTTACCTTAACCGGCACCGAGAGCCTTATCGCCGACCCCGATATTATGGCTTCCCCCCTTGCCAGCGCAGGCAGGTCCTTTACCACATCCTCTGTTACGCTTTCCACGGACTGCCTTATGTATTCCTGGTCTGCGGGGTTTACTATCTTCATTATTATCTGGGTATTGCATTGAGATAATACGTCGGAATCCAGTTTGCTCGGCCTCTGGCTTACTATGCACAGGCCTACTCCGAATTTTCTCCCCTCGCGCGCTATCCTTTTCAATATGCCCCGCGATATTATCTGCCGTTCTTCCGTGGAGCGGGGCGCAAAATTATGAGCCTCCTCTACTATTATGAAAGTCGGGGTTTTGAACGTTCCCGTTCCGTCTTTGACATACTGCTTTCTGGCATCGAATATCTTCCTGCAGAGGACTGCTATTATCGTCTCAGAAAGCCGCTCGTCTGAATCGGAAAGGTCCATCACAGTAAGCTGGTTGACTGCCACGATTTCTTCCAACGGCGTTCCGTCCATCTCGAAGACCCCCATCCTTGCCAGGCGGTCGAGCCTGCGTATGAGCGCGCCGATGGTGGAAAGGCTGACCTTCTTGGCCAGTTCCTTTAGCGTGTTCTCTGGGATCATGTCTGTTATCAATTCCCTCCCGTCCTTTGCATCGTATACGCACGATAGTATGTTCTTTACTATGTCGAAGTCGTATTTGTCGTAGAATTTTCCTGCGAGGCTGACTGTTTCTTCGAGCAAGTCTCTTTGGGGCTCGGAGAGGTCGGGTATGAGATTAGCGTAATCCCCTGTCCTAAGGGACGAGGTCTCTATCATTATCTTGTTTGCCCCTTTGACTCCGTACAATTTAGTCTTTGCCCCCTCGACTACGAGGTTCTTGTATTCTCCGTGCGGGTCGAAAACAAGGAGTGCGCCCTTCTTTTTCAGCAATTCTTCTATGAGAACGCCCACGGTGTAGCTTTTCCCGGAACCCGTCATAGCCAGGACTGCGCAATGCCTGGAGATTATGTCATTGATGGAGATATAGACCGGGACAGTCTCCCGCGTGGAGACCGAGCCGATACAGGCCGATTTCTTCTCGTCCTGCCAGAGTATGCGCTTCAAAACCTCATCCTCCACCAGATATACCGAAGAGCCCGGTTTTATCCCATGGCGCGGAAGCTCTAATCCCCTGTCCTCCTCATAGCCGAGGATCTTCACCGTGGGAACCGGGTACTCCCCTTCATTTAGCACTATATCTCCTATGCGCAGGTCTCGCCCGAATTCGTCAGGCAACAGTTCGTTACTTATGGTGATCTCCTTGATTATTCCAAGAACCTCGTTACCTGTCACGGCTTCTTTCACAGAGACAAATTCACCCCTAGTCACATGCTTCTCCATGCCCTCTTTTATGACGAACCTGAAACCCCTCAACGTGGTCGCTCCTATGACCTGCCCTATCTCCATTCCAATAGATGTATTAAACTTGCGGGCATAAATTATGTAACAACTGCAAAAGAAATGACATCAGCGCTCATAATCGGAAGATTCCAGCCATTCCACCGGGGACACCTGCGGCTCATCAAGGAAGCTGCAAAAGAAGCGGACCACATACTGATAGGCATCGGAAGCTCCCAACTCTCCCGGACAAAAGACAACCCATTCACGTCAGAAGAAAGAAGAGAAACAATAATCGCGTCCTTGAAAGACATGCCGGGAAAACTCTCTTTATACGACATCCCGGACATAGGAAACAACGACCTATGGGTAGCCCACGTGGAAAAGATCGTTCCAAAATACGACGTAGTCTACACCAACGGCGTACTTGAGCGCTCGCTCTTCGCAAAAGCAGGATACCAAGTCCATGCAACAGGCCTGTTCAACAGGGACAAATACTCAGGGACAGAGATACGCAGAAGGATACGCTCCAATGAAAAATGGCGGCACCTTGTCCCGGAAGGAACACTGAAGATACTAAAAAAGATAAAGGGGACCGAGACCATAAAATCCCTGAATAACCCATGACAGAAATAGATTCCGCCATAGCAGCGATCATAGCAGTATTAGCCATTTTATCCATAGCGGATTACCTCATAGTCTCAGGATGCGTCTGGGCGGCTGCAAAGATCTTCAGATACCGGAAAAAAGACAAAAAGACCCTTTCGCAGATTGCGTTATACTCCCTCAAAATAGGGCTCATCGTCGCAGTCCCATTCATCCTCGCAATCTACCTATCAGCGCCTTCCCCGCAGGACCTCCTCGACAAAGGCCCGCGCCTCCTCCTACCCCTGGGACTTGTCTTCATAATCAAGACCGCAGCGATCTTTCAAAAGATGAAAGACCTATGCGGGGAAAACCTGAAAAAGACGATATACGGCTTCCTCACAGCAGCATACCTCATAATAGTCGCATGGGTCCTCGCCCTGATAATCTTCTCCATGATGCTCGCAGCATACAGCATCCTCGCAGCAATACCCGGCCTATACGATCAAAGCGGCGACGTATCACTGACCGGATGGTGGGACCTGCAGCCGGACGATCCCGGATTCTACAATGCGTCCAGTTCTACATTCTCGGCCCGGTTCATGAACGGGATGGGAGAAGCGATAAAGATCGACTCCGCCGAAGCATTGGACCTAAACGCGGGAGCGGAATGCAACGTTACGTCGCCTGCTCCCGGAGACCTGGTGGACGTGAACGGCAGCTTCGCGCTGAATGCGGCATGTCCCGGCGGCAATATATCAGCAGGCGGGCCATACGAAGTATTGCTGGAGATACATTATACTACACTGAACAATACCCTTGCGCCCTTATTCGAGAACGGATACTTCTCAGGGAATGCGAGCGGATGAATCCTTTTTACGGAAAACATCCATCAACCGATAGACTGCATAAGTCGCTGCTATCGATAAAACATACGAGAAAATAGTTCCGTAAACCAGCCCATAGGTCGGATAAAAATAATGCACTCCCCACAAGTAGGGGAGCACGCCAAGCAAACCCAGAGGCGTGTTTTTTGCAAACGCAGTGCTATACTCGCATCCATACGCCCTGCACAGTATCATGAACGACGAGAGGAACATCGCAGGAAAAGCCGCAAGCGCCCCGCCCCAGAGCGGCCCGAACATACTGCTGATAACCACTGCGAAGGCAATTATCCCGCCTGCAAAAACCGCGCGCGACACCTTCTGCCCCAACGAATAATCGATCTTTTCCGGCATCTTCTCATCCGTCTTCTTGCGCCCCAAATAGAAAAGGGTTGTCACCCACGCGGCCAGGAAAAACAATGTCGCAGCATATATGTCCTCGAATCTGAAAAAGGCAAGAGGAAGAGAGATCGCCAGCCACACTATGGACGCTGTCAGCAGTGCAAGTTTATATCCAAGTTTCTTGCAGAGCGTGACATAGAATATAACAAAGATAAGGCTTCCGCCGACTGCCGCAGGCATGAGCGTAGCGGCCTCTGATGCGGCTTTTGGCGATTGCGCGTATCCTATGAAAAACAAACCTACCGCGGTCGTGGACGGAAGGCCTGCGAGCATTCCGCCGAACTTTGGGCCGTATTTTTCCGCGGCGTATAAGGTGAATGCCGTGAATATTCCCCCCGCCAGGAAGGAGAGGAAGACCTTGAATAAAAACACGGAATCGAACATTTTTTTTACAAAACTCATGAAGCCTCTTCATCGGTTAAGACAGAGGACAGTTTGATTATTCTCTGGAAAATCCACTTGGGGGCTTTTACGCCGTGGAGGGGGAAAATCGACTGAGCCGGCCGCTCATTCTCAAGAGAATGGGTATTGTATGTCCTATGTGAAAAAATAGGTAAATAGGTTATACTTAGATAATCAGAAGAATCCCAGCGCATCGTCTATCGCCCCAAGCTCTATCCCGCTCGTCCGCAGCCCGGTTATGTATCCGTGTGAATTCGCTATCAGTCCCGATCCTACGAATGGGAATCCGAAGTTTATTGTTCCTTCTTTGCCCGGGACTTTGAGTATTTTTTCTATCTCTTTTAATTCGTCCGGGGTTGTTTCTGCGTGGGCGAGGAATCCTTTGTTGGTTGCTTTGCAGCATGCTCCGACTTCTTTGTGTTTGGCGATGTCTCTTTTGACTGCTTCTACGCCGAGCGCGTCTTCGAATACTTTGTGGTGTTTGAATTCCGTGCTTATGATGGCTGCTTTGTCGTTCGCGCATACGAGGTTACCGAGCGCGGTGTATGTGTCGTCGACTTTTTCTATGTTTATGTCTACGCCGTGTTCTTTTAGCTGTTTTTTGATCCAGTTGATCTTTTCGTTCTCTATAAAATATGGTACCAGGAGGCCGTTTGAGTTTCCTGCGCAGAACATTCCGAGAAGGTTTGTGCCGTATATGTTGGTCTTGACGGTCGCAACTTCCAGTATGCGTGCGTCTTTGAATCCTGTAGATATTAGGGCGTATTTGTCGGTTGCGAGGCCCAGGAGGCCTACGAAATCTTCGCCGTTTACCGACGTTTGTTTATAAGACATGGTTTAAGGATTATTCCTCTACGAGAGATGCTACTGCTACGCCTTCTTCTGTCACTACTTTTACTTTTACCTTCCTCGGGGGCTTTTCCCTGGAATGCTCCCAGACTGCCTCGTTGAGTGAAGCGTCGATCTTTACCGTCTCTGCCTTGGTGTGCTTGGCAACGTATTCTCTTATGACCTTCACTGCTTTGTTGGCTCTTCTGGGTCTAGGGGCGTCGAATACCTCTCTGAGGGGTATTGTGTATATTCTTTCCATTTTTCTTTTGTTTATCGTGTTTATGAACGTCTAAAATTCCTGGTCGATCGCTCCCATTTCTTCCTCCAGTTTCTTTATGGTTTCGTCGGCTTCGTCTGTGTATACTCGTTCTCCGCATTTTTTGCATACGAATGCGGGCACTTTTATGACTTTCTGGTGCGGTCCCACGGAGACTTCGTAGTCGACTTGTTTCATGACGAGTTGGCCTCCGCACATCGGACAGGAACCGCTCATTTTTGTTTGAATGATATATTATTAGTGTTTTGTTGAATTATAATCAAACAGCTAACGGATATAGTGTCTGGTGTCGTCCGAGATCTTTGGGTCTCCTGTGCCGGGTTCTTTTTTGGCCGGCATGGCTACCGTTGGAAGGGGTATGGGCGCCGGCAGCCCCATCTCCTTTGAGAGCACGACGGATTCTATTATGCAGCTTGAGAGTATGGCGTTGTGCACCCGTTCTGCGACGTCTGTGGGCAGGTTCTTTGCTCCTTTGTCCCATTCTTTCATGGCCCGCTCGATGTTTTCCTCTGAGTCGCGCAGCGTTATGTCCCCTTCTATCTTTATGAGGCCTATGCCCGGTTCGAAGCTGCACGTGAACGTGAAATCTATCGCCAGTTTTCCCTCTATCTTTAACACAGTCTTTACGTTGCTGTTGTTGTGTACGTTGACCGGTCCCTCCGCATAGTTTGCGAATCTTTTAACCTCAAGGTTCCTGAATTTAAGGTCTACTTGGCTGGCCATATTAAAAGGATTTAATACTTACAATTTTAATCATATAAATATCCGAAAACCATGAAAACAGTAGTCGCCACCGGAGTCTTCGACATACTGCACCCCGGCCACGTATTATTCCTGGAAGAGGCAAAGAAACAGGGAGATCGGCTGGTGGTGATAGTCGCAAGAGACCGCAACGCAGAGAAACGAAAGAATCATCCCATAATACCCGAGCGGCAGCGGCTGGAACTAGTATCTGCGCTGAAACCGGTTGACGAAGCGATCCTGGGAGACCACGCAGACTTCTATAAACCGATAAAAGACATAAACCCGGACATAATCGCCCTGGGAAGAAACCAGAAATTCAACGAAAACGAATTACAGGCAGAACTGGAAAAACGCAGCCTCAAAGCAAAGGTGATACGAATAGATGCGCACATGGAAGGAGAACTTTCCAGCAGCAGCCGGATAATAGAGAAAATAAAAAAATCAAGCGAACATGCATCTAAAAGTTAAGAGCGGCAGCGGGGAAGAGGCAAGAAAAAAACTCATTTCCGAAGGCGTACTGGACAAGGCCCGCAAGATACAGAAGACGGACGGATACCTGTTGATCCCTGTAACCCGGGCCGCAGACTACCCCGGCGCAGAGCTTGTAAACCTTGAAGGAAAAGCCGCAAAAAGAAAAAGCGCATCCCTGCGGGAAACGCTTGAAGGCAGACTATCAGCAGAGGAATTGGCTCATCTCCCAAACGCTTTTGACATCATAGGAGACATTGCGGTACTTGAGATACCAAAAGAACTTTCCGCAAAGAAGAAGATAATAGGAGAAGCGCTGCTGGAAACATTCAAGAACCTCAAGGTCGCAGCCAATAAAACCACCAGCGTCGGCACGGAATACCGGACACGCAACGTCGAAGTGATCGCAGGCGAGAAACGCACCGAGACGACTCATAGAGAATACGGCTGCGAGTACAAGCTCGACATAACGACCTCGTATTTCTCCCCCCGCCTGGGCACCGAGAGGATGCGCGTCGCAAAACAGGTAAAACCGGGAGAACGCGTACTAGTAATGTTCGCAGGCATCGGCCCATACGCCATACTGATAGCAAAGACCGCCAGGCCCAAAGAAGTCTACGCAGTAGAGCTGAACCCTTCCGCGGTAGAGTACATGAAGGAAAACATCCGCCTAAACAAGGCGGACGTGAAGGCCGTCCTCGGAGACGCCGGGGCAGAAGCAGGCAAATACGGAAAATTCGACCGCATAATCATGCCCCTACCCAAGGACGCCGGAAACTTCCTCGACAAAGCGCTTCCTGCGCTGAAAAAAGGAGGAGTCATACACTACTACACATTCGCCGGCACAACCGAAGAAGCGGCTCAGGAAGTAAAAAACATCTGCTCTAAATTGGGGCATAAAATAGAAGTCCTTGATGCGGTTGAATGCGGGACCTATTCGCCGCAGCTTTCAAGGATGTGCGTGGACTACAAACTGATAAAATAATGTGCGCCCACTCATCCGAGCTAGTCCCTTCTCTTTCCGAAAAGCCGAAGCAGGCTGATAAACAGGTTGATAAAATCAAGATACAATGCCAGTGCGCCGACTATCGCATACTTGCTATCCCCGCCCGCGTCTATACCAATCCTCCTGATCCTCTGCACGTCATAAGCCGTAAGGCCTGTGAAGATGATGACTCCGACGATGGAAGTCAACAGGTCTATTACCGCGTTATTCAGGAAGATGTTGACGATCGAGGCGAGTATGATCCCTACCAAAGCCATGAAAAGCATCGCACCCAATCCTGAGAGATCCCTTTTTGTGACAAACCCGTATACGCTCATGGCGCCGAACATTCCTGAGGTGATAAGGAAAACCATGGCAACCGATGTCTCAGTATAAGCCAGCACAATTGCAAGCAACGTAACTCCTGAAACAAGCGAGTAAACGACGAATAACAGCATGGCAACCGGCGTTGGGATCTTATTGATAAGCCAGGAAAGCACCACGACAAGCACAAGCTCTATGATCGCAAGAATGACGTAAGCGTTAATTACGAACGCCTGAAGACCCGGACTGGCCAACACAAAAAAAGCCGAAGCAGCAGACAACAACAATCCAAAAAACATCCAGGCAAAAACGGCTCGCAGGAAATTCGTTCCATCCCCGGAGACCGAGCCTCTATCAGACAACATAAAGAAATATATAAGAACTCCAGAATAAATTTCGGACCCCCCCCAATTTATATGCATGCATGCATATATACATATATGACAAAGGTCATTTCGCTCTCAGACGAAGCCTACAAGAGACTCTATAACCTAAAGAAGGGCAAAGAGTCCTTCTCAAACGTCGTAATGAAGGTAACAGAGAATGAGGTAAAAAAGCCGCTGTCTTCCTTTGCAGGCATCTGGAAAGACGACAAAGAAATGGAAGAAATATTCAAAACAATAGAAAAAGAAAGACACGAATCAAAGACAAAAGACTTAGAACTCTAAAATGCCCTGCCTAGACACAAACTACATAATCGCGGTACTCAGAAACGATCCACAAGCAGTCAGGAAAATAAACAGCATGGAAGCCTCAGGAGAACCGATCAACACGACAAGCATAAACCTCTTCGAACTATACAAAGGAATATGCCGATCAAACCGGCCGGAAAAAACCGCAGGACTCGAAGACTTCCTGGCAAATATCCCAGTACTGGAAATGGACAGAGAAGCGTCAAAAACAGCAGCCTGCATACTACAAGAACTACAATCAAGCGGACAAACGATAGGCGAGACGGACGCACTCATCGCGGGAGCGGCGATCGCCAACAACGAAACCCTGGTGACAAGAGACGAACACTTCAAGAGGATAAAAGAACTGAGGATTGAGACGTGGTGATAGTTTTCACTCCACATAATAATATTCCCCGCTGCTTCTCTGCTCCCGGTCCTTCACCGAATCCGGCTTGTTTATCCTCGGCCTCTTTGTCTCGGCATCCCTGCGGAACGTCGTATTCATGTCCTTCAAAAATCTGTTCATCCCGCTTCGCAGATCCATCGGCTTAGTCGCATGCCCGCTTTTTCCCCCCTCCCCGGAAAATATCATCAACTGGTCCGACAAATAATCGATGAGCATGATATCGTGGTCTACCACTAATATGCTTTTCCTGTGGTCTTCGATATATTTTTTCAGGTGCTTTGACATCTTCAATCGCTCCTCGACGTCCAGATAAGCCGACGGCTCGTCCAACAGATATAGGTCTGCGTCTTTGCTCAGGCAGTCGACGATCGCCACCTTCTGCAGTTCCCCGCCTGATAGGTCGTTCATGTTCCTATCCATGAGATGTCGTATCCTGAATCTTTCCACGAGTTCGGGGTCAGGGTGCAAAGACACGACCAGCGCGTCCTGTGCTTCGATATACTGCGGCTTATAAGAAACCTTCAGGTTCAGGTCAAGTTTCGTGTTGTCCGGTTCAATTACCCCCGCAAGCATCTTGACAAAAGTAGTCTTACCTATCGCATTCTTTCCAAGTATCCCAAGCATCTCCGGGCCTTCGATCATTCCGCAGTCCACGTCCAGCTTGAAGCGCTCATAGTGCTTCTTCAATTCAGGGTAATCGATTTTTTCCTTGATCTCTTTTTTCTCCTTAGGAGGCCGCACGTCAAATCTTATCTCCTCCCTGAAACGCACATTCTCAGACTTCAAATAGCCCGACAGATATTCGTTAATACCCACCCGAGTGCCCTTGATATTCGATATGACACCATACGCTCCAGGGGCTCCGTATATCACGTGAACGTAATCCGAAAGATAATCCAAAACGATAAGGTCGTGCTCTATGACAAAGACATACTTTTTGGTCTTCTCGGCGATCTCGCGTATGACCTTAGCCATATTGATGCGCTCCCGGACATCCAAATAACTGGACGGCTCGTCGATCAGATACACGTCCGCGTCTCTGGCCAGGCAGGCGGCCAAGGCCACACGCTGCAACTCGCCGCCCGAAAGCTCCTTCATATCCGCTTCAAACGCGTTAGAAAGATCCAGTTTTTCCACTATATCCATCATGCGCCCGCTTGTATCAGATCTCTCCAATATGCCGCGAACATCCCCCTTCACGTGAACCGGGATCTTATCCACATGCTGCGGCTTATAAACAGCCTTCAAATCCTTACGGGACAGTTTCTCCAGATAATTCTGGATCTCCTTACCCCGGAACCGATCAACAACCTCCCCCCAATCCGCGCCCTCCCGGCCAAGATTAGGCTTCAATTCCCCCGAGAGGATCTTCATCATAGTAGTCTTACCGATACCGTTCGCACCCACGATCCCGACGACGCCTTCCTTGGGAGTAGGCAGATTATACAAACGGAACCCGTTGACCCCATACTGATGGATAGGCTCGCCGACCTCCTCGACGATATTGATTATCTGAATAGCATCAAAAGGACACTTCTTAACACAGATGCCGCAGCCGGAACACATGTCCTCGACGATAATAGGCTTCCCGCTATCCTCATCTACGATAACGGTCTCCTTCCCAGTCTTCACCATGGGACAACACTTCTTGCACTGCAGGCCGCAGATCCTGACCTTGCAGCGCTCCCGATCGATAACCGCAATTCGCATATTACCTAAAGATATATTATTCTGATTACAGAATCAAATAAACCCCCAAACCGCCAGGTCAACCGAAATTTTCCCTGTAAATACCTTCCAATTCCCAGCCATGAAAAACAGGCCCGTGGCCCGGATAAACAGTTCCCACGCCCCGTTCCTTATGCAATTTAACAAGCCTCTCAACGGACTTTTTCAGATCACTGAAACTCCCGCCTGCAAAATCCGTCCTGCCAACGCCGTCAGAAAACACGGTATCCCCGGAAAAAAGAGACCTAGAAACAGGCTCATAAAAACAAACACACCCCGGCGTATGCCCCGGAGTATGGATAACCTCCAAAACCAAACCGCCCAGATCAACCAGATCCCCGTCCTTAAGCTTCCAACCAACGGAGACCATAGGACACTCCCGGTCAAAAAGATAAGACAACACCCGGCTCTTATCGCCCTCCTCCAAGGCAGAAGAATCAGCCTCATGCACAGCTACGACGCCGCCCAGATTATCCTTCAAAAAAGGAAGCCCGGAAACATGATCATAGTGATAGTGCGTAGTTAATAAATAATCGATACCAATATTTAAGTCCCCAAGCTTCTCAAAAACAAGACGCGGACTACCCGCATCGATCACGGCGCACTTTTTACCCGCGACAATAAAACAATTACACACATCACCCAAACCCATAACCGGAACGATCATAACAAGAAAATAATACGAAACACGGACATATAACACGCAACACCACATATTCATTCAATACGCCGAGGTGGCTGGCTTGCCAGACATCTCGGTTCATGTTCAATATGCCGAGGTGGCCGGCCGCAGCCGGACATGTCGGCATTCATGTTCATTACATATGCCGAGGTGACGACGAATGTCGGCATGTCGGCATTCATGTTCATTACATATGCCGAGGTGGCAGAGCACGGTTTAACGCGCGGGCCTTGAGAGCCCGTTCTCCGCAAGGGGATCATGAGTTCGAATCTCATCCTCGGCGAACCTCCCTTCTCAAAGAAGGGATTGTTTCATCCCAAAGAAAGAAGGTGTGGTCCCCGTGGGACCACTGACGGTGTGTGGTCCGGATGGCTCCGGTGGGGGCATGTAGGCGTTGCCTGCACCTAAAATATTGTGTCCTAATCTAATCCTGACTGGGTTTATTTACTTATAGTTACTGGAAGCAGTGCAGAGAGTATCTCACCTGGGGGGATTTAGGCCTGGCTTGTTTTATGCCGTCCCCTCAAATAATTAACTGTTTAATGAGGCGATGACAGATGGTTGAATTAAGAAGAGTCGTAAAGGAGGAGGATATTCCGGGTAACCTCAAGTCAACTCCTGTAGGGGAACTGCTCAGATATAATAATCTCGGATCGCCTTTCAGGAAGCATGAAACTGCTGAACTACTAATAGCCATGTGCATGGACAACCGCAAGCATCTGAGGATCCCGGAGAACTTTGCGTACATAATAAGGACCGGAGGCGCAAACCTCCGGTACAGCGAGTTCAAGGTATCATACGCGGTCGCAATAGGCGGGGTAACCCATGTGGTATTGATCGGCCATACGAACTGCGGCATGGTTAATCTAATGTCGAGAAGGGAGCAGTTCATCCAGGGCCTGGTTGAAAAGGCGGGGTGGGACGAAAAGCGGGCCGAGGAGCATTTCATGAACTATGCCCCGATGTTTGAGATAGACAACGCAATAGACTTCGTCGTAAGCGAGGCAAACAGGCTGAACGAAAAATATCCCAAGATCGCAGTGTCTCCGCTTATGTACAAGGTCGAGGACAACATGCTGTATCTCATCGAGTAAGCTACTTGTTCCTGAACAGATAACAGATTACGTCTTTTTTTAACCCTCCTGATTTTGGGTCTTAAGTTAAGTCTTCTTATATTTCTTTGGAGTGATTATGTTGTTCAGTAAGAGTATAATTATTTTTGTTTTGTTCTTCTGTATCCTATCTTCCGTCTATGCGACAGGTAGTGAAGAGACCCGGACACAAAAATCCGATAGGGTTCAGAAGGCTGTGGCGGATATCCTCAATTCCACTGAGAACCTTTCAAATAGTGAGCGGGGAGAGCTTCTAAAGCAATATTTGATAAATAATTTTGGAGACGAGTTTGTGCATAAAGAGACAGATCCTTTGACTGGGGAGTTAACGAGCTATGATGCGTTAGGGATGCCAGAATTTCCGGGAAGAGAGGAAGTGACTCCGGAATCGGCCTCTAGGATTGCGGAGGAATTTGTAAGAACGTACAGTAGATTACCCGATAGAAACGCCGTTTTAGGACCGGTTACCTCACGCAACGGAGAGTGGGTAGTTCGCTGGAATCATGTTATCCGAGGGGTAACGGCTGACGAAGATTTTATTAATGTTCTCATACGAGGTGATGGTTCTGTGGTCTTCTTTAAAAAGAATTGGAAAGTGTCAGATGACGTTAACACCGAACCCAAAATATCCAAGATCGAAGCATTCAGGTTGGCAGGATTCTTCTTGAAAAAGAAAGGCGCGATGTACGATTTAGACAGTAAGCGCACTAACTTGACTGATGAGTGGGCAGAGAAAGAGAAGAACGGCATTTTAGTCTCTCCTGATTCCCTATTACTTTTGGACGATTATACCCGGCTTATGGTCTCGAACAAGTCTCTTTATTGGTTTGTTGCCGTAAGAAAAATACCTAGCGATTATGCCGGCTTTTTTTATAGCATAAAGTATTTTGTCTCTGTGGATGCTTTTACTGGCGAGTTTACAGAGTGGGATAAAATTATGGGTGATACCCCTGAAGAAAGCATTTGGCCCGTTTTTTACTATGCCCGGAAATATGCGTTAATCGCCCCAAACATTGTATCTCGCATTCACGTATCGATGGCTATGATTGTCTACTCTTATTTGACAAATACTGCCTATTTAACGTAGGTTAATAGTTGGCCCATTTTTAACCACAAGGTACTATTATTATATTCTTCAAGATCGAGTCAGTCTTTTAAATCGGGCTGGCGAGGGCGTTTTTCCCGTCTGTGGAAGGATTTCTATAGAATGGTGTGATGCGCTGCGCTGGCTTATAAAGGCTGAGTACCATAACATAAGACTCTTTAGTAGAATGGAAAAAAAGGAAGGAGCCGCCAGGGTCGACGAAAAGACAGAAAAAAAGAAGCAAGAAAAGCAGCCTGAGAAGAAAGCAGGTCAACACCAGCACCCAGGCAAGCCCCCGGAGAAAAAGCCTTCTGATACGCCGGTCGATGCTAACTTCAGGCAACTGGTCAGGGTTTCAGGCATCGTACTGGACGGAAACAAAGAAGTCTACCGCGTTCTGCCCAAGATAAGAGGAATAGGCCAAAACACCGCCCAAGCGATGATGCACATCATGGGCATAGACAAAGAAATAAAACTCGGAAGCCTCACGGAAGAAGAGATAACAAAGATCGAGGAAAACATTCTAACACTCAACAAAAACATTCCCTCCTGGATGACCAACCGGCAGAACGACTACGTTACCGGAGAAAACCTGCATCTAACAGGATCCGAGCTGGAAATATCGCAGAGAGAAGACATCACCAGGCAAAAGAGGATCAAATCATACAAAGGCGTAAGACACATACTCGGCTTACCGGTTCGCGGGCAGAGGACAAGAACCTCTTTCAGGACTGGAAGCGCGATCGGCGTCAGCAGAAAGAAGAGCGCCCAGGCGGCTGCGGCAGCAGCCGCACCGAAGGCATCCGGGGGAGGAGCCAAGGGAGCAGCCCCCGCAGCTGCGCCAAAAGCCGCGGCGCCGGCAGCCGAGAAGCCTAAAAAAGAATAAACATTCAAATGAGGATATAAGATGGGAGATCCAAGAAAACCGCGCAGGAGATACAGCAGGCCCACGCACCCCTGGAGGATTGAGAGGCTCACGGAAGAGAACGATCTTGTCAGGAAATACGGCCTAAAGAACAAGCGCGAAATATGGCGTGCAAAGACCGCGCTCAGCGGATACCGCGGGCAGGCGAGAGCCCTTCTTGCTTCAAGCGGCGAATCGGTTGAAAAAAACAAGAAAGAACTGCTCGACAAACTAAACACTCTGGGCGTACTGGACTCAAGGTCACTGGATGACGTACTGGCGCTCACAGTCGAAAACATACTGGACCGAAGACTACAGACGCTGGTCGTCAAGAAAGGCCTGGCCAGGACAGCAAAGCAGGCAAGGCAGCTTGTAGTGCACGGACACGTGCTCATAGGAGAAAACGCGGTCGCGGTGCCCAAATACCCGGTACCCAAAAACCAGGAAGACCTCATAAAGATAAGCGAAAAAGTAAGTGAAAAGATCAAGGTGATTAACGTTGGAGAAGGAAGAGACCAAGCAAAAGAAGCCCCGAAAGAAGCAGGATAAGGAAACAGAAGAGGGCAAAACCGATTCCAAGAAAAAAGAGACAGCCGCAGCCTCGCCCATAGAAGCGGCAAAGGAATCAAAGGAATTGAAAGAATCCAAATCCAAGAAAAAAGAAAAAACCAAGACAACCGAGGCAGCTCCAGCGGAGGCCAAGACCGAAGAAACCGCAGCACCTACGACAGCCGCGGCGCCGGAAAGCGCTCCAGAAGCCCCCCAAGTCAGAAGAACAAGGGAACTATGGGGCGTACTACACATTTACTCGTCCAAGAACAACACGATCCTGCACGTAACAGACGTAACAGGCTCCGAGACATTGAGCATCAAGTCAGGCGGCATGATGGTCAAGTCCCAGAGAGAGGAAGCATCTCCTTACGCGGCAATGCAGGCAGCGCTTAGAATCGCAGAAGACATAAAAGACAAGGGAATAACAGGCCTACACATAAAAGTAAGGGCACCCGGCGGACACAACGGACCAAGATACCCAGGCAAAGGAGCCCAGTCCGCTATAAGAGCGATATCCAGAAGCGGCCTAGTGATCGGAAGAATCGAAGACGTAACTCCGATGCCGTTCGGCGGATGCAGACCCAAAGGCGGTAAAAGAGGCCGAAGAGTATAATAACCTAATCAATTAGTTTCACAGAATGAAATTAAACATAATCGAAGCAACGGAAAACCGGGTAAGGTTCAATGTCTCAGGACTGGACCTATCATTGGCAAACGCGCTTAGACGCATCGTCATATCCGAAATACCGACGATGGCAATAGACTCCGTGACCTTTCACGAGAACTCGTCCATATTAAACGACGAAATACTCTCGCTAAGGCTCGGCCTGATGCCGATAAAAACCGACCTGAAAACCTACAACACCATGGAAGAATGCACATGCAAAGGCAAAGGATGCGCAAAATGCACAGTCACCCTCACCATGGACATGAAAGGCCCGGGAACAGTATACTCAGGCGAACTAAAAACCACGGACCCGGAAATAACGCCAGTACACGACAAAATACCCCTCGCCAAGATAACCCCGGAACAAAGCGTGAAATTCGAAGCAAGAGCAGAACTCGGAACAGGCAAAAGACACATGAAATGGCAAGGAGGCCTGGCATCATACGAACAAAAAGAAGACGGAAGCTTCGATTTCTTCATAGAAACATTCAACCAACTAGAACTGCCCGAACTAATAGACAGCGCATTCAACATATTCAACCAGAAAATCGAAGACCTCAAAGCAGGTATAAAACAATAAAAAAAATATACATGCGGGGGTGCCCGAGCCTGGCCAAACACAGACGTCTTAAAAACCCCCTATTCACATTCAAAAAAGTAGATATTTGGGACGCCGTGGGCTAAAGGGGCACGATTGAGGGTCGTGTGACGAAGGTCTGCGCGAGTTCGAAGCTCGTCCCCCGCAAACCTTTTCTTTTCTTTCAAAGAAAAGAAAAGTTTTACCAAAAGAAAAGAAGGCTGGCCCAATATGGGGCCAGTGAATAAGATAAATTAAATTTACGTTCAAGATCGGATTAGGAAAAATGCCAAGGACTGTTGAATACGAAGACCCCACAAGGCTGGATCTGATAAGGGAGCTTAAAGAGTCCGCTAACAAAGAAGATGCGGCGATCTGGAGGACTCTGGCAGACGAACTTTCAAGGTCCGGCAAGAACCGAAGGGAAGTGAACATGTGGAAGCTATCCAAGTACACCAAAGACGGAGAGACAGTGGTAGTCCCTGGAAAAGTTCTCGGAGACGGGGAACTAGGACACAAAATAAACATAGCAGCCTACAAGTTCTCGGAAAAAGCCAAAAAGAAGATAGAGAAAACAGGCGGAAAGATGATGTCCATACAGGACCTGATGAAAAAGAACCCCAAAGGATCAAATCTCAGATTAATAGGTTAAAATGATAGTCGACGCAGAAGGACTTGTTTTAGGACGGGTATGCAGCTTTGTTGCAAAACAGGCCCTATTAGGAGAAAACGTTATTGTAATAAACGCAGAAAAGGCCATGCTATCCGGACGCAAGGAGATGATCCTCCAGAAAGAACTCCGGTGGCTTGAAATACAGAACATCGGCAGCCCGCTGAAAGGGCCGAACCACGAAAAAAGGCCCGACAAATACGTCAGAAGAGCAATACGCGGAATGCTTCCCTGGCACAAATACCGCGGCAGGGACGCCTTTTCAAGAGTGATGGTCTACATGGGCGTACCAACAGAAGAGATAAAGAAGTTTCACAACGTCGACGTAAAATCTGCCAAGATAGAGAAACTGGAAAAGGCGCGCAAACCCGTTTCAGGACTATCCGTAGCAGAGGTATGCAAAGCAGTAGGAGGAAAGTTCTGAAATGGAAAAAATAGCCCACTCATCAGGCAAAAGAAAAAGATGCATCGCCAGAGCCACGATAGTAGAAGGAAAAGGCACTATCAGGATCAATTCCGTACCGCTTGACGTATACCAGCCGCCCATAGCAAGAGAGAAAATACGCGTACCCCTGCTATTGGCATCCGAATTCTTAGACACCACCAAACTCGACATAAACGCCAACGTAACAGGCGGCGGAGTAATGGGACAATCCGACGCAGTGGCCTCGGCCATCGCAAGAGCCCTCGTCGATTACAGCGAAAGCGACGAACTGCTGGCAAGATACCACCAATACGAAAGAACCCTAATCGCCGGAGACCACAGGCTGACGGAAACACACAAGCCAAGCCAGTCAAGCAAGGGTCCAAGGCACAGAAGACAGAAATCATACAGATAAAAAATAATAATATAATTCAATTACAAAAATGATTATTCCAGTAAGATGTTTTACCTGCGGGACACCCGTGGCACAACATTGGGAGGAATTCAACACCAGAGTAACAAAAGACAAAGAAGACCCAAAAAAGGTCTTAGACGCCCTGGGCCTGGAGAGATACTGCTGCAGAAGGATGATGCTCGCACATACCGAAGTAATAGACGAGGTAATGAAATTCCGCAGATACTGACCAACAAATCTCTTCACCAAAAAAAATGACTCAAAGTTACACAAAATTCGAAGTAGCAAGACTGGTCGGCGCAAGAGCCCTCCAGATAAAAATGGGCGCACCGATACTGGTCAAAGTCCCAAAGAGCATGGAAAAACCCCTGGAAATAGCAAGACTAGAACTAAAACAAGGAATCCTGCCGATCACAATCAAGATAAAAGAAGACAAAAGGATCCGCAAGGAATCCAAGATAATCCCGGACATAACACTAGACGAAGAAGAAATAGAAGAAGAACCGAAGGAGACAAAGGAAGCGCCGGAAGAAGAATTCGAAGAAGAAGTAATAGTCGAAGAAACAGAATAAAAAAATGGCTGACGAACAAGACGTAATGGTCGGAGTAGAAGAAGAACTGCTGGTCCCACTAGACGATTACCTGTCGAACGGAATACACGTAGGCCTGAAATACAGGACAAGCGACATGAGGCCCTTCATCTACAAGATAAGGCCCGACAAACTATGCGTCTTCGACGTAAAAAAGATAAACGACAGAATAAAAGTAGCAGCAGCCTTCCTATCAAGAATAGATCCCAAAGAAATACTCCTGGTATCAAACAGGGTCTACGGCAGAAAATCCATAAGAAAATACGCCCAATACACCGGAGCAAAAGCATTCACAGACCGGTTCGTATCAGGAACCCTGACAAACCCGAACATCGAAACATACTCCGAGCCAAAACTACTCGTAGTAACAGACCCCAACGCAGACCAACAAGCAATAAAAGAAGCAGCCATAATGGGGATACCCATACTCGCAATATGCGACACAAACACCAGACTCAAAAACATAGACATAGTCATACCCTCAAACAACAAAGGAAAAAACTCGATAGCACTCATATACTGGATCCTAGCAAGAGAAGTCTGCAAAGCCCAAGGAAAAGAATTCCCGGCACCCATGGAAGAATTCATATCCCTGGCAGAACCACAGCCCTACCTACTAGAAATGGCTGAACGCCAAAGACTGAAAAGGATGAAAAGAAGAGGAAAACCAAGAAGATAAAAAAATCTTTTCCCTCTCTTTTTATCTCGGACAAATTCTTTTTTTACATTTGCGTAGTTACGCCTAACGACCGGCTTTTTACGTGGTCCCCGACCCGCAGGTCGGTGGATTTGGGCTGAGCGACCGAAGGGAGCGAACCTTAAAAAGCCCGTTATGCAGCCCGCAAGGGTTGAGGAGCCCGCAGGCGACGAGAAGTTCAAAAACGCGGCCTTCCGTCGGCGTCGTCCGGGTTGTTGCCTCAGTTCCTTCATAAATTAAGGGGGTGGGGCGTCCGCAACCTGTTTATTTTTCTGTCGCTCTGTAGGGAATATAAGGCGGCAAGACGCTATTAGTACCATAATGGTAAAGTGCGATCTTTCCGAGTCCGAGACTTTAGAGCTTAAGAAGTCCACTGCCCTTCGAGGGCATGCCTGCTGGCATCTGAGCTAAAAGACGCAGTGGTGTCCATTGCTTCGATGCTAAACAAGCACGGGAAAGGCGTCCTGTACTTTGGCGTAAGGAACGACGGTAAGGCTCTTGGTCAGGAAGTTGGAGAGAAGACTGTAA
>JAHEXG010000078.1 GCA_023252215.1 Candidatus Altarchaeales archaeon
ACGTCCAAGGACTTTGGTCCCAGGTTCACGTTCGACGAGAAATCGATCCATCCAAAGGAAGCGATCGATTCTATGAGGGGGCAGGAAATAAACAAAGCGAACAGAAAGGAGAGCGGGCCAGTCAAGGTCAGCTGCTTTGCACTGGTCCCTATCTACGTGTGGACGTGCCGCGAAATCATAGGCATAGATGCGGGGATAAGGAAGACCGAGAACCATCTGTTCGCGTGGGCCGGTAACAAGGACCGCTGGTTTGAACTGTTCAGGGGGGACGAAGGCGGCAGGATGCTTGAAGAGCCTGACGTGAAGGGCGGGATGTTCAGGGAGAACGATCCCCTCGACGACCACCGGGTCTTCTATGAGATAATGCTCAGGCAGGATATGAAGTCCGGGAACTACGTGGATGCCGAGATTTATGCCAAAAAGATAGTTGACGAGTGCGACCGGAGGATCGGGAAGAACGGCTTCTCCCGGAGACAGAGGTACGGTTATTACCGGTTGGTGGGGGACTTCTACACGTTGTGGGCGCAAAAGGAATCCATGGAGGCAGGCATTCCGATGGAGGAGTCGATGAACATCAGGTCTGCCGTGGAATCCTACGCAAAGATGCTTGGCCTAAAATTAGATGATACTTACCGGATAGTTAACAACAAGGATGAGGCCCTAAAATGCGGGATAAAAGGCGGGGGGCAATTCGTCCCGGCCGATTGGATGAACACATGGGTCGAATCTCTTTATATGACCACCCGCCAGGTCAAAAGAGCGGTCGAAAGGCTCGACCATAAAGAGAACGGAGTAGTATACCTTAACCGCCTGCTGACTTTGATGGACATAAACTTTGATCAATTCACAAAATTGTTGATAGAGGTAGACTCCAAACAAAAGAACAGGGATGCGGTGAATAATTTCCTGAAAAAACTCAAAACAGCCAATGTAGGGAAATATGAGCCGTTGCTCAAACAATTAGCCGGCGCACGAATACGTTCGTCCCTGTCCGCAGAGGGATTCGATCTGGACGAGTACATCCGGCTGGGGAATGCCCCGGAAGGCTACTCATGGACCGCCCCGGACGGGAAACAATTCCTACTGAGATACAAGGCTCTGGAATCCGAAGGGAGCATCTCATCGCTGAACATATACCTCATAGACCCACATCCCCAGAACAAGGATCTGATGCGTTCCGAGGAGGAACGGCAGCTCATCAGGGAATTTGTCGACATCGGAGAAGAGGGAGTAATTGTTTCGGTCGCAGGCGTAAAGGCCGATAACGAGACCGGGCTACCAGTCCTCTGGAACATGAACTATGAGCACGTAGACGAGGGGATACTAAAAGAATATTACGGGTCTCACGGCGGAAAATACGATCACATAGGCCATTCCATGGCAGACCTTGCAGGGATCGTCCTGTCGGAAAAATACGGGATAAAATATCTGGCGGTCTCCCATGACGCGACAAACGGGTTCTACCGGAAGATAGGAACCAAATTCAGGTCTGACCCGGCTTTGCCCGAGGCCCTGAGCCTTAATAACATCAAGGATAACCGGATACAGGACGCAGTCTACGACAAAGTCATAAAATACATAGAAGAACACAGCCTGGAGCCTTACCTGGGATCGAATCCTGCGGTCGACGCAAAGTCTGCATATGACAAACATCTCGCTGAATTGCGAATAGTTCTTGAGGAAAACAAGAACATCCTCGAGATCATCCGGTCAAGGGATTCCTCCACAGAGAAATTTATCCAAGGTATAGTCGAAGACTACGAAAATAAGAATAGCCGATGGTTTATTTCCATTAAAAAGGCTATGCTGGAACTAAAACAAGTCAAACCCGGAGAGCCAGGATACCTCGATAAAAGGAATGGAATGATCGACAAGATCATGGCCGAGGAAAAGGCCCCGGCGATGCGCAAAAAAATAGGGGAACTAAAGGACTCGCCGGAATCCGCGGACGTATTCGAAGAAATACAATCCTTTGCATGGCATTACCAGCCGATGGCACAACTTCTCTACCTGAGAGATCCGGACAGCAGCCTCGGATTCAGGATAACCCCGTCCGAAGATGCGAAAGTCCAAGGACTTAAAGAGGAGGCTCCCGGCAGGAGATACGATCCAAAGAAGGACAACAAAGGGGTTTTTTTGCTCGGCTCCGAAGGCATCGATGAAGTAAAAGGCGAGATGATCTACCATGAAACTGCCGAAGACAAGACAAAAAACCCCGTCCGGATGCTGAAGAATTATATTCTCGCGGACGAGGCAGGAAGAAAGGAGCGAGTTGAAAGTGTCGCAGATGCGCTAAAGAAGGGAGACGTTGCCCGGATCAGGCTGAATGATGTCCTTGAGGTTGCGATAACCGGCGATTCTGCGCTGCTCGCGCAGATACACGCGAGGAGGCCGGAACTGGTAGCGCAACTTGAGACCGCTTTGCCGGAAGCTATGAAGAATATCGAAGACAAACTTCGCTTTGAAAAGTTGAGGGCTGCACAGGACACTATTAAGCGCACGGAGACGTATGACCGAAACATCAGCCCGGAATTGAAGGACGAGATCGATGCGAACTTTGACGGGAATGCGCAAGGCAGGATCATACCAGTCACGAGTTTCGGCGTGGAATTAAAGCACGATTTCATCCTACCCCGTACGTTGATGGATAAAATTGAAAACTTTACTGGATGGGCTGCCGATCAAGTTGGCAGAGTATCAGTCCGGAATCCTGTTTATGCCGGAGACAACGGCCAACTGACTATCGATGTCCCGGAATCAGTTTGCGTAGTCGGCGTAGACGGCAGGGGTCGCCCGGGCGGAGAAGTGATTGTTAAATTTTCACCCGTCGAAGTTGAAAGGATAAATAATAAGGTCTGGCGGATCGAGTCGGACACAAACGGAGGACTCATTGCCAAAACTATCCCCCCGTTATCTACTATCAAGAGCCTTGGGGGGTACATACTGAAAAACAACCGGGTGAGCCCGATTATTTTCGCGAAAAACTGGCTTGCAATGTCATTTGTTGACCGGCAGGTTGAGATAATACGACGACTGTCTGAGGGTGGCGTCAATGTTCCGAATATTCTCGGCAATAGCGAAGATAAAAGAACCATCTTTTGGGAGTACATCGACGGGTTAACACTGCATGAGTTCATAAGACATAATCCGAGAGACGATGAGTTCGAGCGTTTGAGCACGGAATTGGGCATTCAAGCATGCAGGATGCACAATATGGGAGTCATACACAACGACCTCAATTTAAGCAATGTAATAGTGTCCGAGGGGAAATGCGTTATCACAGACTTTGATGTGGCTCTCGTAGTCCAAAAGGGTATAGACTTGTCTACGCGCCTCTGGGACATCGGCGTTGGCAGAATCAGAAAATATTCGATGATAATCTCCGGGTTACCCCAAACAAAATTCGAAGAAGCAGTTCTAAAGTCTTATACAACGACGTATGTGAAAACCTATGGGCAAAAGGCCCTCATCAATGAACTAAACGGCATAGAGCCGATCCTAAAGAAGACCATTGAAAAAGCCCTTTCCATGGCAGACCCAGACCTACTGGATATTGTTCGCCTGCAGGCACAAGACGAATCAATAAAAGGACACGCATCGTCAAACCCGTCCGAAGCCGGAAAGGTACGAAGACTTGCGCAGGAGGCTCCCGGCAGGAAATACGATCCAAAGAAGGACAAAAGCGGGATCTTTCTAATGGGGCCTGAGGGGGACAATACCCTGAGGGTGAAATATGTGCAAAGAGACCCCACTAGCAGAGTATCAGTTCTCGCAGGTAGCATACGTTCCCTTATAGACGCAGAGTTAGCGGCCGGCAGAGGCTCGGAAGCCCGTAGGTCGCATGAGCCGCGGCTCAGGCACCTGCGGACTATCCCTACGATAATCGCGGGTTTCTTCCTGCCATACGCGGAACATATAAGACAGGACCCCGAGTTCCTGCGTAAGGCGCTGTTCAGCAATGCGTTCCTGGAAAAGAGCGTCATCCCATGGTCTTACGGGCTACGGCCGGAGGACAGGAAGGCATTGGCTGAGGGCGTAGGCGCAGCCATCGATAGGAACGCATCACATGATGGCGCCTCTTCTATTATGTATAAGAGCGTGGGCGTCGGAGGCGGAAGGGATGGAAAAATAGAACTCGTCTCTCTGGCTCAGACAGCGATAGAACAGATCACTGAATTAAAGAGAAACGGATCATTGGACGGATCGAACGTTCGCAGCATCAATATCCTTCTCGCAGGCTGGGACATTAATTTGGAGAACCTCGAAGCTGCGAAAAAGGCGATCGAATCCTACAGGTCCTCCCTGCCGGGCGTAATCAGAGAATACGTGAACATCGAGTACTCCCTGGCATACGCCGACATAACCGATGAGGCGTCATGGCATGTCCTAAGAGAAAGCGAGCCTGCGGATGCGGTTCTCTGGAGACACACCGTGATATCGAAATATCCCGGTGCAGAAAGAGACGCGATTGAAAGGTCCATTGCCTGGGCTAAGGAATTCACAGGCGTACTGAAAGACAACCTCAAACAGGGAGGGATGCTGATAGTAGACGAACCCATGAGAAACGTATCTACAAGAGAGGTTTACGTTAAATCCAAAGAGAACAGGCAAACAAGAGATAGCGGAACCATAGGATCACCAGAGGATCTCGTAAAAGGGACGGGTTCGGAAATAAATGGCAGGATGTCTATCGCAGGCATCGAAGGACAAAAAAACATAAACTCAGGCCGGACCCGCCCAATAGAAGACGTTCTCCTGGATTATATCGTCAATTCCCCTGGCTTATCTATCATGGAGCTTGCTACGCAGATAAGCACCAAAGAATCTCCCGTGACCTATTACCAGATACAGGAGCGGATGCAGGAACTGGGTAAGAGAGGGATTACCGACCCTGCGGTTGCAGGGATCCTCCGGAGACACAAAGCCTGGACTGCTGTCCGACCCGCGTACGTCATCATAAGGGATAATCCCGGCGTGTCAAAGGAATATCTGGCAGACCTGTTCGATGTCAAACCCGAAACTGTCATCGACTGGTTCGAAAGATTGCGCAGGATAAATGAAGAGGAAGTCTCCAAGGCCCTTTCCCGCAACAAGAAATGGAACAAGCTCAGGCGTTTGTTTTTACTGATGAAAAGCCGCCCAGGGATGAGCCTGAAGGAATATGCCCGATTATTACGCGTTAACCTGGAAACGATCGGGGTGCAAATGAACCGGCTTACAACTCTTGCGGCTAATCCCGAAGAATCAATGCTGCGCCAGGTCATAAAGGACCACAAAGAGCACCTGGCAAACAAGGAGCTGGGCATTAAACCCGCGAAAACGGATAAAGAAATGAAGGCATTGTTCGAACGCTACAACATAAATAAAAGGCCTCGAAAATGT
>JAHEXG010000079.1 GCA_023252215.1 Candidatus Altarchaeales archaeon
TGTGGGAAGTCCGGGAGAACGTAAGGAAGGCGTTATCAAAAAAGCCGAAGAGGTTCGGCAGCATGAGAGATGCCCTGGAAGACATAAAAACAAGGCTGAGGATACCCATCGGAGAATACCTGAACAGAAGCGAGATGCTAAAACAGAGGAAGATGACGGAATACTTTTGATAACGTTAAGTCAATTCCCAAAATAGGATAAAAGGTGGAAAGATGTCAGAATATTCAGAGAAAGAGAAATGCGTGATTTGCTAGGAGATAATGGCCTATATTAGACCAGAAAATGGCCTAAGTGAAGAACGTGCTAGAGCATACTGCCATCCATTTGATCCTCGTTTTTATTGTATAGCTAAGGGCTCTGAAATTCGTTCTCTTGTTTTGGAAAAGTTAGCGCCGGTTATTGAGAAATTTATAAAATCCTGGCGACAATTCCGTCAAGCGGAGTCCATAGACTCCGCTCCTTTTTCTTATTCCCTCAACGCTTTTCTTTTTCGAGAAAAAGAAAAGGGTTGAGCGAGATGCTAAAGGACAGAGGAAGATGACAAAATACTTCTAAACACATACTATGCGCCTCTTCTTTTTGTGAACAGGGATGCTATCAGTATTAGCACCGGCAAAACCTCCAGTCTCCCGACCCACATGAGTCCGGTTATGACCAGTTTTGACGCGTCCGATATGGCGAACCATTGTTCTTTTGGTACGTTGTTTAGGCCGGCGTTGCCTAAGGCGCTTGCAGAGATGAAAAGAGCCTGTATGGCGGAAAATTCAGTCAACAGGAACATTGTCCCAAGGACCAGGATGCCCAGGTAGGCCATGGAGAATCCCAGGACATTGAACACCTCTTCTTCGTCTATGGGATTTGCCCCTATCTTGAGGCGGAGTATCGCGGTCTTTGGGAGCATCATCTTTCTCAGGCTGTAGATTATGACGCTGGCTATGACTATGAGCCTTAGTATCTTGATCCCGCCCGCAGTGGATCCGTAGAATCCTCCGACGTACATTAATAGTATGAGTATCATCTGGGATAATTCGCTCCATTTGTCAATGGCCGTGGTTGAATATCCTGTGGTGGTAATTGCGGATATGCACTGGAAAGCAGCCTCCAACGGCGCCTTCAACATCTGTGATGCGTCCTGGAGGGGTATGAGAACCGTTAAAGTGAAAGTTGCGAGCAGTATGATCGCCGCCATGTATCTGAATTCTATGTTCTCGAAGAGGCTGCGGGGGGCAAGCTCAAAGAGCCTGAAGTGGACGAAGAAACTTATGGAGCCCACCAGCATGAACAACATTATTACAGGCGCAACAAGAGGCCGGTCCTGGAAAAAAGCCATGCTTGCGTCGTGGGTGGAAAATCCGCCGGTTGACAGGGCAGTAAAAGAATGATTCAAAGCGTCGAAGAACCCCATGCCGGCCACATATAGGAGTATCATGCATAGGAGGGTGTAGACTGCGTATATCTTCCATATCTCGATGACTGTGCCCCGGACCGACGGCTTGATCCTCCTATCGCCTTTTTCCGAGGAATAATAGACCATGGCCGTGCTTCCCTTTCTCATGAAGATCGTGAGGGCTATGAAGACTATTCCCAGGCCGCCCAGCCACTGTGTGAGGCTTCTGTAGAATAGCAGGTCTTTGGGCGTTTCTTCGAGGTTTCGGATCATTGTCAGGCCGGTCGTGCTCCAGCCGGACATGGATTCAAAGAATGAGTCTACCGGGCTCATGGCGCCGCTGAGTAGGTATGGGAGGGCGCCTATCAGGCTTATTGCAAGCCAGATTATGGAAACTGATATCACCACGTGTTTTGCCTTGGTCGAGGCCTGCGGGGGGATGGTTTTGAGCATGGAGTATATCAGGTAGGATATGACGGCAGGAGCAAGAAAGATTATTGAGCGGGAAGCGATCAGCATTGCGAGGTCTGCTGTTTGTTGTGCCGTCATCTGCGCAGTACAGTTCTTTACGAGTGCGTAGTATACCGTAACCGGCAGGGGTATTAGAAAGACGAATGCAAGGGTTCGGAACATGCCGCTTACGTCTCTGGCCGCGGTTCTTATGTCTTCTGTGTTGAATGAAAGCATCAGGTTAATTATTCTAATGTCTTAATAAAAAGCAGGAGAGCCTTGGGTCTTGGATTAATTTATCCAAAAGTCCCTATAAAATACGTAAAAGACGGTAAAACATAGAATGCCTACTACAGAATTTTCTTTCCCGGAACTATGCACCCTGCTGGGTAGAAAAGTCTCCCCGGATGATATCCGCGACAGCATATCCATGCTGGGCGTGGACGTGGAATGCATAGACAACAAAAAGATAGCAATGGAGGTATTCCCCAACAGGCCCGACATGCTTGGCATAGAAGGCTTTGCCAGAGCCTTGAAGGGGGTCATGGGCATAGAGACCGGGCTTGCGGAGTATGAGGTAACCGATTCAGGCATAACCCTGTACGTCGAGGATTCGGTAAAAGACGTCAGGCCATACATATCGGCAGGGGTCGTCAAAAACGTTTCCCTGACCGAGGAACGCCTAATCTCCCTGATGAACATACAGGAAAAACTGCACATAACGCACGGACGAAACAGAAAGAAGGTAGCAATAGGGGTACACGACCTTTCAAAAGTGGAGCCTCCATTCGTCTATAAAGCCGTAGGCCCAAAGGAAATATCTTTTGTGCCCCTGGATACCGACGTACGCATGAATCTTGCCGAGATCCTTGAAAAACATCCAAAAGGCGTAGCCTACGCCCGCATACTCAAAGGCTTCAGTAAATATCCCGTAATAGTCGACAGAAAAAACACCGTTCTCTCTTTTCCGCCGATAATAAACGGCGAAGCAACAAGGCTGTCCGGGAAAACCAAGGACGTATTCATCGATGTTACGGGAACAGACCAAAAAGCCGTGGGCCAGGCCATGAATATCCTCGTAACCTCTCTGCTGGACCGCTGCGGCAAAGCCTGCAGCGTGGAGAACGTGGAACGCAAAGGTTGAGTCTATTCCGCCATCAGGAGTGTTTTTCCTTCAATTTTCCCAGTCCCACTAACGGTCAAAGTATAACCAAGAACTCATCGTCCCGATGCCGACGTTGCCGCCACTTATTTTTTACGATTTTGACCAGCATCCCGAGGGTTCCCGGAAACGATGCCGACCTTGCCTCAATCATAAACTCTGTCTCTTTTGTCGATTTTTACTATTATCAGCTTGTTTGGGTTATGCCGTACCAGATAAAGAATTCTCTGATTCCCCACTCGGACCCTAAATGGTTTTTCACCCGCATATCCTTCTACACGCTCTGCCTCGTGAGGGAAAGGATCTTCCTCCAGCTTGTCTATTTTCTCACTGATTCTCCCTTTTATAACTGCGTCTAATTTTTTGACGTGCTTTCTTGCTTGAGAGGAAAACTCGGACGGAAAAGCGGGCATTTTAACCAAATACTTCTGCCTTGGCGGATAATCTCCCCGATTTTTCCTCTTTTAGCGCCAAATCCATTGCCTTCTTATCCTCTTCTGAGAGGACATAGTCTTCAAATTTATTTTTCACTATGGCCATATCCTCTTTCATTTCATATATCGTTTTGTTCAGATTCTTCAGTTGTGCTATAACCTGCCGCTCAAATACGCTGGTTTCCATTTTCCCCGGTTATTATATGGAATCCAAAGTTTATATCATAACTGCAACGGAGAACCATCCCGGCATCCCCGCCATCTCACGACTTCTGAGGTTCTTATCTCACGAGTTTTGGAAAAATTGGGGTCCATCAAAAACTCGTGATATGGAATCCGCAAGAATCCCGCCGGGGAAACAGCAACCAATGACCTCACACACCTACACAAATCTCTGCCTTGGGGTTAATCTCGCAGACGGCCTTCTTTAGTGCTTCGTTATCGGCCTTCAATGCGTCGTTCTCCTTCTTAAGCTGATCCATCTCACTCTTTTGACTTTCTATCTCTTTCTGCTGCTCCTTCGTAGCCTCTATAAGAAGCGCAGACAGGCGGTCATACCTGATGTATTTATAGCCGTCAACCTCATACACAAGCTCGGGTGCGACCTTCTCGGCCTCCTGAGCCACCAGCCCGACATCGGTGCCATTACCGAAAAACATCTTTGGATACTCGCTGGTCCTCCAGTTAAACTGGACACCGCGAAGCCGCTCTACCGTGCCAAGCGCATCAGGAATCGTAGAAACGTTAGCCTTCCACCTAAGATCAGAACAACCAGTACATCCACCAGACGTATACAACGTGCCCGCAACATACAACTTATAGCTGCCGGGGTCCGCTGCCCCGATGCCGACGTTGCCGGATTTAAAATCCAAAGTATCTACTCCCATGTTATACATGTGGAATACACCATTCTGATCTTGGTACCCTTTAAAAGAATTTGTAAGATCCGTCGAATACAATCTGTTTAGCATTCGATAAGCCCATGGCCCCGAATCATCCGCCTGAATAGTAAGCAATGAATTCGCACTCATTCCCCCATCATAAAGCTCCAATCTTGCCACCGGGCTCGTCGTCCCGATGCCGACGTTGCCGCCGCTCGTAAATGTAACAACAGGACCGCCGGAAACATTATTGATGTAAAGTAGATTGGTTGCTCCGCTTCCTCGCCCATCATATTCAATGCTCATTCCTGAATTAACCGCCGCCCCGTTCTCGCTAAATTGCAGCAGAGGTCTTAGAGAGGTTGCAGATTCTAGGACCAATAACGGAGTTTGAACGCCTGCTGTCCCGGCCTTAGATAAATGCAAAAGCTGTCCAGGCGCCGTCGTCCCAATGCCGACATAACCGGTATCCGCCTTGAACGACATCACGTCCCCGCCCGCGCCATAAGACAACAACCTAAGATCCGTGCCTACATTGGGCTTGTACAGATTCCACAGATTACCGGGGTTACCCCACAGATAACCATACTCGCCATCAGAATCCGCCCCCACCTTAACATAACCCCTCACATTCAAAAAATAACCCGGACTAATAGTACCAATACCAACGCTACCAGGAAAACTCCACACATCACTCGTCGTCCCATAGAACGTCCCATTCCCTACCTGATTTGCGCCATGACCCGGATTAGGCATAGGAGAGGAATACGCAGAGACCGCAAGCAGACACACGATCACAGACAACAACAAGAAATTATCCCAATACAATATTTTTTTGTTTTCCATTTCTCAGTTAATACCCCACTCAGAGACTCCCCCCAATTCGGGACAAGCTTACAGGACTCACAATATCGGCGCCGAAACAAAACACAGACGCACCAACGAACCGAACAAAACCAGGATCAGAAACACAAAAATCCGAGAACACAACACCATAACCAGATACGCAACAAC
>JAHEXG010000080.1 GCA_023252215.1 Candidatus Altarchaeales archaeon
GCTTAAGCATCTTGAGAGGATGGAAGAACTCTCGAAGCAGTTTGCGGGCGAAGAGGAGGCTACGGACTGGGTTGTGAAGCTGCAACGGTCTGCACGCAGTGGCAGGTTCGATGAATTGAAAAAGAAGGGTCTTATCTAGATGGCTGCAAAGGATCCGGGTTATCTTCCTCCGCTGGCGCTTTAGGGGGGAGTCGTTCCCCTAGTAGTTGATACGAATGTTTTGTTCACCTTTTTCTTTCAAAGATCCGTTGCGGCAAGGATTCTTCCCTTGCAGGAGTTTGACTTTTACTCGCCGGTGTACGCCCTTGAAGAGATCAATTCTCACAAGGAGGAGATACTTGCCAAGACCGGCCTTGTTGTAGACTCTTTCAAAGAACGTAGGAAAGAACTTGCCGTGTATGTTGAATTCGTATCGCTCGACGAATATCTGGGCTGCATAGATAAAGCCTCAAACATCCTTGACAAAAACGACGTAGATTTCATAGCTCTTGCCCTGAAGATGGGATGCCCGGTATGGAGCAATGACAAAGACCTTAAAAAGCAGTCCCTGATCGAGGTGTATACGACCGGAGAATTCATAAAAAAATATTTGCACGAGGCATATCTTGAATGAATCGTCATAGACGCGCAGCCCCGTATGCTATGCCGCTGCGCACAGGACGGCAGAGAACGTCGTGATCAATAAGGCAGTCGAGAATATCCTTGGTTGATGTGCCTGTTTTTACGGCTATTTGCTGGCGGGTTATTTCCTGGGGTTTATATGCGTTTTTTAAGAGCCTGAGTCCATATTTATCTGATGGAGAAGAGGGTAATTAAGGCGCTTGCCGAGAAGATCGGGAATGGGAGTATGGTCCTTATTATGCTCGTTTGTGCATATAATTTTACGTATCTGGGATGGACAAGAGGATCATAATAGAGGGCGCCAAGGTTCACGGTGTGGGTTTTAGGCCTTTCCTGTACGGGAAGGCGCGTAAGCTCCGGCTTTGCCGGTTCGAGGCCGAAAACACATGGTCGGGCGGAAAGGAAGTCCTTGATGTTTCTTTCGGCGGGGACGACAACGCTGTCCTTGCGTTCATGGAACTCTGCCGGACGGTGTGTCCTCCTGAGGCGATAGTTTCCTGCGTAAGGGAGGAAAAGCAGCCCGAAAGCGTTCTGCCGATAGACGAATACGACCGGATCCTGGCCTCGGAACAGCAGGGCAAGATCGTGAGGACTGGCCTTGCGATGCTTGGTAAACAGGATAGTACCCTCGGTCTGCAAGAGAAAACCATTGGTCTGCAAGAGAGAACTCTCGGCTTGCAAGAGAAAACTCTCGGCTTGCAAGAGAAAACCATTGGCCTGCAAGAGAAAACCATTGAGAGCCTGGACGCATTCCACAAAGACACGATTCAAAGATTTGACACCGTTGACGCCAAGTACGGCAAGATCGCCCGGAACTTGGAAAGGATCCTCGAAGAGATGAAGGAGGAAAAGTTGGAAGGCCGCAAGTCGACGGAACGCATAATCTCGATGATTTCCTCCATGAAAACGGGGAGCACGCTAAAAGAGGATAAACCCGTTTACGGGGCGACAAAAAAGGCGGTGCGGCTTAATTCCGCGCGTAGCAGGCCGCCGAAAAGGCGTTAAATACGCCGCATATTCGCAAGTTCCTCTTAAGCAGACAATCGTCCGGCTTTTCTTTGGTTGCACCTAGCTAGGGGCGGGCCCTAACGTCCGCGGAGGCGGGAACTTTCGAATTATCTCCTGATAAGCTGAGCAACCGCAGATGAAAGAGGCTGATAAGAACCCGGAAAATACGGGATAAAATACCGAAGCATCGGATGGATGGACGTACGGCCTGAAGATAATACGTGCGAACAACGGATACATAGTGACGGAACTGTCCGAGGCCGCGCATCCGAACAACATCAGCGTTTTCCAGGAAAGAGAAGATATCGACGAGGAAGAAGTATCGCTGAAAAACATGGAAGATTTGCCGTACTCTGTCAAGGAATTCTTCGGCGTAATGTACAGCAAACACAATAAGAAAAACCTCGTCATCAAAATAGAGTATCAGAACGAAGAAAACAGGTTGTAGGAATATGTTTTGCGTCTCCCATTGGGCAGTCTAGGGGCTTTTTTCTACACGAAGTCTTTCACCGAATGCGTTAGCGCTGCCTTGAATCCGAGGCCTTTTTTCTTCATGTGGTAGATTGTGTCGTGTATCATTGCGCCTATGAATATCAGTATCGCGTATGCTGCCATGCCGATGCCGGTGGGCCCTATTATCTGGGACTGGAAGTCGCTTGTGGCCTGTATGTCTATCTTGGGTATCGTGTAGCCTTGGCTGCTGAATGGGTAGAGGATTTTTACTGGCCCGTATATCATGTCTGCTATTACGTGGCCTGATAGCATGACCGTGAGAAGTAAGAAGAACGTCTGGAAGCGGGCGGTTTGTTTTCCTCTCTCCAGGTATGCCGATATGAAGAATAGGAGCAGGGGCATCAGGATCGTTATGTAGACGGTGTGCATTGAGCGGTATTCCGTTCCGTATCCCAGCGGCACTAGGAAGTGGTCCAGGTCTATGAGGACTGCGAGGAAGCTGATAAATGCTATGTATGTGACTTTGTGTTTTCTGTGCAGGCCCATTGCGAGGCCGCCCAGGAAGCCGAGTATGAAATGTGAGAGCGTGTCCATTAAGCGTTCAGTTTAACTATTTTGCTCCAAGTGTTTTTATATGGCAGAGAACGTACATGGACCTACGCAGCCCATTTGTTTATCAATGCCGCGTCTTCCGACAACATGGCTTCTCCGCCGCTCCAGAGGTTTATGTAGCTGACTACTTCGCTAAGCGATACCGTGCCGGTAAATGGCTTACACTTCTTTCCTTGGCAGGGCGAATGTCCTAGCTCCGTCTATTTTTAAGATGATCAATCTGCTCGCGTAGTCTTCAGACGACTTTTTGTGTTCGAGCAGGGAGCCGAATGCCTGCAGGAGCGCTGATACGTTGTTCTGCGGTATTTTCAGAAGTATTACTGCGAACACCTTTTCGGGCGGCACTGATTCAAAGTCTGAGTCGTTTGTCACAAGTATGAGTTCTTCTGTTTTTGACTGTTCTGAAACCTGCCTGTCCGATGCGCCTCTCGCACAGGGCCGAACAGAGAATCCCTTATCTTTGAGAAATGATCCAAGCCTGCCGTGCACGTTTTCGTCGAGCAGGAACTTAGGCGCCGGATGTAAGCGGGAGAACGACATTGTCTCTGCCTCTTGCAAGGCCTGCTGCATAGCTAAGCGCCGCTTTTACGGCTTCTGGTTTGATCCCTGGGAAAGTCTCGATTATCTCTTTAACGCTGCTTCCGGCTGCGAGCATTTCAAGGACCTGCCAGACCATGACCCGCGTCCCCTTGAATGTGGGTTTGCCGTGGCAGATCTCGGAGTCTGCGACGATGTAATCGTTGACTTGTATTCGCATAATGATACCTCAAATAACATAGGGCAATATATGTATTTAAATGATTATGAAATGTAGAACGATGCCGGCTTACTGCAGTAACAAAAAAATCCCTACGCCGCCCATTTGTTTATCAATGCCACGACTTCCGACAACATGGCTTCTCCGCCGCTCCAGAGGTTTATGTAGCTGACTACTTCGCTAAGCGATACCGTGCCGCACGGCGGATAGTCGCCCGCTAGCTCGCATTCAGTGCCTGACGTATTCTCTATTCCGCCCGTAAAGTAGTAGACGTGATGCAGCGCAGTCCCGGAGACGATCCGTGTCGCGTTTTCGTCTATGTCCACGTATATTGCGCCGGAGGCGAAGGGATGCATGGGCGTGCCCTCGGGGTAGTAGTGCTGGTACTCCCATAATACCGTTCCCTTCTCGTCGAACAGCATCGTCCTGTCGCCTGTGCCGATCACTAAGTATTTGCCGTTGTCCGTTAGTTTGACTGCGTTGTGCCCTACGCTGATGCCGCTGCCTATGTGCGTTCTCCAGAGCAGGCTCCCCTCGCCGTCGAAGAAATATACGTATCCTGCGACCGTGCCTACCGCTATCCTCGAGCCGTCGGGCGTCATTGCGCCTGCGGTTATCACCTGTTCGGTCGGGTAATCCCATTTGAGGTTTCCGTCTGCGTCGTAGACTATGATCTCGTGTCCTTTTCCTGCGACTGCGATGCTTGAGAGGTTGTCCGACATCTCTGTCAGGAAGGGAACGTAGCCTCCGTGGAATCTTTTCCATTTGTATGAGCCGTTTATGCCCGTTAAGTAGACGTAGCCGTCGCAGCTTCCGAATGCTGCGTATGCGTTGTCTTTTGAGAATTCAATGGTCCTCACCCAGTCGGCTGTATTATACGTCCAGACTATTTCTCCGGACGATGAGTTGAACAGTTCGAAGCATCCCGCACCGCATGGTCCGGGCCCGCTGCCAAGGTATTTTCCATCGTTCGTGAACTTTACCACCCTTGCAGGCCCGCCCGCATAATAATCCCAAAGCAGGCTTCCTGAGGTGTTCCAGAGGTATATGTGGTTGTCTCCCTGATGGGCTCCCGCGGCTATGTATTTTCCGTCGCGGCTGATGTCCGCGCCCCATAATTCGTCGTTCACTGAGTAGTTCCAGACCTGGGTTCCGTTCCTGTTGAATAGATACATATAAGTCTTATGCGCGACCCATTCGCCCTGCGGATGCTGGCCCGGGGCAACGGCAAAATAATCCCAGTCACTGGTTACCGGAATCCTCCATACAGAATAGTCTATCTCCCTATCCCATGCCCTAGAATATGTTGCCTTTTTCTTCAGAGGGCTTAGATAAAAATTCCCGGTAGTCGGTTCTCCGCCGTGAAAAGACAGGCCGCTTTCGTAGAAACTCTCATAGCCGTCTGCCGAAACCTTCAGATAATACCCTCGTTTCCCGCGGCAGGAATAATTACTCATCAAACCGTCAAGGTAGTCCGTTGATACCAGTGAAAAATTATACCCGCCGGAGGGATCGGACTGTTTCTCCTCGGACCATATCGCAGACCAGGGCTCTATCCTGATATCCGCGCCTGCTATGGGCTTTCTTGTCTCGTTATCGTAGACGTAGCCGCTTAAGTTTGCATCCCTGGGCAGGCTTTCCAGGCTTACCTCCCTGAATAATACCGTTATCGGGACGATCACTTCGTTCTCCGGGCTCGCACTGATGCTCGCATTCATCGTAAAAACGTTCCCGTCGCCGTAATTAGACATCTCTATTATAAATATGGTCTGGGCCGTCTCATTAGGGCCCAGGTATAGATTCGCCCCCCCAAGGACCATGACTTCAGACGAACTAGTG
>JAHEXG010000025.1 GCA_023252215.1 Candidatus Altarchaeales archaeon
ATCCTTCGGCGAAATACTGGGCCAGAAAATACCAATCATCTACTCTGTCAGAGGAAACTACTGCGTACGCATAAACTGCGAACTGCTCTCAAAAATAAGGAAAAAAGAAAACCTCACCCAGGAAGGGCTGGCGGAAAAACTGGGAGTATCCAAGCAGAGCATACACCGCTACGAATCAACCGGCAGAATATCGCTTGAAATAGCGGAAAAACTGGTATCGCTGCTGAAAGAAGACCTCATGATGCCAGGCAGCATATTCGCCCAAGACGCATACCCCCCAGTAGACGAAGTATCCTCCTTCGTAACAGACCTAAAAAGAGCCGCATACCAGGAATTCCAGAACATAGGATTCACCGCATCACTCACAAACGCCCCATTCGACATAGTAGCCGCAGAAACAGGAGGAAACGAGAGAATACTCACAATAGCAAGCGACGATCGCAAAGGCCTGATACGCAAGGTAGAGATAATAAAAGACATATCCGAGATGACCGGCTGCCTGCGCGTGTGCATAACGAACAGATCATGCGACCTCGACGTCGCAGTGATAAAACCAAAGGAATTCTCGGAGATAAGAGGAAAAGAAGAATTCATAAAGATACTGACAGAATACCGGGACTGAGCATATAAGCCCTTTCTCCCGCTTGTTTTTTATACGCTTAATTCCAATGATGCGGGCGGTATACATGCAAACCCAGGGTTTATATCCCCATTTTTATACGCCCAAACCTATAAATAAATCCAATAACTATAAAACAAAAAATAGGTGGTAAAAAAATGGCACAAGGAGGACAACAGATATTTATTTTGCCCGAAGGGGCGATGAGGACACAAGGAAGAGACGCGCAGAGAAATAACATAATGGCCGCAAAAGCCGTTGCAGAAACCGTCAGGTCGACCCTCGGACCAAGAGGAATGGACAAGATGCTGGTCGACGACATGGGAGACATAGTCATAACAAACGACGGCGCAACCATCGTCCAGGAGATGAACATCGAGCACCCGGCAGCCAAGATGGTCGTCGAAGTTGCAAAGACCCAGGACGAAGAAGTAGGAGACGGAACCACAACAGCGGTCGTATTGACCGGAGAACTGCTATCAAACGCCGAAAAGCTGCTGGACCAGGGCATACACCCCTCAATCATCGTAAGAGGATACAGGATGGCAGCCGAGAAAGCAGACGAGATACTCAAAACGATCGGAAAAGACGTAACGCTAAAAGACGAGAAACTGCTGCAGCAGATAGCCCAGACCGCGATGACCGGAAAAGGATCTGAATCATCCAAGGATAAGCTGTCAGACCTAGCAGTAAGAGCAATAAAGCAAGTCTCTGAAACAGTCGACGGAAAAATAAAAGTAGACCTCGACAACGTAAAAGTCGAAAAGAGAGAAGGCGCAAGCATAGGCGACTCAGAGCTCGTACAGGGACTGATAATAGACAAAGAAAGAGTCTCAGGAAACATGCCAAAACTCGTCAAGAACGCAAAAATAGCATTAATCGACGCGGCAATCGAAGTAAAAAGCACAGAGACCGAAGCAAAGATCCAGATAACGGACCCAAGCCAGATGCAGGCCTTCCTGACGCAGGAAGAGAACATGATAAAAGACATGGTCGACAGGATAATTAAAAGCGGTGCAACAGTCGTATTCACCCAGAAGGGAATAGACGACCTGGCCCAGCACTACCTCGCAAAAGCAGGGATATTTGCAGCGCGAAGAGTGAAGAAATCCGACATGGACAAGCTGGCCAAAGCAACAGGCGCAACAGTACAGACCAACCTAAAGGACCTGTCAGCAAAAGACCTCGGATTCGCAGGCGAAGTCGAAGAAGTAAAGATAGCAAAGAACGAGATGACGTTCGTGCGCGGATGCAAGAACCCGAAAGCCGTCAGCATACTGATAAGAGGCGGAACGGAGCACGTCGTAGACGAAGTCGAAAGGGCGATGACCGACGCACTGGGAGGCGTTGCCGCAGCACTCGAAATAGGGAAAGTAGTAGCGGGCGGAGGAGCAGCAGAAATAGAACTAGCAAGAAAGATCCGCGAATACGCAGGAAGCGTAGGCGGACGAGAACAGCTTGCAATAGACGCATTCGCCGACTCCGTGGAAATAATTCCAAGAACCCTGGCAGAAAGCGCAGGAATGGACGCCATAGACACCCTGGTAAAACTGCGAAGCGACCACGACAAAGGAAAAGACGGAATGGGCGTAATGGTCCTAGAATGCACGACAGGAGACATGCTGAAAGCAGGGATCATCGAACCCCTGAAGATAAAGACCCAAGCAGTCAAATCCGCAAGCGAAGCAGCGCAGCTGATACTGAGGATAGACGACGTCATAGCCTCAAGAAAAGGACCCGGCGGCATGCCACCCGGAGGAATGGGCGGCGGCATGGGCGGCATGGGCGGAATGGGAGATATGGATTAAAACCAAGGGTTTTAACTTTAGGGTTAATAGCCCTCTATTTTTCTTTTTATTACTCCATTTTTTCTAATTCTGTTTATTCTACAAATGGGCTGCAGCATGAGGATATTCAGTTAAAAAGCTCATCAGACGACCCGAAAATTTTTGGATAACGTCCCAGATTTTACGAAGTGGCCTTCGGCCATTTGGGCTGAGCGACCGAAGGGAGCGAACCGTTAAAAAGCCGGTTATGCGACCGAGCAATGGCGAGGCAAGGAGCGAAACGACGCAGAGTTTTTCAGTCGGCTCCAATAAATGAATTCGCCCTTACTTATTCCTAAAAGTTGCTGCGCTTACTACTGAAAAAATATCACTATGTGTGTGCCCGAATTTTTCAAAAACCTTTAGGTTCATAGTGCCAGTAGGATAATTGGTTTTCTCCTGAATCATGATCAACTCAACAACCGGAAGAATGAAATCCAAAGTATATTCTCCATATCCATTTAACCCTTCAAATTTTTTAACATCTTCAGTCTTAAAGAGTTGTAATTTAGGTGGATATTCAGTTATCGGCTTTACTTTTTTTATTATATCTATTATGTGGTCGATTAAGGTTAGCGTAAGTTCTTCATTTTCTCTTAATTTCATATATAAATCAATGACTATGTGGATATGCCTTGGTGTTCTGCGCCTTTTGTTTGGCTCTTTATAATGTACCATAAAGTCGTACGGCGATTCTTTTTTACTGCCTTTAGAGACAAGAACTTCAACTCCCTTTTTTGTAGTATGAATCAAAATATACTCCACATAGGATTTTTAAAGAACTAGCTATAAATACGTCGCTAGATACGTATTTATAAATATAACTTGGTATTTCTATGTATAAATACATATATTTAGCAAAGCAAAAATGGGAAGGGTTCCAATTACGGTAACTATCGATGAAGAAGTCTTAGAGGAGTTTAAAAAGACTTGTGAGAAGATGGACATGAAGATATCCACTAAGATAAACAGTCTTATGAAAGAATGGGTAACTAACAAGAAAGAATGATGACACAATTCAAGCTAATGGGGGCTGAGAAAATTAATGCTAAACCGTTTCTAAAATGGGCTGGCGGCAAAACTCAATTACTTGACGAACTGATAAACCGTCTTCCAGAGGTCGTAAAAGATACAGGGATTATTGAGTCGTATATAGAGCCTTTCGTCGGCGGAGGGGCAATGTTTTTCTATCTAAAAAATAATTTTAGGATTAGAAATTCTTTCCTATTTGATGTAAATCCTGAACTCGTTGTTGGATATACAGTAATGCAGAAGGATCATAAAAAGCTCACATACTTTTTACAAGAAATTGAAAAGGAATATCTGAGTAAATCCGATGAAGAACGAGAGAAATATTACTATGAGGTTAGGGACAAATATAACCATCAGGTGTCTAATTTTGATTATTCTTGCTATAATAATAGTTGGGTAGAACGTGCTTCTTATCTTGTCTTTCTAAATAAAACCTGCTTTAATGGGCTATTTAGGCAAAATAAGAAAGGCCATTTTAATGTCCCTTATGGAAGTTATAAAAACCCACGGGTATGTTGTACTGAAAATATAGTTGAGGTAAACAGAGCTCTGCGGAACACTGAAATCTTTTGCGGTGATTTCAGTGAATCAGGAAAATATATTGAAAAAGGGAGCTTTGTGTATTTTGACCCACCGTATAGGCCGTTGAATGCCACTGCAAGTTTTACCGATTATGCTAAGGAGGGTTTCGATGATAAGGATCAAAAAAGGCTGGTAAAATTCTTTAAAGATATGGATAAGCGCGGGGCTTATTTAATGCTAAGCAACTCCGATCCCAAGAACGAAAATCCAGAGGACAATTTCTTTGATCAACTTTACAAAGGTTATACTATTAACCGCGTTTTAGCGAGCAGGATGATCAACTGTCAGGGGAGTAAACGAGGACATATAAGCGAGCTAATAATCACAAATTATTGAGGTTCAGTTAAAAATGCAAAAAGTGCCTTTTCAGAATTTCATGGGAACGATTATTGAAACAATTGCATCCTATGCCTTTTTTGTGGATTGGGAAAAAGTTACGATCAACGTTAAAACAATTGAGAAGAGATTGAATATCCTCAATTATTTGATTGGAAAAGAGGATATGAACGGGGAATTTTATGGGTTGTTAAAGGAGTACCCTGAGGTTATTACAGTATTCCCCATACTGCTTGCTACACGAGACGAGGATCAGACCATACTAAACGAATGTTTGGAACTGGAAAAATACGACTTCAGTAAGAGAATATTGACTGAAAAAGATATATCCTCATTATACAAGTTTTTTAAAGAAACTGGCCTCGAGAGTCTGGTTAAGGAAAAAAAGGTAAAAAACCTGGTGGACTATGTTTTCGGTGTGGAAGTAGGGATGGATACGAATGCGAGAAAGAACAGAACTGGAACGCAAATGGAAAATATTGTTGAGGGATACGTACAAGATATTCTCACGAAGAACCCCGATATCGATTACATTAAGCAAGCAAACAAAACTAAAATCTTTAAACAATGGGGCTACTCCCTTGAAATAGACAAAGCTGATAGGGTGTTTGATTTTGCTATCTACAACAAGAAAACAAAGAAATTGTTTTTGATAGAAGTCAACTTCTACAGTGGGGGCGGTTCAAAGCTAAAAGCGACCGCCGGGGAATACCAATACCTAAACGACTTTTTGAGCAAACAAAAAATCGACTTAGTTTGGGTAACTGACGGTTTCGGTTGGAATACTTCAAAGAAGGCATTAGAAGAAACTTACAACCATAACAAGTACGTACTCAATATATCTCTTCTAAAAGAAGGCATTCTGGAGGAGATTGTAAATGACTGAACAATTCGAAAAAGAGATAACGACCGTGTGGTCCTTTCCTGAAAGAGGAAGCTGGGCAACTCATAACCCTACTTATAGGGGTAACTTTGCACCCCAGATTCCAAGAAATGTTATCTTAAGATATTCAAAAGAAGGGAATACCCTTCTAGATCCGATGGTGGGCGGAGGAACGACGTTAATTGAAGCGAAGCTGCTAAACCGTAATGGGATCGGGTTTGACATTAATCCTGAAGCGGTTAAGTTAACCGAAAAGAACCTGGATTTTAAGAGCGACAACAAATCATCGCAAAAGGTAAAATTAGGAGATGTACGGCAGCTATCTGACATTAAAGACGGTAGCATCGACTTAATAGTTACGCATCCTCCTTATTTGGATATCATAAAATATTCTGAGGATAAAATTAAGGATGATTTATCAACTATATCAAATGTTACAAAATTTTGTGACGAACTTGAAAAAGGAATCAAAGAGTTTTACAGAGTTTTAGATGCGGATAAGTATTGTGCTATACTCATTGGGGATACTCGTCGAAGGGGTCATTATGTGCCTCTAGCCTACTATGTTATGAAGAAATTTCTAGAAAATGGATTTATTCTCAAGGAGGATATTATAAAGGTTCAGCATAACTGTAAATCCACTCCCTATTGGAAGAGTCAACTAGAAAAGTATAATTTTTTGATGATAATGCATGAGCATCTTTTCATCTTTCGAAAACCACGAGAAAACGAGGATTTGAGCAAGTTTAGAGATAGCATGATTTGTAAAAGTAAAATTCCGGCCGTTCCGAAAGCCGACTGAATTTTTTTGTGCATAACTCGTTTTTATGCGAATTTTCTTCGCATAAAACCCGTTGTCGTCGTGTTATGCGTACTCCTCCTTCATCCGGTATCTTTCAGAAGCTATCCATATCCTCTCTGCAAGGCAGGCCGCATCTTGCCCCCGGTTTTCTTATGCAAAAGGATGCTGCGTTGTTCCCGTATCTTGCGGCTTCGGCTATCGTTCCTTCTTTTAGCATCTGGTAGAGGAATCCTGCTGCGTAGGCGTCTCCTGCGCCTGTGGTGTCGACGGCTTTTGTCTTGTATGCCGGCGATTCGTATTCTTCTTTTCCGTCTGTGACGTAGCTGCCTCTTTTTCCGAGCGTGACTGCCACGATCCCTGCGCCTTTGTCTATTAGTTTTGCGCATGCGTCTTTGTATTTTTTGTTTGTTAGTTCTTTTGCTTCTGTTTGGTTCAGGAAGATTACTGCGCTGTTTTTTATGAATGGCATGAGCGCTTTCATGCCCTTATTTGAGTATAGGTCGCCAGGTGAGAAGCTTATCTTCGTATCCTCTAGTTCAGACAAAAGCTTCTTCTGCAAGAGCATCTGTTTTTCGTCCACGAATGAAGTGATGTGCAGGATCTTTGCTTTCTTTGCATAGGAAGTGTCTATGTCTTCCCATTCCAGTAGGCTGTTTGCCCCGGGGTATGGGTAAAGGGTTCTTTCGCCTTTTGAATCGACGAACCCGATTATGATGCCTGTCTTTGCGTCTTTCAGTACCGTGATCCCGTTCGTGTCTACTTCGTATCTTTTGAAGTCGTCCAGCATGATCTTTCCTTCGGCGTCGTCTCCTACCGCTCCGATAAAGCCGCATCTGGCGCCGAGTCTTGCAAGCCCTGCTACGGTGTTTGCGGCCGATCCGCCCGGCGAATCTGTCGCGTCCAGTATCGGCATGTGTTCGCCTTTTTTTGCTATTCTTTTTACGCGGTACAGGCGGTCCAGGTTCAATGCCCCGAAGCCTGCTACGTCCAGTTTTTTTTCTTTCATCCTAGTTTTGCCGCCTCCCCTCGAACTAGGGACCTTGCTTTTTTATGTATGGCCCGGACCTCTTCCATCTTCTTTTCATCCAGTCCCTCCAGGACGTGGTAGTATGGCTGCATGAATCCTTTGTCTGATTGTTTGTCTGCCAGGAGTCTTCTGACAATTTCAGGGGCTAAGTCCTCGTCTATTCCTCTCGGGTTTTTTAGGAATTCCTCTCTGTGGTCTTCCCATTCTTTGACTACCGATAATGCGCCCTTTTTTTGGCCGCATTCGTAGCCTTCTATTATGACCAGCAGCATACGCATGTCTGTGGATGCCAGTCCCACGTTAGCATAGGGAAGGGAGTACTGGTTTCCGTTAAACGCAACTGCCACTCCGCCTGCGTCTCTGACGGTTCCAAGCATCTTGTAGTCTGTTATGCTGTCCCCCACTGCTATCACTTCGTCAATGCCCCTGTCCGCTTTTTTAGCTATCTCTGATGCTGCGTCCATCTTCCTCTGGCCTCCGACTACTTTGACCTCTTTCATGTTTTTACCTAGAGAAGTCTTAGGCAGGTCCTCCCAGAAGAATCGGTCCAGCCGGGTTTTGATCTTTTTGTCGTCAGAATTTGAGAGCGCGGGGTACAGGTCTTTTAGTATGTCTTTTTCCGCTTCCTCGACTAGGGCTGTGCCTGTGTTGTCCGCTTCTTTTCTCATTTTTTCCAGGGGGAGCTTGGTGCAGTAGACCTTGTGCCTGGGGATGCCTATCTTTGCTGCGATGCTCAACGCATGCGGTTCATAGCTCGTGGATATGATATGCGGGTCCCAGCCTGTCTTCTTCAGTTCCTCCATTGTCTCCTTTACGCCGTCGACTATCCTGGCCGAGGAGGATACCTTCTTTATGTCGTCTGTGGTTATGCCGTGCTGTATGAGAAAAGGCACGATAAGGGAAAGCGTGTCTCCCGGCTCGTAGCCTTCTTTCTTTTCCAGTGTGAGTATGTCGTCGTACCTGCTCAGAACTTCGAAGATGTTACGTCCGTCCTTGATCAGGCCCATCACTTCGTAGGCGTTGTCCTGCGGCGACAGAGGGCCTTCCAGGTCAAAACAGATGACTTTGGTCATTTTCTTGCATTTGTGTAGGATTAATAATTTAATAAACACAATAATAAGACAATGATCCTGCTGATACAGATAGCCATACTCCTTGCGTTCGTCTTTCTTGCCCTTGGAAGCCTTGAAGACCTTAAAACAGGGGAGATACCGGAGAAAATAAGCTACGGATACGTCGCATGCGCTCTTATGGTGGCGGCCGTTAGCGCCGTTTTTTCGAATGATGCTTATTTCTTCCTTAGCTCCCTGCTCATCGGCGCAGGCTTCTTTGCCGTGGGCTACGTCTTATTCTATACCGGGCAATGGGGTGGAGGAGACGTAAAACTTGCAGCAGGCATAGGATGCACTCTTGGGTATCTTTCCCATGCAGGCTTCTTTGTTGACGGCTTATTCCCCTACTATGCAACATACTTCATAAACCTGATATGCATAGCCCTGCCATATGCCACCGTCTACGGCCTATACCTGGGTGCCAAGAGCCCGGAGACCTGGAAGGAATTCAGCCGATACCTGCAAGACAGAAGAACGATCGTACTCCTTCCGTTATCCTTTGTTCCCTCGCTCATCGCCTTGTATATGAAATTACCTAATCTGGCTCTTTTTTATACCGTCATCCCCCTGATGACCCTGGTAGCATTGTACCTGAAGGCCGTGGAGCTAAAAGCCCTGCGGGAGACCGTAGACGTTTCAAAGTTGCGCGAAGGAGACGTTCCGGCTGAAGACCTGCAAGTAGGCGGAGAATTACTTGTCAGAAAAAAAGACATAGAGGGAATGAGTGCGGAAGATGTGAAGAAAATACGGGAACTCGCATCCAATGGAAAAATACCTAAGGAGATAACCATAAAAAGAGGGATAAAATTCGCGCCCGTGCTGCTTTTCGCTCTGGCATCAGTCCTCTACGTTGGGAATTTTATAGAGATCATTATACGGGCGTTGACGTAATCGCATCATCTGCATTAGATGCCTGTATTAGGGCGCCTATAAGGCCCGTGATGGGATAACTTAAGCCGGTTCCTCCGTTTACGCAGTCGCACTTCAAGGGCGTGCCGGATCCTTCGGCTATGTAGTTTAGTACCGGCACTGCCAGGATAACTATCACTATGCCCACTAATGCGTTCTTTATCCAGCCTATCATGCGGCTTCTTGCTTCCGGGTCGTCTCCTGAGAGCATGAACCTTATTCCTGCGGACATCAGTACGAGGACGAGCACCAGGCTGGCCAGGTATTGCGTCAGGCAGATTATCTTGCAGGAGAATGCCTCTGCGACCACCTTGAATAACTGGGCGTCCGGGGAACAGTAAACGCAGTTGAATGGGCTTTTCATCTGGTTGACCATGGCATTTACCGCAGGGACTCCGGCGAATACGAGCAGGATGCCGGTGATCGCGTAGATCATGTTGTTTCGCATGTCGTGCCTTACTTGCGGGTCGTCCGAGGACATGTAGCGCGCAGCAGATAATACTGTCACGACGGCGGATACTGCAAGTATCGCATATTCTATGACGCATATTACGTTGCAGGCGATGTTGTTGAATAGGTCTCTTACTGCAAAGAAATCCTGCGCATAGGCCATGCCTGCGGATGCGGTAAGAAACAGCGCTATCGCGGCCGGCAGGTATTTTCGCTCCATCATCGTGTCTGGGCTACTATGGTCTCGTCGTTCCAGGCGATGTTTTCCTTGTCTATCTTTTTTCTGCCTATCTTTATGCCTGCGAACCTGGAATCATCCAGGAGCACTTTGGTCACTTTTCCTATCTCTGCGCCTTCTTTGTTGACCACTTTCTTGCCTGCGTATTCTTTTATGGTCTTCTTGCGGGCGTTTATTTCTTCGATGAATATGAGCTCAGTACTCTGGACGATGACTACGAAGAATATTATGCTCAGCATCACGGCTATGGCAAAGTCCATGAGCTTGGTCTGGCCCAGGAAATAATACGCGCCGGTCTGCGCCGTCAACGTTGTCAGGACAAGGAGCGCGAGGATTATTATGTATCTTCTAATGGACAAGTATCTTTCCATGGAGTATTCGTCTATTATCCTGCCGATGATCGCTATCACAAAGGCTAAAAGAACGATGTCTGCGTAGCCTAGCGTTAGTGCGGTCTTTGCCATTTCAATGTATCCCTGGGGGTTCCTCTTAACATATTCGTCGTAGTTTAAGCCCAATCCCGCAAGCAGTGTGAAGAAAGCCAGGACATAGGCCATGACGCTTATCCTCTCGATGGAAAGCGATTTAAAGAACTCCGTGGTCCTGGAGAAGAACTCCTCCTCAAAACCCAGGCCCTTCACTATGAGATACAGCCCGACTATGGCCAGCAGAAGCAGCATAGTCTGCATGAGTATGTTAAGCGCCCCGCCGATGGCTATCAACAAAAGCACCAGTCCGGGTATCACGAATATGAGATGCGCAAGGCCTGCGTCTTTTTCAACCTCCCTTAAAAAGTTGGTGATCGTAAAATATGCCTTCTCCAATTCCCTGCTCTGCCGGACTATCACAGTCTTTACTGCGTTGATCTTCACCCTGGACTGTATTATCGGGATGAGCTGCTCGTCTTCCGCGCCGTCGGTGACAAGGATAACCGCTTCGGGCTTGAATCTCTCCATGACGTAATCAAGCTGTTGTGATATCTTCTCGTCCGATACGACGCCTACGTTCCAGTCCCCGGTGAGGGTGGCAACTTCGCATTTAAGCTCTTTGGCAGTCTTTGCAGCCTCGAATAAAGCGTTGACGTCAGTGTCTTCCGGATCCGCTAAACCAAGCTCCCTTGCCGCTTTCAGGTTCTCCTCGATGCCGATTATGGGGCCTGCAAGATGGGCCTTTTCCCCGATGTCGTTATCCCGGTCGACGCAAAGAACAAGGGTTTTCACATTATACTATATGTTTTTCATATAGATTAATTTATATATGACTACTACCCGGACCCCGGCCCGGACATATGGCCCGATTATTTCTATAACAGTCCCCTCATATTCCTTTGCTTTTTAAACTAACATGCATAATTAGTAACAATAAAATAAAACCCAAATATAAGAGGTTTCCAAAAAATGGCGAAAAAAACAAAGAAAAAGGCGGAAGTTAAATACTACGAACTGAAGAAGGGGAAAGTAAAGCACATATTTACAGGAAAGACGCCCAGGCAAGCTGCTCTTAAAGCCGCAACAAGAGGCTTTACCGAGATAAAGCTGCGTGAAAGAGGCAGAAGAAACAAGGACGGAACCTACAGCATACACTCATTCAGCGGCTCGACCAAGATGGTTGAATCCCCCGCAGACCGGCCAAGCTGGCTGCCTGCAAGGGTAAAGAAACCCAAGGTCAGCAAGAAAGGAGTAGAAAGGGTTAAAAAGTTTTAAATAAACCCCTTTATTCTTTTTTTCTTTTTTTTATTATACCCTCTGATTTATTACTTCTGACATCCTTCTTCTATAACATGATCGTTTTCTCTGGAAGCTCCTGCGCAAGCCTCGGACGCAGGATAGCGGAAGGCAAAGGACTGCGTATCGGAGAGGCGAAGATCGATCGTTTCCCGGACGGGGAGACCTATTTAAGGCTCGTGTCGTCCGTTGCGGGCGAAGAATGCGTTTTAGTGCAGTCCACGCTCGGCAACGACAGCCTCGTCGAACTACTGTTGTTCCTTGACATGCTCCGCGACCAGGGGGCTGCAAAGGTACACGTAGTAGTCCCGTATTTCGGATACGCCCGCCAGGACAAAAATTTTAATTCCGGCGAGGCTCTCAGCGCAAAAACGGTATTGAAATTGCTCTGCCAGTTGTCCGATTCCATAACTACCGTGAACTGCCACTTCCTGGGCCGGGAAGGAGTATTCAAGTTCCACGACATGGATATAAAGAACCTTGATGCATTCCCGCTACTGGCAAAATACTTCAAGGCAGAACTCAAAAAACCCATACTCATAGCCCCGGATAAGGGTTCCCTGGAATACGCCAAAAACGCATCAGAGATAATAGGCTGCGACTTCGATTTCCTGCAGAAAAAACGCCTCTCAGGCGAAAAAGTGGAGATACAGACCAAGGAACTGTCAGTCAAAGGAAAAGACGCTCTGATACTCGACGACATGATATCAACCGGGGGCACGATAATAGAAGCCGCGAAATTGCTTAAAAGCCAGGGCGCATCATCAGTCAGCGTAGGATGCGTACACGGCGTATTCTCGCAAGGCGCAGAAAAAGTAATCTCGGCAGTAGACCGGCTGATATGCACCGACACCATAGAAAGAGACATAAGCAAAGTATCGGTTGCGCAGCTAATCAGAAAAAGCCTCTAATCAAACCACTCCTTCAAAGTCTTATCCTTCCGGTGCTTAATCTGCAGATGCGCAATACCCATCTTCTTAAACTCTATCTTCTCCTTCTTCAAGATGGCAAGCGCATTGGGCGTGATCCCCGGGGCGATCAATATGCCCCTGGCTTTTCCGATGTAATTTTCCAGCCACTCCTTGTACCTTTTTATCTGCAATGCGGCAGGAAGGCCCGCTCTTTCCGCTTTAAGCTCCACGACCGCGTAGGTTTCGCCGATCTTCCCGTACAGGTCAAGATACCCCAGCGGAGTCTGATGCTCGGTCGATATCAGCCGGAAATCCGGGTGAACCAGTTTAGGGTTCTGCACCAGGTAATCCTGCATGTCCTGCTCGGTGTGGGTTAGATCCAGTTTTTCATTGTCCACGACGTCGGAGTAAGCCTTATAGTCAACGACGTCCATTATCCGAACCTTCATCTCCTCAAAAGGCTTCTTAGTCCTCTGGCTGTGCAGGACAAGATCCTCGCCTACGAATTCCGCCACGGTCTCAGTAGGCGCATTCATCCAGTTCACAGGCTTAAAACCGGTCACGCTGTGAACCATAAGAGTAGAATCCTTCTTGATGATGATCATCCTGTGCCCAAGACCTATCATGGAACGAGACCTGCCGAAATACTCTATAGTGCAGCTGCACAGGATGAAAACGACCCTGCGCTCCTCCAAGTCCCGGTTGATCCGGTTATGCAAATCTGGGTTGATCATATTCCTAGCGTAATAATATAGAAGGGAATACATAGTAAATACCGGGAAATACCTATGTACCAATTATTCGATTACGCGGCCGTGGCATTAGCTCTATTGGGGTGCGTTATCGGCCTGCGTTCCGACCGGGCCACAGGAAAAATACCAAACAAACTCACAGGTGCCATGCTCCTTTTATCCCTGATACTTGCCGCATTACGTACGAGCGCAGGCGACTCATCTTTTCTAGTGCTTTACTTACAGAATTTCGCCCTGGGATTCCTGATAGGCATAGTTTTCTGGCATATCCGGGCATGGTCCGGCGGAGACGCCAAGATGTTCTGGGCCCTATGCTCGCTTCTACCCTCATACCCGGAAGCATTCAAAGGAATATTTTCTATGCCTGCGCCCTGGTATGCGGAAACATTCTTCGGCCTATCCATACTATTCAACCTGCTCATACTGCTCCTGATAAGATTCTTCCTGGCAGCAGTCTACCTCTTTCTAAAACAGGGCAAAACAAAGCAACTGATACGGACGATCAGTTCGCCCCTAATGTACCTACTGGCATCGACGCTGCTCGGCATAGGCATAGCCAGGATAACCGGAATACCGATCCTCGCATATCTATCAATCGCCTTTGTCTTCGCGCTATCCATAGCAGAGAAATCCTCTTACCCCTATTTCCTGGCATTATGGGCGGTCTTTGCGGCAGCAGGCGCATTAACAGCAGGCGTCTACGACATACCCTCCCTCATCTCCCTTGTCACCCATACAAGACCCCTGTACATATTCGCATTCCTTATGTCGGCATACGCAGTAGGGTCCCAGATACCCTACACAAGAAAGAAAGCCATAAAAGACCTGCGCGCAGGCATGGCCCTAGGAGAACAAATATACCTGGAAGGCGGCTCCGTGGCAAGAGAAGAAGTCAGCACATCACTCTGGAACACAACTATCAACTGGCTGCTTGGCAGAAAAAAACACGACTACCTAGTACGGCCAAGGCCCATCGGACTAACAGAAGAAGACCTGGGCAACCTAAGAAAACACTCAGACAAACTAGGCGGATACGTAGACGTAAATACGAGCTTCATACTGATGCCCTTCATACTAATGGCATTGATCGTGTCATTCTACGGGGACTTTTTGTGGATGATGCTGTCATAAACCGATTCGCCTCTCAAGCATTTTTTTTAAACTATCATTTATGATTAAAGGTTTTATGGCCTAACCTTTAATCTCAATAGAAGGATATCTAAAGGTGTTTTCTCCTAATAACAAAAATGGCTCATACAAAAACCATAGACTAGATCGCCCCGCGTTATCCCTCTCCGCAGGCCCTTATATCATTCCCCCGAATACCTGGTTCATCACTTCGGCGGTTACCGCGAACACCAGCGCGGCTATGGGTAGATACATTCCCAGGTGGTATTTTTTTATGATAGTGTCTTTTCCGTTGGTCAGGTCGTCTGAGAATATCGTCAACACGAATGTTGTTTCGAGGACGTATACCCCTATTATGAGTTTGACTATTTCCGGGTTTATCACTGTGGTGATCAGTCCTTCGGTGCCTAGTCCTCCGAGGCCGCCTGAGCCGAGGGTTTTTGCTATGAGGTAGCCTAGGCTTGTCGCTACTGCTCCTACGAGCGGCCCTACGAAGACTGCTATTATTATCATCGAGGACGTTACGTTTCCGATGATCTTTTTCATCTCTGTGTCGACTGTTCTCATGTTCCTTATGTGTTCCGAGAGACGTATTATGACCGATGCTATGGATTTTGCGCTTCTGCCCGACATCGATATGATGGTGTCGAGCGCTCCTTTTATCATTCCCGAGTATATTTTGATCGCCGCGCCTTCTTTTTCTCCGAAGAAGGCTTCCCTCATGTCTATGTTGAATAGCCGTATGTTGTTTGCGGCTCTGGTGAATATCATTGCGCCTTCTCCTTTGTTCAGGTCGCTTATGTGGGCCATCGCGTTCGGGAGGGGGCGGCCGCTTGAAAGCAGGACGCTTAACTGTCTAAGGGTTTCTGAGAATTCGTCTTCTTCCTTTTTTATTTCGTCCCTCATGGTCTTTACGCTGTATGATGTCCCTATCAGGTATATTCCGAAGCCGACGGATGCTCCCAGGAGTATCAGGGAGGTTCCCAGCGGGTATTGCGGGGGGTTGTTTTGTATCGAAGAGATCAAGTCGATCATTCCTGGGAGCGCTATCATTCCTCCCACCAGTAGTACGAATAGGTAGAATGCGTATCTGTTGTCTTTTCTGCTTGAGTCTATGCCGAATATTTTTGAGTATTCGCTTTCCGGTATGTCTATCGGCGGGATGGTTATGGGTTTGCTGCTTGCTATGAAGCTTATGGCGATGTATAGCACTACCGGGAGCATTATGTCGTACATGAAGAATATCATTATCGGCGGGATGTCCAGGCCCATTGTGGGAAGCACGGGAACGAGTCCGATGAATATCAGCGGGAGTATCACTAGGAACGTGAATATGACGAGCGTCGGGGTCTCAAGCTGTCTTGCGGCCGTGTCGGTCCTCTCGCGCAGGCCGCTTAGCAGGACGCTCATGCCGTTGTCGAGCATAAGCCAGCGGCCTTTTTCGTCTGTTTCAAGGGTCGATGCGATGAGTAACTGCATGAATGCCTTGAACTCCGGGATGTTCCCCCATTCGTCTGCGAACTTTGAAAGAGATTCTACGATGCTCGTGCTCTTGCCCATGTTTATGTCAAAGATCATCCTCTTCAGTAGTTTCCTCGGGAATCCAGTCGTATGGTCTGATGCGAATTCGACAGCTTTTTCAAGTATCGGGCTGATCCTCAATGATATCACAAGGTAGCTTGCTATCGAGGGAATGTGCCCGAGCATCTCGGTCTTCTTTGCTTCGAGCATCATGGTCGGGTATTTCTCTATGTAGAAGTAGAGTATGGCCGGCAGTATGAAGAAGAACAGGGATAAGATAACAAGCGGGGACTCGGTTAGAATGGACGCGATTATTACTGCGACCGTGAACAAGAACGAAACGAGGGCGACCGATAGGGAAAGCGCATGAACTTCCTTTGAGGAGACTTCCATGTCGAGGAGGTCTAATGACTTTTCAAGTTCTTTATGCTGCCATATGTTCCCGCCGTTGTCTCCAAGATATTGAAAATGTTTGTAGGCAAGGCGGCATCCCGCAGTAAACGTTGAGTATTCGCCGGCCTGCGCAGGTTTCTTTGATACCATCTTATTATTGTTCCGATCTTCTCTGCTCGAGTTGTTTTACGTATTCCTCAAACCACCCGGACCACTTGGAGTACGCCTGCTCGTAGTCGACGTTCCGGTATTTTCCTTCGTCTTTGTATCGCTGGTCGTCTATGAGGGTTATGTATTTTTTGTTCGAGTCGATGGCGGCTTTTAACTCCAGTACTTCGTGCATGCCTGTCTCCTTATACGCCTTCGCTATGGCCTCGTACATTTTCGCGCGCACTTCGACGTCTTTCCAGACATGCATCGGGGTAATGCCCCTCCTTTCAGCTATTAGATTAAGGACATGGGACGACCCCGGACTGTAGTCGGCACTAAGCTCTAGTATATCCTTTTCGGCATTATACTTCATCAATGAAGTGAATAGCCGCTCGGCCTCTATGCCGCTGCCCAATGCCTCTATGTCGACGTCTTTGTTTAGTTCCGCTATCTCGGTGACCCGCCTACCCGTGGGGAGCCTCTGGGTTACTACGACTGCGTCGGTTGATTTGAAAGACGTCGGAGGGATCCCCAGGTCGTATACGACTCTTTCGAATATGTCCCGCGGACTGCGGCCGTGTATCGTGCCAAGGACCGTATTACCAGTGGCGCCGACCCGTATGGACTCATAGAGGACCCTTGCCTCCTGGCCCCTGACCTCACCTACTACGATACTGGACTCGCCCATACGAAGCGACGACCTAAGAGCGTCGTCTGCCGTGATGTTTATCCCCTCGCTTGTGGTTATCGGCTTGGAAAGCATCCGTTGGACCCGGAAGCCGACTCTGTTCATTTCAGGCACCGGCAGCTCCAGCGTGTCTTCGATGGTAAGGACCCGGTATTTGGGATTCATCGCAGCCATTACGCTTCCCAGGAAGGAGGATTTACCCGTTCCCCGGCCCCCTACGATGAGCATTGCGACCTGGTCGTTGACCAGCATGGTGATGAATGCCGCGCCCAGGGGAGAGATCATCCGGTTCTCGACGAACATTGGAAGAGTCCAGGGAATCTCGTTCTTGCACCGCAGAGAGAATGCTATGCCGTCCGGGCTCAGGGGCGGGGCTATGACACTGACCCTTGTTTTGAGGTCTTCAAGGTCCATGTCAAGTATCGGGGAATTAGGAGAAAGCCCGATGCCGCTCTTCAATACGAACTTGAGTACGAAATTATTCCCCCGGTCCTCGGTCAAATAAATATTCGTCCTGCAGTCGTCAAAGTCCTTGTGCTTCACATAAACCGGCGTAGTCTCCATAGGAGAATTCACATAGACGTCGTTGATGTTAGGATCCCTTAAAAGAAGCTCTATAACGTCAAGGCCTCTCGTGCACCGGACAAGTGTTGCGACCAGGCCGTCTATCTGTCCAGTGGAAAGAACGATATTATTCTGCGCGGCAACGTCGAGAAGCTTTATCTTACAGATAGTCTCAAACTTCTTCTTAGTGCTCTCAGAAGAATCAGTCGAATCGATCTGGTCCGCGGCATTCTTCAAAAGATACTCCCTAGTCTGCATCAAAAGCTCCAAGACCTGGGGACGATCCCGCAGATCATACTCCGGCGGCTTAATATAATAAAGATCCTCGTTCCAGCTCGGGATCCTGTAGACCACGACCCTCGCACCCATCACGGTGTATTCGGGGCACAGGGGAACCGCGTCCTCCGGGACGTCCAAAACAATCCTTGACTCTGAAAGAAAAGGCCGCGTCTTTGCAAGAAAGATCTTCTTATAAACGTCATGGACGTCTGGCCCGTATTCCAAAGCCCTCACAAGAAGCTTCGTACCCTGCAGGCTCCTGCGAATATAACGCATGGTATTCATCCGAAGATTCGCGCACTTCTTACAGCCCGGCTTAGTATGCACCCTGTGCTTGTCGACAGGAGAATCAACGCCCCGGTACGCCTTGATAGGGTCGGACTTTACGGCATCGATGATGGCCTCCTTAAGCACGTTCACCTGCTGCGCGCATTCTCCGCAACTCTCGTCAAATATGCCGAAAGGCGCGCCCCGGATGTTTATGACCAGGTCCGCAATCTCCTTAAGCATCTCCACATCGTCTATCTCGTATTCTTCGGTAGTAAGCCTTCTTGCAAACTCTATCTTATCCACCGGATTTTCGACAAGCTTTGACACAACCTGTTTTCTGCATACCTCATCGGTAAGCGTAGACTTATGGCCGCATCCTTCGCAGTTCATCCGCAGAGTGGTTACGCCCACTGCGCGATCTATGCCGTAGCTTTTCTCGCAGGGCAGAAATTCCGCTACCTCGCCTTTCTTTCCAAAGAATCTCATAACCTCGTCTCTAAGCTTTTCCACGTCGTTTTGCAGGGCGTTATCCGGGTTTTGAGGCATTTTTGACATATTAGGCCAACTAAAAGATTTTTGTTTATTTAATATAGGTATATTATATATAATATTCAATATTTAAATGAAAAAAGAGTTTAATTTTTAAATATGTACTACCTATAGATATATAAATATTATAAATATTAAGAAGGATATTAATTAAATAATAACCTACGAAAAACCCCCTAAAATGATGAGCAAAATAAAGCAATTCATGGACGATGAAAGAGGAGACACAAGCACTGTATTCAAGCTGGTGCTAGCGATCACCATAATAGCAGCAGTGCTCGTAATACTATTATACGTACTACAAAACGCCCAGAAAGGAGGGCAAAAACTGACGATAGCGATGAACCAGACCACAGAGCAGCTAAACGCGAACCTAACCGACTTCTCAGGCACAAATACGACCGCAACTACCCTATGAATGCACTAAAAGAATTCCTGCAGGACCAGAGAGGAGAAACAACAATGGTGATAAAACTGGTCCTCGCAGTAACAATAGCCGCCGCAGTAATAGTTATCATACTACAACTGATGCACATAAACCTAGACACAGCCAAAGGAACCACGCACACGATAACGAACGGCACAAAAAACGCGCTAGCGAACGGGATGAAAGAACTATCAGACTAAAAAAAGATGATCAAACAATTCTTCCAGGACGAAAGAGGAGCATCAGACCTGGTGTTCAAACTGGTGCTCGCAATAACCATCGCCGCAGCAGTTCTAGTGATAATACTGCAAATACTGCACCAGGCACAGACCAGCGGGATGAATGCAACAAAAACAGTAGGAGACGGCCTGCAAAAATTCGCCCAGAATGTATCCGACGAACTATCTGAATAAAACGCTGAAAAACAACAAGGGAACAGGCATGCAAGACTCCCCCTTCATGATCCTCGTCGCAGTACTCGTTCTAATATTCGTCGCAACGCTCGGCATATACGTCCTAAAAAACTTCCTCGACGTCCAAAGACAAACAAACGCAGTAGACGCCGCAGAAAACATATACAACACCGCAGACCTACTATCCGCGGGAGCGGAAGGATCGACAAGGACGATATGGGTGAAGGTGCCGAACGGATACAACATAACCCTAGAAGACGGAAGCGTAACACTGAAAGAAAACGGAAAACTCATCGGAGCACCAATGCACATAGAAGGGGTGCCAATAACCGGCAACGACCTTGCGGGAAGGGACGAAAAATACCACCTAAAACTAGAACAGAGCACCTCGAGCAGCGGGACAAAGATCGTAGTGTCAGAGATCGATGAATCGGGAACGTAATTTAATCCGTTTTTCCTAATGTATTAACATGGAAACCGTGATCGTTGATATAGAAAAACCTTCCGATGCCAATGTTATCCTCGGCCAGACTCATTTTATCAAGAGCGTTGAGGACATCTATGAGGCTTTGGTCTGCGCCGTTCCGGGGATAAAGTTTGGTTTGGCTTTCTGCGAGGCGTCAGGCGACTGCCTTGTGAGGGCGGATGGGACTGATGAATCCTTGAAGGATCTTGCGGCAAAGAACGCTTTAAGTATCGGCGCGGGTCACTCTTTTATAATCCTTATGAAGAATGCTTTTCCGGTTAACGTTCTAAATTCCGTGAAAAACGTTCCAGAGGTGTGCAGGATATTTGCAGCGACCGCGAATCCTCTGCAGGTCATCGTTGCGGAAACCGGGATGGGCCGGGGCATCCTCGGAGTCGTTGACGGAAAGAGCCCGGTGGGTGTGGAAGGCGAGGCCAAGGCGTTTGAGAGAAAAGAATTCCTGAGGAAGATCGGCTATAAGCGTTAGAAAAAATGGCTTCAGTTAAAGACGTTATGCGCAGGGACGTATTATCGGTAGCGTCCGACGTAACAGTATCCGATGCCGCGGAATTGATGAAGGAAAAAGAGGTGAGCGCGTTGATCGTTTTTCGCAGCAGGCGTCCCCTGGGAATAATCACTGAGCGGGATATTGTGCGCAGGGTCGTCTGCGAGAAGAAAGACCCTGAGAAGACGCTTGTCGGCGACGTTATGTCTACGCCGCTTATCGCGGTGGGGCCTCTTGCTTCTCTTGAGGATGCGGCGGATGCATTCAGGCGCGGCAGGGTGAAGAAGCTTGCAGTCGTCTCCGGCGGAGTACTTGAGGGCATCATTTCAGTAACCGACATACTTGCCGCGGAGACCCGCGAGATCAGGGCAGTGGAGAAATATGTGAGGCTTCTTTCAAAATAGGTCTTTTTTGGCCTGTTTTCCTCTTATTGAATTCTTTTTCTGGTTTTTATTCATGTAATCAAATATTTTTATATTAGCAGTTTGTTTCTTGTTCTATTAACGTTACTTGTATCGCCTGGGTTTTTAAGCGGTAATTCACTGTTTTTTATTTGTTAT
>JAHEXG010000026.1 GCA_023252215.1 Candidatus Altarchaeales archaeon
ATATGGTTACAAAGAGTATCTGCGAGTTCCCAAGAAAGGTTGCCGGCCCCGTCCCCAGGTCTAATATTGTTTTATGCCATACTACCAGGTCTGCTCCGAGGAATAATCCCGCGGCAAGGGAAGGCAGAAGCCATCGATTGTGTTTTACTGTAAACTCGGTTTTATAGTTCCATAAAGAGAGAACGAGAAAGAAGATCGCAGCATAAAACGATCGATAGAATGCGCTCGCGTTCGTGTCAAAGGAGACAAGTTTAACCGCCAGGGGTGAAAAGCTTATTGCAATGCAGCCTATCAAAAGCAAAAGATAGTCTTCGCGCGGGAAAATGTTCTTCTTCATGTTTTATTCGATTAAAATTCTCCTAGCGATGTCTGGTTTCCTCTTTTGACGCTTATCCAGGACTTTCTAACAAAAGACGGCAATTCCGCTCCCGACCTGGAGAGTTTCTTTAAGTATTCCATCGTCACTTCGTCGGACGGGTAGCCCGAGCCGAGCTCTCCGTGGACCATGCGCAATTCCGCTATCGAGCGGTCGCGTGCGACTTTCGCCAGCACCGAAGCCGCGGAGACCTCTATATAGTTGTCGTCGGCTTTATGCTCTGAAACGATCTCTGGAAGCGCTTCGCAGCCTTTCTGTTTGAGCAGGGTTCTTATGCGTTCGCCGTAGTTCTCGGCGACCGGGTCTGCTGCGTCGACTATGACTTTGGGCGGCATCTTGTCGTGTGATAGGATGATGTCCGCCATCTTGGATGCCTCTATGTGGTTCAGGGAAAGCCTTTTTCGCAGAAAATCTATCTCATTCGGGGTAATGGATATGATTCTCCATTCGATGGAGACCTGTTTTATCCGCGGCTCCATTTCTTCCCTGCGGGCGCTTGAGAGCTTTTTTGAGTCCCTTACTCCAAGATCTTTCAGTTCTTTTCTGCCCGCATCGTCGAGGATGACGGAACCGATGCAGAGGGGGCCGAGCACCGGGCCGCGCCCGGCTTCATCTATTCCGCAGACAAGCATTTTTGTTTTTTCACATCTTTTCTGGGGCCGTTATTCCCAGCAGCCCTAATCCGTTCTCAAGGACCTGTCTTGTGGATTCGACTAGCAGAAGCCGCCTGTTCTTTGTCTTTTCATCTGCCGAGAGCACCGGGCATTCCTTGTAGAACCTGCTGTAGCATGACGCCAGTTCGTAAACGTATGATGCGACGTTGGAAGGTTTCCTCTCGGATGCGGCCTTTGCTACGACGCCCGGAAAACGCAGCAACGCTTTTAGAAGCGCGTCTTCCGTATCCTCCAATGAGACGTCGATGTCTTTTACCGGGATAGCCGCGATGTCTGTTCCCGCTTTTTCGAGTATGCTGCAGCATCTGGCATGGGCGTATTGTATGTACGGCGCTGCTTCGCCTTCGAAACTTAAGGCCTCAGCCCATTTGAATGCTATGGTCTTCTGCGGCGAAGTCTTCAGTATGTGGTACTTCACTGCGCCGACGGCTATCAGAGGCGCCGCATCCTTTGAGGCGATGCCTCTTTTTTCTATCTCTGCCGCGGCTTTTTCCACTGCTTCGTCGAGCAGTTTGTCTATCGGCGCAGTCTGCCCTTTCCGGGTGGATAATTCCATCCCCTCGAAGCTGACGAACGAGTAATGCACTGCCTCAAGCGGTTTTCTTATCCCGTATATCTCCGTGAGTATTGTCTTAAGCTCTTTGAATTCATGCTTGTGGTCCTCGCCCAGGACGTTCATTACGATGTCGCCTCGCTCTACTTTTTCCAGGTGATACGCGATGTCCCTGGAAAGATACACGCTGGTTCCGTCCGCCCTGGATAATATGGTGACACTGTCCCGCCTCTCCAACCCGTAGCTGGAAAGGTCGAGGCCGAAGCCTTTATCCGTATTAGCTGCGAGCGGGCTTTTGGCTACCTTTTCCAAGACCTTGCCCACCGCCCCGTTCCTGATATACGCGCTCTCATAGTCGAAGTAATCGAACCTTACCCCCAGGTAATCGTATATTTCCTTCTGGCCCAAAAGGCATCGCCTGGCCACGTCCGTTATCTTGTCAAGGGCTGCGGCATCGCCTCCCTCCGCCTTCCGTATATGTTCCTGCACCCTTTCCGCAAACGATGCGTCTTCTTCGAATTTTCTATTGGCGGAAACATACATGAAAAAAACCTTAAAATCCTCTTTGCCTGCATAATCTGCATAGTTCCTAACGGCCTCTGCATCCGGTTCCAATCCTTCCATGAACCCCAGGGCGATTATCGCTATCTGCTTTCCCACGTCATTTACAAAATAATGCGTTTCCACGCAGTAACCGGAAAAAGAAAGGATCCTCGCCAGCGAATCGCCTATAAGGCAGTTCCTCAACCTGCCGATATGCAACGGGCCTGAAGGATTAATAGACGTATGCTCCAGGACGATCTTTTGGCCTTTGGCCTCGCCTCTGCCGTAGTTCACGCCTTTGGCGCGTATTTCTTCCAGGAGGGGCGCGATGATCTTTTTTGTGTCTATGCAAAGATTGACGTATCCGTTGACTGCTTCGGCTGATTTTACGTATCCTGCGGGTCTTATTTTGCCTGCTATGTTTTCCGCTATTTCTTTCGGGCTTTTTCCGGTTTTTCCTGCCAGCCGGAATGCTATTGTGCAGGCATAGTCTGCGGGAGGGGATTCTTTTAATTCGTCAGGTCTCAGTTCTTCCCCGCTTGCTTTTTCTAACTGTTTTTTTATGTCTTCGGTTATAGTGTTATACATCTTTTCATCTATTCCTTTGGATTATGCGGAGAAATAACCCCTGCACCGGGCATAATATCAGCATATCATGGGCGTCAGAAAGGCTTCGGTAAATGCTCCGACCAGCAGGAGTATGAGCGACAATATTATCAGGTCTGACGAGTCCTTGACTATGTGCCAGAATTGTCTTGTGCGAAAATCGTGGTTGACCACTGCGACGGATATTATCCCTCCTGCAAGGGCTCCAACGATGTAGGAGGATATCTCGAATATGCCGTGGAACATGTAACAGAAGGTGATGGATACCGAGGAGTTGAAGTAGCCGTATAACATCTGCGAGCTTCCGTCGAATATGGTGGCGTCTACGTAGTGTCTTACCTTGGTGCCCACGGCTACGCCGATGATGGACGCATTCAGGGTCAGTATGAATATCGCCCCCGCGCCGTACAGGAACGAGAAGAGTATGCAGAAGAACAAGACCACCACGTTGTTGGAGATTATCCGCTCAAAGCTGCTCATGCCCTTTATGTAGTTGCCCGTCGCGGCAGTGCCTGGATTGCTCAGTCCCTGGATGTAGTCGATTATGCCTTTCTGGTAACTGAACAGGCTGACGACGTAATCCGCGGGCAGGACCGTGAACCAGAAAGAGTATGATACCACCATGCCCATGAAGAGAAAAAAGAACATAGAAAGGGCCTTTCCGTGCTCCTTTATCAGGAATTTCTCTTCGTGGATGTTCAGGTCCTTTTTCTCCTCGTATTTCACGGTGTTTATCATCACCACTATCAGGGGAATGGTGGTTATGAAAACAGCGGCTAAGCTGGCGTTATCCGGGAAAATATAGTAGGCAAGAAAGAGGCCGAGGGTAGAATAAAAGATTCCCACGAGTAACATCTCTATGGGATGCTTTTCCATCTTTGCAGGCTTTATTATCGATTCCAGTACCATCTTCTATACCTCCCTTTTTTAATTAAGAATAATAATACTTTAATTATAAATAGTGATGGAACAGAAAATCCCCGTTATATTAGCCGCTTTATGCGTTTTAGCTTCTCTTGCATCCGGAGGCGTCATAACAGACAGAGACTGGCCTATGATAGGATGCGACCTTGCCCATTCCGGACACAGCAACGCATTCTCTGCATTGTCTCTGGAAAAAATAGAGCTCTTATATACTTTTGAGGATAAAGGCGACTTTTCTGCTCCCGTGACAGCGGACATAAACGGCGACGGAAAAGCCGAGATACTACTCGGGTCATCGGATAATAGCCTCTACGCGCTGGACTACCAGGCAAGAGTCTTATGGAGCTATAAAACCGGGGGCCTCGTAGGCGCTCCCGCAGTGTTTGACCTCTACGCAGACAATGGAACAGAGATATTATTCGGCTCCCGGGACGGCATGATATATGCATTGGATCCGAACGGCAGCAAGATATGGTCCTATCAGACCAACGGTTCCATAGACTCGACTCCCATGGCGGCGAACATCGACTACACTCCTCAACTAGAGGTCCTGGCGGCATCGGACGATAAGAACCTTTACATTCTGAATTCCGCGGGAGAGAAGATAAGGACTCATCTGATGGCTGACTCGTTTCTGTCGACGATATGCGTAGCTGACCTAAACCTGGACCAAAAACCCGACTTGTTCATGGGCTCATACAACAACAGGATGGACTCTCTCGTATCCCCGGAGAACATGCGAATAAGCTTTGACACCGGAGGACCGGTCCCAACCCCGGTTTATACTCCGCGGGGAATAGATGGAAATCCCAGGATAATCATAACCTCGGGCGAAGGCAAGATATACTCTTTAAGCTACCGGGAATACGTAATGGTGGACGAAGAATCGGACCAGGTAAAGTATTCGTCCCTGAACCGGGACTGGGCGCTTAACCTAACCGGAGAAGTATCGTCCTCTCCTGCGATCACAGACCTGGACGATGACGGCTTTCCTGAGATAATCGCCGGGACAAGCGGCAAAGTTCTCTATATAGTGAATTCTCTAGGAGAGGTTCTGGAAAAACACAGCGTCAACGGAAAGATACTCGCATCTCCCGTGACAGCGGATCTGGACGGCGACGGCAGGCCGGAGATAATATTCGGCTCATCAGACGGCGTTTTGCACATACTGAATGCCTCCGGCTTCCGGAAATGGAGCTATGAGACAAAAACCATGATAGACCAGCCTGCGGCACTCTCGGATCTGGACCGCGACGGAAACCTGGAGATCATCCTGTCGGCGGCAAACAAGTTGTATGTCTACGGCGAGAAAAACGACGAAACGGATCCGACAACTACGACCACTATAACAACCACTACGACAATTATCGCCTCTACGACTACCCTGGCAGTCCCCGTAGCATCCACTACGACGACTACGTCCGCTCAGGAAGCATCTTCTTCCACCACGTCAAAGTCGATAATCGTCGCCTTCTTTGTATCGACTACCGTCCGCGCGACCACTACGACCCTGCCTCAAGAGGTTGCTGCCGTAGGACTAAACGACTTCGTATCCTTCATGCTGGCATTGGTATTCATGTTCCTGGCAGTGGGCGCATTGGCAAAGATGCTGCACAGTATATTCACAAAGCCCCGGAAGATTACGAAGGAACCCGTAGAAGAGAAAAAGGAAACAAGCCCCCTGAATCCGGAGCCTGCCGAGACGCAGCCTCAGAGCCCCGTGTTAGCCGCAGAAGAAAGCGCGGTCAAAGAATACAAAGAAGCACTCAGCACCCTCCTGGAGAAAGAAAATAACCAGCTTGCAGAATTGAACTCCGGAAAACAACTGCCGGCAAAACCACTGTCTGAAATAGAAGAAGAACACAGGAAATTCTCCGAAGACCTGAAAACACTGGAAAAAGAAGCCAAGAGAAAATACTAGATTCGCGGCTCTCGAATCCCGCCATTACGTTCAGGACTTTCTGATCGCATAATACGTTGCCGCATTAACTCTTTTGAGTTAACGAAAGGAGGGGTCTGCGACCCCTCTGACGTTGTATGAACTGGTTAGCAGTTCTCGAATCCCGCCATTACGTTCAGGACTTTCTGATCGCATAATACGTCGCCCATGACCTGGAGACCCGTGGGTATTCCGTCCGCTTTTCCGGCGGGAACGACTCCTGCGGGGATGCCTGCAAGATTCGCGATGACCGTGAAAATGTCGTAAGCATACATGACTCTGGGATCGTCTATTGTGGCTCCGAGTTTGTGGGGGAGTTTGGGCACTGTCGGCCCGGCCAGTACGTCTACTACTTTTAGGGCATTGGACAAATCTTTGCGCAGAACCGAGCGGGCCTGGAGGGCTTTCTTGTAGAATCTGCCGCTGTATTCTTTCTGGCTTATGTAGCTTCCCAGGAGGATCCTTCGCAGAACTTCTGTTCCGCAGGTTTCCTCTATTCTGTGTCCGTATCTTCTGCCGTCGTATTTTCTGGTGCCTGAGAAGAATTCCACGTAGACGTTCAGGTAATAAGTGGGTATGGCGATGCCCAGGTTCGGGAGGCTTACGTCGATTATTTCCGCGCCTCCGGAAGACAGTTTGTCCATGGCCGAATGTATGGCTTTCTTGATTCCTGCGTCGCTTATCAGTTCGTCGAATTCCCTGGCATAGCCGACTTTTACGTCTTTTAGGCCTGCGTTCAGGTTCTTTGAGAATCTGTAAAAATCTTTGTCCAGGTCCAGGGAGGTTGCGTCCCTGTGGTCGTGCCCTGATATGGCTTCAAGCAGGAGAGCGCAGGTCTTAACGTCCCTTGCCAGGGGCCCTATCTGGTCCAGGCTCATGGCCAGGTCTATCAGCCCGTATCTGGAGACGACTCCATAGGTGGGTTTGTAGCCTACGATGCCGCAGTGGGAGGCTGGGTTCCTTATCGAGCCGCCCGTATCGGTTCCAAGGGCGCAGTCAACGAATCCGGCAGCCACTGCCGCAGCAGAGCCTGAAGAAGAGCCTCCCGGTATGTGTCCCATAGCCGATGGATTCTGCGTGGGCCCGTAATACGAGGTCTCCCCGGACGAGCCGCAGGCGAATTCGTCCATGTTGGTCATGCCCATGATGGATGCGCCTGCGTTCTTTATCCTTTCTACTGCCGTGGCATCATAGGGCGAGACATAGTTTTCCAATGTCTTGGAAGCGCAGGATGCGATAAGCCCTTTGACGCAGATATTGGATTTTACCGCTATGGAAAGGCCCTTGAGCAGACCCTCCCTGCGGCAGCCGGTCTCGGAAACCCTCTGCTTGTCCAAGACTATGAACGAATTGACCTTCCGGTCGTCCTCCTCGATCCTTGATATATCCGCCAGGGAATCCATCCATAACACCTTTGACGACTAAATAACTTAATAATTAAGAACTCCAAAGAATAAAGAATAGACAGCCGCCGCAAAAATGGAAGTAGGGATCGTAGGCAAACCGAACGTGGGCAAGAGCACTTTCTTTAAGGCTCTTACCATGATAGATGCGGAAATAGCCAACTACCCCTTCACAACCATCAAGCCTAACGTTGGAATGGCCGCTGTACGGGCTCCCTGCCCATGCCGCGAGCTTGGGGTATTATGCCATCCCAAAAACTCTGTATGCGTGGACGGGCAACGCTTCATTCCAGTGAAGGCAATAGACGTAGCAGGCCTTGTGCCCGGGGCCCACGAAGGAAAAGGCCTCGGAAACCAGTTCATGGACGACCTGCGCATGGCAGACGCACTGATACACGTAGTGGACATCTCCGGCAGGACCAATGAAAAAGGCGAGCCTGCGACTGACCACGACCCGGAATCAGACATAAGGTTCCTGGTAGACGAGATAGACCAATGGTTCTACGGCATATTGAAGAAAAACTGGCACAAGATAACCAGCAAGACAAAATACAACAACAAAGAGCTGCTAAAAGAGATAACAGAGCAATTATCCGGTCTTGAGATAAAGGAATACCATGTCAAAGAAGCGATCGACTCGGCGGGTCTTGCAGAAAAAACGGAGTGGTCCGACGGCGAGCTTCTGGCATTTGCAAGGGCTTTGCGGGACTCTTCCAAGCCTGTCGTCCTCGCAGGGAACAAGATAGACCTGGACGCAAAGAAGAACTATGAACGATTGAAGGACAAATACGACATAACTCCTGTATGCGCGGAAGCGGAACTGGCCCTAAGGCAGGCCCATAATGCGAAAGTCATAAAATACCTGCCGGGGGATATTGATTTCCAGATATTGAAAGAAGACCTGGGCGAAAAACAGAAAGCCGCATTAAATTTCATAAAGACCGGCATACTGCAAAAATACGGGGGAACCGGAGTGCAGAAATGCATCAACTCCGCAGTCTACGATGTGTTGAAACTTATCGTGGTCTACCCGGTGGAAAACGAAACCAGGTACATGGACTCCAAGGGAAACATCCTGCCAGACGCCCGGCTTCTCCCGGAGGGCAGCACGGCTATCGACCTTGCCTACAAGATACACACCGACATAGGCGACCGATTCATCGGCGCAATAGACTGCAGGACCAAGAAAAAGATCGGACGCGAAAGCGTGCTGAAAGACGGGGACGTGATAAAGATACTGACCACTAGATAACATGAAACTAAGAATAAAAACCCCCTCCCGCCTACACCTCGGCCTAATAGACCTGAACGGTAACCTTGGACGGCTCTATGGAAGCATAGGGGTGGCAATAGACCGGCCGAACGTAGTCCTGGAAGCTGAAAGCGCGGGAAAACTTGAAATAACCGGGTTAGAAAGAGACCGGGTCAAAAAGGCGACAGCAAAGTTCTCGGAATACTATAAGATCAAGCCGGGGGCATGGATCAATGTAACGGAATCCATACCCAGGCATACCGGCCTGGGCTCCGGGACGCAGCTATGCCTTGCCGTTGGTACGGCTCTTGCCAGGTTGCATGGCATAGATGCGTCGACAAGAGACCTAGCATCCGCTTTGGGCCGGGGCTTTGTGTCCGGGATAGGAGTCACGGCATTCGACAGGGGCGGATTCATCGTCGACGGAGGCCTCAATGTTCTCTATCAGACACCCCCCAAGCCGGTGTTCAACGTCGGTATGCCAAAGAACTGGGCCTATGTGCTGGCAATACCGGAAATAAAGAAAGGCCTTTTTGGAAAACAGGAAAAATCAGCATTCAAAAAGATCATTCCCGGCCCTGAGAAGAATGCTGCGGAAATATCGCGCCTTGTCCTGATGAAGATGCTCCCCTCGCTCCTGGAAAAAGACATAGAAGGCTTCGGCTACGCCATAACCCAGGTAGACCATAAAACAGGCGAATACTACAAGAACATACCCCACGACAATACCCCTGCAATGATAATACGGCACATGATAGGCTCAGGCGCCCACGGCGCAGGCCAGAGCTCCTGGGGTCCGACGGTTTACGGCCTGATAGAAAAAAAATACGCTTCAGGCCTCCAAGCAGAGATAGAGGCATACCTTGCGGAAAACAAAATATCCGGGAAGGTCTATATCGCAGGACCGGATAACCGGGGCGCAGTAGTTGCAGGATCCGGTTAGCGGATGGCGGTTTTGTTAGCGGTTTATTATCCCCCACCTGTCCAAAAGGAACCGGGTCTTCTCAGTTTCTTCGATAACCAGCGTCAATTTCTCTTTCTTGGGCAGTGTCTTGATATAGTTCTCGCGCTTCATCGCCGCCCCGCGGTCAGGGTGCTCTTCGACGTAGGCGACGGATTTGTAGCCGTACATCCGCACGTATCTTGCGCCGATGCCTTTGCGATGCTCCTCCATACGCCTGATCAGGTTGTCTGTTATCCCCGTATAGAGGCTTCCGTTGCGGCATTCCACCATATAAGTATAACATTTACCGGACATATGTTTACCTAATTCTGCGGACGGGTATATAATCATGCAGCCGAAAGCAGGGCAAAAAAAAACTGTTGTTTTTTACTTCCGCATCCAATATAATCCTTGGAGAGGAGTGTTTCATGGACATACGCGATCTAAAACCGGAAGAAAAAGTAGACGGCAAATTCGTGGTCAAATTCAAAAAACCTGTGCAGCCATACGCCAAAGGCTTCCGGTTCGAACTACGCGTAGGAGGCAGCGACGGCGAAGTCATGCTCAAATTCTGGGGGTCCAACAATGAAACCGAAGTTCAGCGATTATATGACGGAATCAAAAAAGACGACGTCATACACGTAAAGGGGGTCGCTTCCGAATACAAAGGCGTTATTGAAATATCCGTGAACTTATTTGACGGCATCCGCGTCTGCGCGCCCGGCGAATACGATGCGAAAGAATTCGTAGAGGAAGCGGACAACATACCCGGCATGTTCGACGAACTGGCTTCATATATCGATTCAGTAAAAAATCCGGGCCTGCGCAAAGTGCTTTCTGCCTTTTTCTCAGATCCTGTCTTCCTGGAGGAATTCAAATACGGGACAGCAGCCATGTACAAGCACCATGCCCGGATCGGCGGCCTTTTGGAGCATACTTTGGCGGTTACGAGGATGTGCGCCGCCGTCTGCGAGCGTTATGTCGGACTGGACCGGGATCTGGTGTTGACTGGCGCGGTGTTGCATGACGTGGGCAAGGTCCGGGAGTTTGAGATAACTACCAGCATAAAAACGTCCGCCGAAGGAATGCTAGTCGGCCATGTATTGATAGGCCTGGAGATGTTATACAACAGGACCAAAGACCTTGATATTTCGGATGAGTTGAAACTGAAGGTCCGCCACATAATATTGAGTCATCACGGGGAATTGGAATACGGTTCGCCCAAGACTCCGGGTTTTCCCGAGGCGCTTGCCGTGCACTACGCGGACAGCCTGGATGCAAGCCTCACCCAGATGCTAGGCCATAAGGAGAACCCCGGGACAGAGGACGACTACGTTTACACGAAGGATTTCGGTAATGTATACCTAAAATAGTGAAACAACAGAAAAAACATGGAAACTGATAAAACCGATAAAGCAGGGATCTTTATGGGATTGCGGGATAAGATATTACACGCCAAGCCCGAGGACTTGAATATCCAGCCGGGTTCCCCGAACCGAGTCTGGGGAGTTGTAACCGACATCGCCTTGCAGAATGGCTCGGTCTGCCTGGTTGCTTTGATAGACGGCAGCGCAAGCCTGTACTATTCCACGGGCGGAGCCATACAGGGCGCAGTAGGGGAAGACAACATAATGAATGCGGCGACAAACTATGCTATACAATGCCAAAAATTCATTTCCAATACAAAGAGGACCACTGTTTTTCCGCTTCCGAACCCCGGGGAAATAACGTTTTACCTGCTCACAACCAATGCAGTATATACAGTATCAGCCCAGAAATCGGATCTTGCAAGCGGCCGCAATACATTGTCGCCGTTGTTCCAGGCGGCAAACAACCTCATATCTGAATTCGGAAAAACAAGCCGGAAATGACGCGTTTCACCTTCTACGGGGGCGCAGGAGAGATAGGCGGAAACAAGATATTGTTGGAGGACAAAGACGCCAGGGTCTACCTGGACTTCGGACAGTCCTTTAACTTCGGCAGCGATTACTTCTATGATTTCCTGCAGCCCCGCAGCGTGAACGGCCTGGAATGCCTCTTCGAGTTCGACCTTGTGCCCAGGGTTCAGCGTCTCTATAATCCGGGTTCCCTGAGGTTCACAAACATCGCCTACGAGAAACCCGACGTCGACGCAGTATTCATCTCGCACCATCACAGCGACCACGTGGGACACCTGGGTTTCCTGGACGAAGACATACCGCTCTACATGGGACATGCGACGCAGAAGATAATCGAGACATACGGCGACCTGTACCGGGACCTGGTCGATATCGGCGTACACAACAACGTCGGCACGTTTAGATCAGGGGATAAAATAGAACTGAAACACATGCTCTTTCGCCCGGTGCACGTGGAGCACTCGACCCCCGGAGCCTACGGCTATGTGATCGAGGCAGCGGATGATCAAAATATAGTTTTCACAGGCGACTTTCGCAGGCACGGCCCAAAGCAGGAATACACTGATGAATTCATAAGGGAAGCCGCCAAGGCGCATCCCTGCTGCATGCTCTGCGAGGGCACGCGCATGACGCCGGACCCTGAGACGCAGTACTCCGAATCGCAGGTCTATGAAAAGGTGAAAGGAATAATCCAGGATTCAAAAGGCCTCGTGTTCGCGAATTTTGCCATGATAAACATCGATCGATTCAACTCATTCTACAAGGCGGCAGAAGAATGCGGTCGCACCTTCGTAATAGACACCAAGATGGCGTACATCTTAGACTCCCTCCGCGAGAAGATACCCGACCTCCCGGACCCGCGCACAGACGAGAACCTGAAGATATATTTCCGGCTGGCCAAAAGCTGCAGATTCTGCGACAAAGACTACTACGTCTATGAAAGAAAATACCTGCCCAACATGGTAACCTACAAAGAACTGAACAATGCGCAGAAAGAATACGTCCTGCTCACGAATTTCAACAAACTCATGGAACTCGTATACATCCAGCCCAGGAACGCAGACTACATATACAGCTCAAGCGAACACTTCCTCGAAGGCGAAGACAACGAAGACATGCGCACAGTACTATACAACTGGCTCTCCCATTTCAAGATAAAACTACACAAAACCCACTGCAGCGGACACGCCGGCAAAGCAGACCTGGAGTATGCGATAAAGAAGATCAAGCCCGACGTGCTGATACCGATACACACCCAGAACCCGGAAGAGTTCAGAAAGATACACGAAAACGTCATCGTGCCGGATAAATGGGGGAGTATAGAGATATGACCGACGAGCCAAAAAAAGAGTCTGCGGCGCCCGCTGTGCTCCCGAAAGGCGCATCCCAGTCCAGGGCCGCGGAAAAGGTATGGGACCTGTTCTGGAAGACTGTCTCAGAGTTGTTCCGGTTCTCCTACTCTGCCGAAATATACATAGACGCAGAAGGGAGAAAAGCAGGAGAACGGCTATATGACGGATATTTCGCCGGTAAAAAAGGAGACAACGGCTTTTCCAGGGAAGACGTGGGCGAATTAATTTCCTTGTGCGGGAAGGCGGCATACTTCGGCATACCCTCGCTGATACTGATCTATTTCCTGGGATTCATAGGAGCAGTGTTCGACGTATTCTGCTACCTAGCCTATTTCTATTCGCGCTCCAAGTGCATCCGGGAAGAGGAAAAGAGGGAGATGCGGGAGATAGAGGCGCTGGTCGAGAAAGGGAAAAATGCGTGATTTATATTGCGGTTATACACATGTATAACTAAAGTATAATTAATGTATAATTTATGCATAGTTGTTTGAGGCGTCCATATGGCTTTTGAAGCGGTCGTGCGCAAATGGGGCAACTCCGTAGGGATCGTTTTCCCCAAGGAAGTAGTTGAAAGCAGGGCTATCAAGGCAGACCAGAAGGTCGTGGTCGAGGTTACTAAGAAGGCAGATCTTAAAACGGTCTATGGGAGCCTCCCGCGCAAGATGAGCGGACAGGAGTTCAAGGATATGGTTCGAGAAGGATGGAAATAGCCTATTTCTTTTTTGATGCATACGCTCTCTACGAGATACTGTCCGGGAATCCGGCCTATGAGAAATACGATGAAAATGTGTCGTTTGTTACCACCAGATTGAACCTGATGGAGCTTTATTACGGCCTCCTGCTCAAATACGGAAAAAAGGTTGCAGGAGAATATTACGACTACTTTCTCTCTAACGTATCGGACCTAGACGATGAAACGGTCAAAGAAGCAATGGAGTTCCGTCTGGAGAACAAGCGCAGCGTTCTTTCATACGTTGACTGTGTCGGCTATGCCCTGGCCAGGCGCAACGGATTATTATTTCTCACCGGCGACAAGGCATTCAAGGGCCTTCCAGGCGTTGAATACGTAAAATGACCATCAAAGCAGTATTATTCGACCTAGACAATACCTTGGTGGATTTTGTCGGGATGAAGAAGCGGGCCAGCAGGTCTGCCGCATATGCGATGGTAGCCGCGGGCTTGGAAGAAGATGCGGAAAGCCTGTCATCTGAATTATTCGATTTCTACCTTGGCTACTGGATCGAAGCAGATGACGCTTTTGAGAAATTTCTTTTGAAGAAATACGGGAGGACAGACATAAGGGTGCTTGCGGCGGGGGTCAACGCTTATCTGAAGGAAAAATACCTGTGCCTGCGCGCGTATCCGGGGGTGAAAGAGACCTTGGAAGTTCTTAAGAGGCAGGGCCTGAAGATGGCTGTCGTCTCGGACGGCATGAGGCTTAAGGCCTGGATGCGTTTAAACGAAGCCGGGATAGACGGATTCTTTGACTGCGTCGTAACGTTCGACGACACGGGCCGGAAGAAGCCTTCATCCGAGCCTTTCAGAAAAGCCGTGGAGGAACTGGGCGTTTCCCCCGGAGAGTGTTTGTTCGTGGGGGACTGGCCTGACCGGGACATAGCAGGCGCAAAGGAACTGGGCATGAAGACCGCGCTTGCGGTCTACGGCTGCATAACGGATAAGAACGGAACAAAAGCAGACTATGAGATCGAAGATGTCAGAGAGATACTGGATATAATAAAAAAGGAAAGAAATAGGAAAGAGAAGGATTAGGTCGTTACAACCTTAAAGTCGGTGTATGCGCCTGTCCCTGTTACTGATTCTATCTCTTTTTCCAGTATGAGGTAGTGCTTTTTTTCTTCTAAGACCAGCTGCGTGAAGACTTTCTTCAATTTTTCGTTTTTTGAGCCTCCTGCAAGCCTTTCGTACAATAGCACGGAGTTGTCTTCGGCTTTTAAGGCGATGTTCAAGGCGTCCAGGGCATCCGATTTATTGTCGATGTTCCCCCCTGGGACTCTTTTTGGGAATATGCCGCTCTGGGGTTCTTTTGCAGACTGAATCTTCTTGTATTCCTTGTATTCTTTTTCGAATTCCCGGTGATAGAGGGTCTCTATTTTTTCATAGTGTATCCATTCCTCTTCGGCAAGATACCTGAACATCTCCCGGCCGCCCGCATGATTGGTCTTGGCCATGCATTCCAGGTAGAATTTGCGTCCCTCCAGTTCGATTACAAGCGCCTTGTTCAATACTTCGCTTATTTCCTTTGTAGTCATCGACATCTTTTGACACCTCGGTTAGTTATTATGAGCCTGCCTTTATTATCCTTATATTATTTGTATCCCGCATAGGACTCAAGGCAACAAAAAACGTATGCTTTTTTTACCTTGTTTGCCCATTAATTAACGGCCTGGATGACCTGGAGTATATTATGATGCTCGGCGATGCGGACAAGGAAACGGTGATAAGGTGCGCGAAAAAATACAACATCTCTTCAGTCTACGTTTTTTCCGAACCCTATGATGCGGTGCTTGGAATAGAATACTCCGATGCGAGGATATTCTTCAGGTTCTACGGCGAACTATTGAGGACGCTTACGGTGCCTTTCGACGTATTGGACCTTTCAGTTAAGTCGCTTTACTCAAAGATCGTGGAAAAGGAGGGCGAAAAGATATATGGCTGAATTGTCCGAGAGACTGGGCGCAGAAAAAGAGAATGTCGAGCGGTTCCGCCTGGACCTGGAAGACGTTCTCTCGCGCGAAGAATATTCCCTTGTGGAGGCTGCGGCTGTCGCTGCCTTCCTTCTGAGGATATGCTCCGGGATGGAAAACATCCTCGCATCCGCATTAGAGCAGTCGGGCGCCAGCCCTGCGAGGAGCGCATCCTGGCATAAGGACCTTCTGAATGCTGCGGTATCCAAGGGCATCATCAAGGAGTGGCTTGCAGTAGAACTGTCCGAGTATATGGCGTTCCGGCAGTTCTTTGTGCGCGGCAGAGGCTTTGTTCCAGAGGATGCGTCCGTGAAGTATTTGGCAGTCAATATGTCCAATGTATGGTCCGATTATTCCAAGCAGGTCGATGAATACTTCAAGACAACAAAAAAATAATACTCCTTTTTAATATGTCTTCTTATGAATCAGAGGCCCTGGTATTAGCCGGTTTATGCCAGAGATGCGGCGGAAGATGCTGTGCGGGTCACTACATACTTTTGTCCAAGTCCGAGTGCCGCCGTCTATCTGACTACATGGATTTTCCCAGGAAAAAGATTGATTCGCCTACCGGTTGCGCCATGGAGGGAATAGATGCCCTGCATGGCGGAAAATGCCCCTTTTTAGGGGTCTACGGCTGCGTTCTTTCCGCAAGATCCCGTCCCCTGGTGTGCCGCATGTTTCCCGTGACCTATACCTGCGATGCCGGAGTAGTGCGGTTCCATCTATCCAAAAAATGTCCGCACATTGACTCTGTCAAGAGGCTTACAAAATGGGTCGCAGAGACCCGAAGAGAGGCGGAGGAGGAACTGCGGAAGGATTGGACCGGGAAAGAGCTCAGGTGTTTTGGGAATTATCTGAAAAAGGACGCCGACGAGTTGATAGACCTATAAGTTTATAGCCTTTTCTGTTCTGCGTCCTTTATTTTCAGAGTCGGATAGAGGCCGAAGGTTCTATAAAGCACTTTTTTCCTTACCAGTTCGTCTATTTTGTCTTCTATCGAGGACTGGCTGAGGTGTTTGAGCCTGCCGTAGCTTGCAAGTTTGTATGATCCGCTCGTCTCTATGTATTTGCTTTTCCCTCCTGCGAGCAGTTCCGCTATTTTTCCTGCTCCGTATTTTTCGTCTGTTTCTCTCACTGCTGACAGGATTGCTTCCGTGGCCTCGTTCTCTTTTTCAGTTGATGAGTGGGCGGGAGCGTTTTTTGCGACCTGGGCCAGTAGTTCTATTCCGAATTCTTTTATCTTCTGGGGCCCCAGGCCTTTGACGTCGCCTAGTTCGTCAATATCTCCGGGTTTTTGTATTATGATGGAGCGTATTGTGCGGTTCGTTATTATCCTATACGGCACTATCCCCTTTTCCCCGGCTTTCTGCATCCGCCATCTGCGCAGGGCGTCGTATAATCCCCTGTCTTCCTCGCAGATCGGTTCATATTCCGTTTCGGGTATGCTGCTTTCTTCTACTTCTTCTTTTTCCGTTTCTTCGGAAGCTTCTTCTGCCAGTGCCCTGGCCTTTTTTCCCGGGCTCCATTCCGCCTGTTTTCTTTCTACGACGTCTGACAATTCCTTTGCCGATAGCACCTGCATTTCTTCCTGCATCCAGTCTGGTAATATCTTTTTTACGCCCATCAGGCTGCTGTTGCAGTAGCGCGAATCCGCGAGTATTATCACGCCGGTGTCCTCGTTGCTCCTGATGCATCGTCCCGCGGCCTGGACTGCGGCAGTTACGGCCGGTAGTTCGTATGCGATTATCTTTCCGGTCCCCTGGCCGAATGTTTGCTCGTAGTACCTGTTTATCGTCTGCTGTTTGGTGTTCCACGGGGCCAGGGGAAGGCCGATGACTGCTACTGCATTCATGGCTTCTCCTATGTAGTCCACGCCTTCGGAGAAACTTCCTTTGCATACTCCGAGGAGGGCTGCGTTCCTGTGTTTTTTGTATTTTTCTATTAATCTCTGTTTGTTTGTTTCTTTTGTTTCGTCCATTAGTTCTTTTCCGGTCTCCCGGCACAGGCGGGCGCAGTAGGGCGCGTATTGCTTCTTCATGTCGTATCCTGTGAAAAAGAGGGCGATGTTTCCCTCCACTTTGAACAGCGCTTTTATGCATTCTTCCACTGAATCGATGTTTTTCTCGTCATTGCGCAGCCTCATCTGCGTCGATACGTCTCTTACTGCGAGAAGCAGGCGGTTTTCTTTGGGAAACGGGTATGGGATGTTCTTTTCGCATGCCTCGGTTCCGGGATAGAAGAACAGTTTGCGGTATAGTTTCGTGGGACTCAGGGTCCCGGAAATAAGGGTCAGGGAGCGAAAATTGTCTGCCAGGTATTTTACTGCGTCGCGTGGGTCTACGTCTATCACCCTCAGGGATATTTCGTAGTCTGATATGTTCAGGGAGCCGTCTATCCTCTGGCCTACCAGGCTGGTTTTAGGCTTGACGTTTATCGTACGTATGAAACGGTCCCCGGCCTGCTGCGCAGACTTGACAAGGGTGTCCGCTACCCGGCATATTCCCGGAAGAGGCGTTTCCTCGGCTATTTCCTGGGATTTTTTCTTTCCCTCGAACTGGGCCCTGACAACGGCCGCGGTATGCTCCAGCAGTTTCAGGGTCTCAGGAGCCGGCTTAAACATGGCGCTTTCAGATATGACGTCTTCTGATTCGCCGGAGAGGAGTTCCTCTGTTCTTTTTGCCGAGAAATAATGGTCAAGGAATATGTTATAATCCGTGAGAAGGAACAAGACGTCCGACAGGCCGCCGTCCCCTATTTCCTTAAGCCGGTAGGTGGCGTCCCCTATCTTTCCGTCGCGCATCAGCTTCAATGCGTCCACTACGTCGTCTTTTGTGCAGGCGGAAGACGAGATATCCTGTATGTACGACGCCAGGTTATGCGCTTCGTCCACCGCCAGGTGCACGTTCTCAAAACCGCAGCCCAGCCAGTTGGATGCCAAGACTACTTCGCGTATGTCGGGATCCAAAAGGTATTGGTAGTGTATGACCAGGACGTCTGCTTTAAGCAGGGTGTTTTTCAACAGCTCATACGGGCATTTCGGGTGTTTGTCCGCGCAGCATTTCGCTGCGAACACGTCCGGTGCAAGCGGCTCGTTCATCTGTTTTTCTATCAATTGCATGGAATCCCTGTTAAACAGCGGCCTTATCTCGTCTCTTTGGAAACAGTTCCCGTAGTATGGGCAGACGGGGTCTTTGGATTTTTGGGTTGATGCGTACCCCGTTATCCCGGAGGCAGAATACCACATGTTCTGCCCCTTCTTTATCCCTGATGCCGTATTCTTCCGCAGCAGTCCGCATGCCTCGTGTCCCAGGCTCATGGGGCAGACGTTGTTCCTCCCTACAAGGAGGCCGAATGTAAGGTCCTTGTTCTTTTTCTTTATTCTTTGGAATTCTTCCACGAACATCTTATACTGGCTGTGGGTCCGGGTGATGACGCATAGTTTTTCCCCGATGGCTCTTGCTTCAAGCAGTCCCCCAAGGACCATGGCGGTTTTGCCTGTGCCGGTAGGGCTGTTGAATAACATAGGCACTCCCTTGACCGCAGAAACACGTATGCATTCCAGCCCGTCCCTCTGGTTGAGCCGGAAGCTCTTATGAGCAAAGAAGCGATGCCCGGAGGCGTCATCCACGTTATCCTGTGCCATAGAAACCAGATGAGTAGATAATTAGCCGTAATCCAATAATATAAGAAGAGAGCACTGGAAAAATGAATCTATTTTCTCAAATGCAAAAAAGGAAAAGTAGATTAACCCCTACGACCAAATAATTAAATAGAAAATGAATTACCTCGTTGTTTTTTATTCCAGAACCGGACTAACACGTAAAGTAGGCGAATCGATCTCAGACCTGTTGCAATGCGACCGGGAAGAAATATACGACAAAAAAAACAGGGACGGCATCAGTGGACAAATATCCTCTGGAATCGAAGCCCTGCTCAAAAAGAGGGCGAAAATAAAGGAGCCGGTCAAAGACCCGGCAAAATACGACCTGATCATAGTCGGCACCCCGGTATGGTCTATGAGCGTATCCAGCCCTGTGCGCTCCTACTTGTTTAGGCACCGGGGAAAGTTCAAGGAGGTCGCATTTTTTGCCACAGGCGGCACGGGATCAACTAACGCATTCAGGGAAATGGGGCGCATATGCGGTAAAAAACCCTTGGCCGTCATGGAAATCGCCCAGAGAGATCGGGCGGACGGCGAAGGCATATCCAAGATAAAAGAATACATAGAAGAGATTAAGAGGTGAATTAGAGATGCCGGCACTTGAAGGAAGATATGAGATGAAGATATCCACAACATACGGGTCCTCTGAAGAGGGCATAAAGAACATAATAGAAAAGATAGGAAAGTCTAAGATAGTTGCCATAAATACTATACCCCGGACTCTTTTGACGAGGCTTACGCCTCATCTGAAAGGCAAGATGGTGAAAGTGATCCTGCCGGTCGATGATTCGGCTGACGATGTCGTGAAGAAGATCGGCGAGGTGGCTGTTTCAAAGGCCAGGGTATACAAGGACTATAAGGGGATTGAGGCCGATACCGGTTCCGTTTATTTTGCGGACCGGGTTTTTAACATAACCTGGGTCAAGGACCGGATACTGGAGATAGACACCATGGAGTATGACCGCTGCGTCAAGTGCATGAAGGAGATGTTTGAGACCGGCTGGAAATCTTCTAGAAAATAAGGATATATGCCAAAAAGAGGCTTTTTTCTTAGCCTCCTTTTGCCGCGGTTTCTTTCATGTATTTTTCGACCAGGACGCTCGGAGTCATGCCCTTCCTAGTGCAGATATGCGCGAAGGCCTTATAGGTTTCCTGGTCGATCATCAGTTCAACTCTTGTTTTTCCCATTGCTTTAGGCGGTGTGGCCATTTTTTTTGTTTTTATTGTTTTGTTCTTTCTTTTTTAGTGTTTTATTTGTGGAATCTTGTTTCCGAGAGGTTTTTGAGGAAGTCTTCGAATCCCGCATCAAAATTCTTTGAGTATGTGTCGCATTCGATGTTCAGCACGGCTATGTCTCCGAACGTGTATTCGTCTATTTCTTTTATTATGTAGGTTGTGTCTTGGTGGAAGTCTCCGTCAGGGAATTCTTTTCCCATGACAAAGCCTCCCCTGCGGTGCACCATCCAGTGAGACAGTTCATCCATTATGTTGCCTAAGTGCGGCAGCTTAGAGTTTTTGAGCAGCACGAAACGCGGGCCGTCGTTGACCAGGTCGTCGTTTAGTACTATTGTATGCCAGGTGCATCCTGCCACATGGTCCCTGAACCGCATCTTGTCCTGTTTTGGCAGGAAAACCTGTTTTCCAGACTTGAACCTGGCAGCATTCGCGCCTGAGTACATGTATTTCACAGCCGAATAATCTGCAAGCTCTGCCTTCAATTCCCCGTTCCATATCCCGGAATCGGATAAGGCCTGGGAAACGGCTGGAAGCATTTCCTTGTATGAGCCGGCCCCCGGGCATAGGTATACGTCCATGCTGGCTTCTTTGAATACTCCATTGTCCCTGCATAAGCTAAAGATAAACAAAACATTGCTTTCCTGCAATACTACGTATGAAGCCTTTAACTTCCCCGGCCGTTCCATGAACCTGGAAAGGCTCAAGGCCCCAAGGCCTATAAAATATTCCCCGGAGTCTGTGCCGGTCCAAAAACCGTATTCATTGTCTCTTCCAGGGAAAAGGGCCTTCTC
>JAHEXG010000027.1 GCA_023252215.1 Candidatus Altarchaeales archaeon
GTTCTGGGGATTTGGTTTCTGTTAAAAGATTAAAAAAAATACAAGGTGAACTAAATGGCAAAAGCACCAGCAGATATTACTAAATACAATATCTATGCGGATATCACGATAGACGGCGTGGTCGAAAAACCCGACGTCGTAGGAGCAATATTCGGACAATCCGAGGGATTACTCGGAGAAGGCCTAGAATTAAGAGACCTTCAAAAGACCGGAAGGATCGGCAGGATCGAAGTAGACATCAAGACCAAGGTAGGCAAATCGGCGGGAACGGTTATTGTTCCCTCCAGCCTGGACATGGTCGAGACTTCGATAATCGGCGCAGCCATCGAAACAGTAGACCGCGTAGGTCCATGCAACGCCAAAATAACTGTACGAGAGATCGAAGACGCGAGGAGTTCCAAGAGAAAGATCGTACTAAACCGGGCCAAGGAGCTGTTAAAGAAACTCATGGACGAAGAGATCCCGGAGAGCATGGAGCTTACGGAGGAAGTCAAAAAATCGGTGCAGCTCTCGGAGATAGCGACCTATGAAGGACTGCCTGCGGGGCCGGGGATAGCGACAGCCGATTCGGTGATAATCGTGGAAGGCAGAGCGGACGTTCTGAACCTCCTGAAATGCGGCATAAAGAACGTTGTATCGGTCGGCGGAACGAACATACCCAAGCCCGTGATCGACCTGTCCAAGGAGAAGACCGCGATCGCTTTCCTGGACGGGGACCGCGGCGGGGACATTATCTTGAAGGAATTATCCCAGGTAGCTGACATAGACTTCGTGGCAAGGACTCCCAGAGGAAAAGAGGTGGAGGAGCTGACAAAGAAGGAGGTCGTAATGACCCTTAGAAGAAAGGTCCCTTTGAGCCAGCTTAAAGGATACGGCGAAAAAGAAGGCGAAGACAATGAGCCTGCGCCCCCGCAGCAGCAGAACGGGCAGAATGGGGGACCCAGGCCGGTTATGCCGCAGCAGCAGGGCCAGCAGATGCAGCCTAGGCCGGTTTTCGGGCAGGCGCCGCAGCCCGGTCAGGGGATACAACAGCAGCAGCCAAGCAACAATGGCAAGATGCTCTCCCTTTTAAGGGAAGTAAAGGGCAAGCTTACTGCGAGGTTGTATGATAAGACCCTGGAGCAGATAACCGAGATAGAGATAAAAGATTTGGTTCCCAGCCTGAAAGACGTGCAGCCCTACTGCGTCGTATTCGACGGCATCGTAACGCAGCGGCTAATAGATGCGGCAGCGGAAAGCGGCGTTGCCTGCATAGTTGGGATAAACAAGTCAGACGTATCTAATCCGAGGAGTATAAAGATCCTCACAGAGAGATAATTTTTATTATCCTCTCTTTTCTGTTTTTTATTTTTCTTGTTTTTTTTTCTGTCTTCATTTATTTTGTTTCCTGCTGTTATTATTCCTAGATATCCTTTTTTCTCACAAAGATGTTTCTAGACGACATAGCCGACAGCAGGGACATACAGATACCCAAGAACGCCATCGAAAGAATAATCGGGCAGGTCCGCGCAGTCGAGAAAGTGAAGATCGCCATACGCCAGCGCAGACACCTCCTGTTCGTAGGCCCGCCGGGGGTCGGTAAGAGCATGCTGGCGCAGGCTTTGGCATTGAATCTCCCGAAACCCACCCACGAAGTTAGGGTTATGCACAACGAAAACGAGCCGGAGAGGCCCCTCCTGGAAGTCGTATCAAAGGAGCAGATGGAAAACGAATCCGCCTGCGGGCCGACTACGCGGGGCATGATGCTTTCACCTAAAGAGGTCCCGTTCTTCGTCGCAGAACAGCTTGGCTTCAGATGCACTACCTGCGGCACCCTGAGCAGCGACCGGGAGATGATATGCCCGGGCTGCGGAGTAAACAAATACGCAACCCGCTCCATGGGGGACCGCTCGCCTTTCAGCGACATAATAACCGAGGTATTTGATTATTCGCTTTCCCGCCCGGAAAAAGAAGTGCAGATAACCCGCACAGACAAAAACGGCAAAGAAACTATGCTTATCTATCGGAAGATAGAAGGAGGAAGGATACAGGTAATAGACCGGGCATCGTTCGACGCGCCCAAGAAGGTTGAGAGGAAAAGAAAGGTCCTGGTCCCGCTGAACAGGATACCGTTCGTACAGGCAACCGGCGCCTCGGAGACCGAACTACTGGGAGACGTAAGGCACGACCCGTTCGGAAGCCACCCGGAGATAGGAACGCCGGCGTATATGCGGGTCATACCCGGCGCAGTACATGAAGCGCATGAAGGCGTGCTTTTCATAGACGAACTACCACAGATACAGCACCTGCAGAATTTCATACTCACAGCAATGCAGGAAAAAAAATTCCCCATAACAGGCCGAAACCCGCAATCAGCCGGGGCCTCGGTAAAGGTAAACAACGTACCATGCGATTACATCTTCGTAGGCGCATGCAACATAGGAGACGTAGAAAAGATCATACAACCCCTGCGTTCAAGGATCCTCGGAGAAGGCTACGAGATACTATTGGACACAACCATGCCAGACACGGATGAAAACCGGTTGAAGATCGCGCAATTCGTAGCCCAGGAAATAGAAAGAGACAAGAGGATCCCTCCGGCAAGTAAGGAAGCGGTCGAGGAGATAGTAAAGGAGGCAAAGAACCGGGCCCAGGCAATAGACAATGCCAGAGGATGCCTTACCCTGCGCCTGAGAGACTTGGGCGGCATCATAAGGTATGCGGGAGACCTGGCCAAGTTGGAAGAATCGACGCTTATAGAGAAAAAACACATAATCCGGGGGGTACTGGAGGCAAGGCCGGTAGAGTACCAGATAAGGGAAAGCTACGGCTCCCTCTGGAAAGGCATTGGAAAGGACTCCGGCCTGGGCACAGGGGAAGACTTCGGCGGAAAAGGGTATAGATAGGTTCCCGCCCGGCGGCGGGGGTCATTTCCTGTATTCGGGAGTGGGGTTCAACCCCGGACAGATCGAGGCCGGACGGATAATCTGCCTGTTTTTAGGAGTATTCAACGCGTTTTTCGCGCATCTGAGACGTGTTGGACATACTATAGTTAGGCACTACACCCGGGCTTCTTATTTTTTAAACTCGACCGTTTAATAGTATATCTCAATAATACGCATAACGAATAACAACAATAAACAACTGACGAAAATGGAGATAAAAGACCTGAAACCCAACAAAGCAGTAGACTCTTTAGAAGTAGAAGTAGTAGAAGTGGAAGAGCCAAAAGAGTTCACGAATTTCCGCGGAACTGGAAAACTGGCGAACATCAAAGCAAAAGACAACACAGGAGAAGTGAAGATAACCCTGTGGAACGACCAGATAACCCAGGTAAACAAAGGCGCAAAGATAAAAATAGAGAACGGCTGGGTGAAAGAATACCGCGGAGAACTACAAGTATCCACAGGAAAATTCGGCAAACTAACCCTTCTATAAGGCCCAGATATAATGCTGTAATACGGATGAAAAACTCCCTCACAGTCATAACGGTCCTGGGGAAAGACAGGCCCGGACTCGTGGCGGACATAACCAAAGAAACAGCCAAGATAAAAGGAAACATAGTAGACATAGAACAGAGCGTAATACGAGGCCTATTCTCGATGTTCATGCTCGTAGACCTAAAAAACGCAACTGAATCATACGAAGAATTCTCCAAAAGACTTAACGCCTTATCAAAGAAGCTGTCCGTCGACATAACCCTCTCAGCCTACGGAAAATACGAAGGCGAACACGCGCCAAAAAAACGCGAACTGGAAAACATCACCATAATGGGCAAAGACAAACCAGGGATCGTCGCCGAAATATCCTCCGCGCTCTACGATACGGGCGCCAACATAGAAAGGATAAAGATGATCGCCCGCGGAGACCTTTTAGTCATGGAGATGACCATAGACCGAAAAAAGAAAACAGACCTGCAGGATATGCGCGAGAAACTGAGGATCGCGGGGGAGCGGATCGGGATGGACGTCGTCGTGCAGCCGGAATCAAGTGCCCGCCAGAGGAAACGCCTCGTCGTATTCGACATGGACAGCACCATAGTCGACGCAGAGATAATAGACGAACTGGCAAAAGCCGCAGGCGTAGGGAAAGAGGTCGCAGACATAACGGCCAAAGGGATGGAAGGCAACCTTGATTTCGCGCAGTCCCTCAGGGACCGGGTACGCCTATTAAAAGGGCTCCCGATAGAAACGCTCAACGCGATACGGGACAACATGAAACTAACCCCCGGCTCGGAAGAACTGCTAAGAGCGCTCAAAGGCATGGGCTTCAAACTGGCGCTGATAAGCGGCGGATTCACCTACTTCACAGACGAACTAAAGAACAAGCTGGGATTCGACTACGCATACGCAAACGAACTCGTCATAAAAGACGGAAAGATCAGCGGAGAAGTCACAGGACAGATAATCGACTCCAAAAAGAAAGCAGACATAGTACAGGAAATAATGAAAAAAGAAGGCCTGACAAAAGAGGAAGTAGTCGCCGTAGGAGACGGAGCAAACGACCGCATAATGATCAAAAACGCAGGCCTCGGAATAGCATTCAACGCAAAAGAAGTCCTAAAAAAGGTAGCAGACGGCAGCATCACAAAAAACAACCTAAAAGGACTGATCTACTGCCTGGGAGTGAACGACACAACACAGGAAAAAGAATAAACACAACACCGCTCTTTCTTAGACGTTATTGTGTATGTAGTTGTTTTGTATGTTTGTAATGTTTTTGTATTATGTATGTATTTGTATTGTGTATGTAATTATGTATGTGTGTATGTAATATTGTGTTATGTGTATGTATGTGTTATGTGTGTATGTAACATGTATTGTATTATGTAATGTAGTGCCTAACTTTTCTTTTCCTCTCCCACCCCTACGTTCCGATCTCCAAAGGATCCGACAACCTTTTCAAAGTAGCCATAGCCGAAAGTATGGCAAGATAACTTGTCTTGGGATTTTCCGGGCTGGGTAGATTGTTCATAACCACGGAAAAGCGCCCGAAAACCCCTTCAACCACGATCTCGTGGGTATTCTTATCTGTTTTGGGGTCTGCGATTATCCGCAACACGGTTTTATCTAAGCCGATCCCTGCCAGACTTAGAGTAGCTGCGACGTTCACGTTTTTTGGGTATTTTTTTATCCCCCCCCGTGCAGACCCTTCATATAACACTGTTTCCTCTTCTACGCTCACGTCCAGGTTCTTGGGGTTCTTCCTTGTCGTAAGGGTTACTTTTTTCAAGCCGCCCAAGGACGCGGACTTCACGCCGTCAATCCCTGCGACCGCCCCGGAGGGAACATAGATCTTTACCTTCTTTTTCTCCGCGGCCTTGCGCAGGTCTTTTAGGAGCGCATCGTCTGTGAAGGCTCCGACGCTCATAACCATCAACGCCTTCCCAGATTCAACTATTTTTTTCCCATATAATGCGACCGCTTCCTGGGACGCGGCCTCCAACACCAGATCCGCGTCGCCGTTCTTCAATAGCTCCTCAACGTTCTTGCACACCCTCGGCGCAGGCGTTATTTGCGCAGCCAGGCGCCGGGCTTTTTTTTCGTCTATGTCATAAACCGCGACAACACATATTTTCCCGCCCGGTTTTTGAATGGCCCGGCCGATCGTTCCGCCGATGTTCCCGCAGCCAAGTATTGCAAGATTCATTGTCTCCTACTCCAGGATAATGATTTAAGTTTGAGGAAAATAAAAGCAAGAAACACCAGCGCTATAAGGATAACTGCCCTCAACGGCGAGACCTTTTTCTGTTCCAGGAGTTTGTTGGTATCTACTATTCCTCCCGTCTGGAGTGTTACAAGGTATCCTGTCAAACCCGTAACATGACCTGCGCCGACCACGGCTACGACGTTTTTCCCCGGATTCTCCTCCCCTACCTTTTTGAGCATATTTGCCATATACCTGTCCCGCTCATCCACCATAGCCGAAAATAACGCGGGCTGTTTTTTTCTGAAACCCGCCAGGACAATCTCCAAATTATCTTTCTCCAGGATGTCCTCCATCTTATTAATAGATAATCCTGAGATAATCTCCAAATCTTCTTCTTTTGTAGAGGATAACGCCAAAACTTCTTTTAAAGGGATCCGCAAGGCGTGATTCATCGTAATGCCGATGTCCCGGTCTATCAAGGCGACCCTTGCGCCAACCTCTCGTGCAGACAGGATGGCTGCGCACATGTCCGAGCCGGGGGATATCCCGTATCTTTCGCCCAGGCTTTGTTGGATAAGCGCCAAAATACCCTGTATGAATACCGGAAACGACCCCCCTCCAAGAGCGGAGGACAAAACACCCCTAAAAGAAAGGCGGTTAGAATACGCATCAGGCCGAAAACCCACGTCTTCAAGGGCCTTAAAACGGGCATAATCCAGTTCCACTGCTACAATATCCGGACGCTCGCCATATATCACATCCCTGACTACGTCAACGCTTTTCTGAAGTATATGCCCAGTCCCGACGATTTTTACGCTCATTTCTTAAAAAAACCACGTATTTTAAACCATATTTTTTATACTTCGCCTTACAATAATAAACTATAAACAATGTCTAGTAGAGGAAAATAAAATGAGCATAAGACTTTCACGTTTATATGGATTGGATATCTACACTGAAAAAGCAGAATACGTAGGAAAAGTAGAAGACGTCGTCCTGAACATAGACTCCGGCGAAGTAATGCGGCTCTCTCTGAAATCCTTCAAGGCAAACACCCTGCCCCCCGAAGAAATCAAGAGGATAATACAAGAAGAAAGCATAGGATACAACGACGTAAGAAGCCTGTCCGACGTGATAATCTGCGCCAAAAACCCCCGAAAAGAAGGCCGAAAAACCAAAAAACAACCAGGAGACGAATGAACCAACAATTCCTCCCCCTCCTTCTACCCCCCACGAATCCCGCCAAACACGCTATATAAGCGCCCATTCTCTAATCTCATATAATGGAAATAACCCGCATAGGCATAATCTCACACCCCGAAGTAGACCGGAAAATACTCCTCAGGATAACAAAAAAACTAAAGAAAAAACACCCCCGGCTCTACTACGACCCGCTGGCCGCAAAAAAAACCGGAGAAAAACCCACCAAAACACGCGACATGCGCATAGACCTCGCGATCATATTCGGAGGCGACGGAACACTCCTCTGGTCTGTGAACGAACTACGCAACCGCCCCCTGATCCTCGGAGTAAACACCGGCCGCGTAGGTTACCTTACAGAGATATCCTCCGACAAAGCCTGCGAATACCTAGACAAAATATTCAAAGGAGAATTCTTCATAGACGAAAGAGCCAAACTCAAAATAAACGACAAACACGAAGTCCTGAACGAAATGGTCATACTCCCCCAGCGCCCGGCCAGCCTCCTGGAATTCAGCATAAGCCTCGACGGAGAAAAAACAACGGACTTTAGGGCAGACGGCGTGATCATAGCCACACAAACCGGCTCAACCGGCCACTCCTTCTCATCCGGCGGCCCGATAATACACCCGGATGCCAAAACATACCTCATAACCCCGATGATATCCTTCATGCGGGAACAACACCCCCTGGTCGTACCGGACAACATGACCACGACCATAGAGATGCTGGGAAAGAAAAAAGACCTATACCTGGTATTAGACGGAAACACGGTTAAAAAAATGTCCCACACAGACAAAATATCAGTCCGAAAAAGCCAGAACACCGCAAAATTCATCAGATTCACCAAAAACAAATGGAAACCCAAGACCCGCTGATCTCGCAGACGCTCAATAACAGACGCCGGCTACTCGAGTTGATAAAGAAAGACGCCGTCTACAAAGGCGGAGACTACACGCTGTCCTCAGGACAAAAAAGCAGCTACTACATCGACATGCGGCTCATAACCCTGAGTGCCGAAGGCGCGTACCTCATAGCAAACATACTCTTCGACGAATTAAAGAACGAAGACATAGACGCGATCGGCGGCCTCACAATGGGAGCAGACCCCATAGCGGCGGCGTACGCAGCCATAAGCTTCCTGCGGGGAAAACCCGCGCAGGCATTCCTCGTCAGAAAAGAAGAGAAAAAACACGGCAAAAACCGGCTAATAGAAGGCCCGCTCAAAAAAGGCGCAAAAACAGCCATAGTAGACGACGTAGCAACCACCGGGGGCTCGCTTCTCAAAGCAATAGACGCAGTGGAAAAAGAAGGATGCACCGCAGTCAAAGTAATCGCCCTCGTAGACCGCGGCTTAGGCGCCTCGCAGGAACTCGCAAAAAAAGGATACAAACTACATTCCCTCTACACCCTAAAAGACCTGGGCATCTAAGCAGCAGAAATACCTATATTAAGTCCTTCCAACGAAGTATTTAAACGATGATGAACCGGAAAGGATACGTATACACAGTAATATCCATGATGCTGATCCTCGTGCTCTTAGCCGTCGTCTCCCTATACTACGACACCTACAAGAGCTCAGCAGACCTGTCACCCACAAAGTTGAGAACCGACAAACTACACTACTTTGTAGAATCCGCAAAAAAAGACACAGGCAGAGCAATGACCATAGCCGGACGCAGAGCCGCAGCATACCTGACCGACTACGCAATAAACAACCATACCGCGCTGGCAGACGCAAGCGGAACCCTAAAAGAACTCATGGTCAACGGCACAATAAACACCGTACCATACGCACCTATGCAAAACCAGACCCTGCAAGCATACCTAAACAACCTCCAAACCATAGGCAACAACCTCGGATTCACAACCCGCCTATCCCTGAGAACGATCGACCTATACACATACGACTCACTGCATTTTCTGGTAGTCGCCAAATACAATTACAGCATCATAGACGAACAAGGAGCCGAAGCCGGAGTATGCGGATACGAAAACGAAAACCAGACCATGTACGTCATGATACCCATAGACGGCCTAGAAGACCCGCTATACGCACTAAACACCTCAAACAAGATAAGCCGAACCATCAACCACAGCACACAAAACGGAATACAGGTACTGGCAAATGCGAACATGGGCAATGGAACGGGCGGAGGCGTGGTCAAGGACTTAAGCTCACTTTCGGTTGCATCCCAGAGCAGCGGAATAGACGACTATAACACCTCATCTGCTTACTTGGTTCCCTATACCGTTTTCGTGATCAACGTAACGTCCATCCAGTTCACGGGTACTTTCTCTGACCCTGCGAGAACAATCTTAAACAACTCCGGAGGGGCTATAAATTACCAACCACAAGCTTTGATCAACGGCTTCCCCTACGTCTCAGGAAATATAACCTCAACAGTGAATTTCACAGACAAAGACTACGTCATAATAAAGAACGTGAACGGCACACAGCACCAAGTACTCTACCCCTGGCTGGCAAACGACATAAAAAACAAGCTATATGCGAACAGCACCAACGGCTCATCCTTCTTCGACCGGCTCGAAGGCCGCGGAAATCTAACCAACAAATCCCGCAACCAGGCAGCAGCCGCAAGAGCCCTCCTCGGCCAAGGCAATTCGGCGCCCATAGGCCTGGAAAGCTACGTCAACATTACCGACCTAAACCAATCAGGCCTATACGCGGACATAAATCCCTACCTAAACTATTCCTCAGTAGACTACCAATACTTCCAGAACACCTCCGGCAAATGGGTATACGGCACACCCTACTGGTTCAGGATGGGCGCATCCACTTTCAAAGCCGAGAACCTCACAGACTACTGCTACGACGACTACGCAGCGATCTGGCACTTCGACGAAGGCGCAGGAGCCGCCATACCATGCGACGGATCACGCAACGCCCATGCGTTAACCCTTACAGGAACCAACACAAGGATCGAAGACGGCGGAAAAAGCGGCTCATGCCTTTATCTGGGAGGCAACAGCGATGAGGAAGCCGATGCCAGCGTCAACGTATCCGAGACCGCATACACCATAGGGATATGGTTCAAGAAATCTGCAGACCTCGTTGACGGCGGCATCTACTCAACGGACGCCGGAACAAAAGGAAGCAACAGCGACCGCAACATATACGTAGACGGCTCAGGCAACCTATGCGCCGATCTATGGGGTACGTTGCTTGTGCCAATATGCACGAGCGGAACGGCCTACAACGACGACACATGGCACTACGTCGTCCACGTCTACGGAGGAAGCGTGGGCGCTCAGAAGCTATATGTCGACGGAATCCAAAAAAATAATAATCCTGGAACTCTTACCTACTCAAACCGCACCGCGCAAACAACAGTCCGCATCGGTTACTCTTCCATACCAACAACCAACACTAATTTCTTAGGCTGGATAGACGATGTCAAGATATGGAACCGCGCCCTTTCGGACGCGGAAATATGGGACGAATACCAAAAACTGCTTTAAAGAAAAAAATGAGCCGCAACAGCAAAGGGCAGGTAAGTCTCGAATACCTCATAGTGACCTCCCTGGTGCTATTATTCCTCGTAGTCATGGGCGTAATACTCTACCAGAAATACACCGAATGGGCCGACCTGCGGACGTATCTTGCCGGCAGAACCACAGCAAACACGATCGCGGAAAGCGTAGACCAGGTGGTGATATCGGGAGACGGATACTGGCAGAGGTTCACCATCCGCAGCAGGTATCCGGGAGACGAATTCAACATAACCTTCAAACATAGCGAACCAACAGTCTTTATAGAAATGGAGGGCATGACCCTGCACGCGCCCATGCTCACAAGCAACATAGGATGCATCGTTTCCCCATGCATAAACACAACAGACGGAATAAAGATCCAACTAAACAATACCGCATCCCTGCGGGTCACTAACAACCACAATCAGATATACATAGACGAGGTAGACATCGCTACAATACCCACTACGACAACCACGACAATACCCGGCGCGACCACTACAACGACCTCGGGTGCGACCACTACAAGCACCACGTCTACCACTACTACCACAGCCATCGGCGGGTTATCATGCCAGATAAGATCCACGGACTGCCTGGCGGGCGTAGAAACATGCATATTCAAGATGTCGGACACCACGAACGCCCACGCAGGAACCTGCTCGGGAAGCGCATACCCGTACAGCGTATGCTGCAACGCATCCTCAGGCACGCTGACCGCCCCGGTTCAGGACGGCGGATGCCCGCAGGCAGGCGTCCTCTCGCTATCCTCGTCCGACAACGCGCAGGCAGAAGAATACCCAAGCGCCAACTACAACAACGACATATGCCTGTCTTCCACCGCAGGCAACATATCCTGCGGTTATACAAGCAACAACTGCCCTGCGTCATATACGTGCCTTGCAACAATGTCCGCAGACACAAACGCACAACTCGGAGACTGCGCCGCATACCCGGCAAACATAAACATATGCTGCAACCTCAGCGCAGAGAACCCATCATCCACTACGACTACTACAACTACGACAACAACGACCACGGCCCCCACGACAACTACAACTACCACCACAACTACTACGACCACCACAACCACCACGACAACTACAACAACTACGACCACAACCACTACTACAACCACAACAACTACAACCACGACCACAACCACCACGACCACAACCACTACGCTCGACCCAAATCTCCTGGCCATGTGGCACTTCAACGAAGGCTCAGGGTCCACGACGGCCGACAGCACCGCAAACGGACACACTGCAACAATATACGGTGCAGGCTGGACGAGCGGAAAATATGGCAATGCCCTAAGCTTCGACGGAGCAGATGACTATGTCGATACCCTAACCTATTTCCCTCAATTAACGAGCGCCTTCACAATCGGGTTATGGGTGTATCCAGGTACGACGCAAGTACAATATGCAGACATATTCGGAAACCACGGAGGAGCTTACCTGGGAATGGTATTCCAGCAGGATTCAACCAACCTAAACAAATATTATTTTGCCTATGGCGACGGAACAACTTGGGTGCCCGCATCACCTCCAATAGTAAATTTAACTTCAAGTGTATGGCAATACCTAACAGTCGTTAAAAACTCCGGCATTTGTAGTATATACCTAAACGGGGTCCAGAACGTGACCTACACATGCAGCACGCCGGTTTCCCCAAACACCGGGTTGAATTTCATGATCGCCCGAGGATACGGTGCCGGCAGAGCATTTACCGGCATAATAGATGACGTAAAAATCTGGAACCGCGCCCTGTCCTCAGCCGAGGTCTCCCAGGAATACTCTGGCTGAGTATCAATAAATTAAATAGAAAAAATAAGATCCCCAAATAAACAGAATAAAAAAACAAACAACAAAAAAATGAAAAACGTAAAACTTATAACGGCGTTGTCCATGATCGCGTTCCTGCTTGCGACTGCTGTATATTCCTCCACTCCGAACCCTGGCCACAGCGCAAACCAGATAGGCTCCGGAACATTCAACGGGACGACGAGCGATGTATGGAGCTTTCCCGGCAACGTCGGCATCGGGACGACGACGCCTGGACAGCTTTTGCATTTATCTAAGGCCGGGACAGCAGGCGTCCAAACCCCGATAATGGTGTTAGAATCTGCAACCTCTCTAAGACCTCTGCTACAATTTAGCGAGAACGGGGCGGCGATTAGTTCAGGAATGAGCATTGAATATGATGGACGAGGAAGCGGAGCAAATAATCTACTTTACATCAATAATGTTTCCGGCGGTCCTGTTGTTACATTTATGAGCGGCGGCAACGTCGGCATCGGGACGACGGGACCTCGCGATACGCTTGATTTGCATGCGAATGATCGCGGGTTGATGTTTAGCCTTCCGACGTCGTCAACGGTGACACTGACTTCATATCAAGGATATATATCAAACAACATCCGACCGATTGGGATTGTTGGTTCTACTGTCGCATTATTTACAGGAGCTACCACCGGGTCGACTTCGACTGCGCGTTTGTATATTGATAGTACGGGCAACGTCGGCATCGGTACGACGAACCCAGGGAATAGTTTGGTTGTTGCTAAACCCTCGGCAAGTAATTTTTTGCAGATCAATCGGGATAGTACAAGTTATGAGGCAGGGATGCAATTTACTCAAGGCGCGACCAATGAATGGTGGTTGGGAACTAGAACCGCGTCTCCAAATACTGCATTACATTTATTCAGTTATCAGAAAACTAGCGGCGCGTCAGATGTAATGGTTATCGATAAAGAAGGCAACGTCGGCATCGGTACGACGGCCCCTACGTATCAGTTGCAGTTGTCTACTGATTCCGCGGCCAAACCCGGGACCAGTGCATGGACTATTGCATCCGATGCGCGGATCAAGACAGATATTCGTCCATTCAGTGACGGGCTTTCTGTCATAGACAACATTGATCCTGTCTGGTATCAGTATAACGGTAAAGGAGGCTTTGCGGCCGACGGCAAAGAATATATCGGGGTGCTAGCCCAAGACATTGAACGGGTCGCTCCTTACACTGTCGGCACGTATAAGGCGAAGCTGAACGCCAACGACACCAACGAGACCGAGCTTCTAAACTTCAACTCCCATGCCCTAACATTCGTCCTCATAAATTCTGTGAAGGAATTAAAGAAGGAGAACGAGGAATTGAAAGCATTGGTCTGCCTTGATCATCCGAGTGCCGAGGTTTGCAGAGGATAGTATGTTGCAGTCTTTGGTATAGCTCTTGGATTCAACAATGCATACAAAAAATGGATAAAAAAAACGTGTTTATCGGGGTGCTTTGCATATTGCTGCTGGTATCCGTCGGCTATATATTGTTGACCGCGTTCGAGCAGGAGAAGGCTAAAAACCTTTCCGCCGGCTACCAGGAAGGATACTCCTATGGCGTGAAGGAAACAGTTTATACCCTGCTGCAGCAGACCGACGGATGCAAGCCCGCAAGCGTTAATTTCGGCAACTACACAAGGGAAGTAGTCGATACGGCCTGTTTGAAAAACTCGTCCTGAGAACAATAACTTATTTTTTTCCTCCCCGCTCGACGCATCATCCGGCGAAGAGATTTAGGTTAATTAACCTCTTCGAACAAATCTTTTACAGGTCAGACACGCTGATCGTATAAAAAAGAAGACAAAATGCCTCTGAACCGGAAAGCCCAGATATTCACCTGGGACATAATACTGGCAACCGTAATATTCCTCGTAGTCTTGGGTACTATCATATTCCTCTGGACCGACACCCTTGGAGACATAGACTCCACTGATACGCAGTATGAGATTCAATGGCTTGCGACCGCGGTATCCGAGCAGATGGCCCGGACCCCGGGGAGCCCTGCGAACTGGACGTATGCCCCCAACACAGGCAACATCACGGTCCTGGGGCTGGCTGCCACCAGGACAATAGGCAACGACACCGAAACACTGGACCGTGTGCTGGACCCGGACAAAGTAGTAAGCCTCATAGACCTCTCACAGAACAACTACGTTTCAATGCGAAACAAACTGTTCGGAACAGGAAGATACGACTACTACATGGAACTATCCTGCCTTGACCCCACAGTACTGGACTGCTTCGAAGGCCTGAAATTCAACAACACAGCCAACGCCGACCGAAACGTTACCTGCGAGGCATCGAACACGACGTTCTACATAACAAACTACACGCTCAGAAGCGACCAATATCTCGCAGGCATATGGCGCTTCGACGAAGGCGCCGGATCCACGGCGGCTGACGGCTCCGCAAACGGAAACGATGCGACCATATACGGGGCGACCTGGACGAGCGGAAAATATAAAAATGCTCTAAGATTCAACGGAAGCAATAATTATGTTAGCGTTACAAGTTCTGATAGTTTAAACAGCCCGTCAGCGTCTAATCAAGTAACGGTGTCTGCATGGATTTATCCTACAAGCAGTGCACAGCAGATGGTTGTTAGTAAAGATACTGGTAATGGTGCCTTAGGGGCCGGTTCCGTTTATATGCTTGAGTTAGAATCAAACGGACAAATCAGATTCCATATTCATAACACTACAGATGGCGATATAATTAATCTTATTAACGGCTCATACACCCTAAATACTTGGCAGTTTGTGGTAGGCACTTTTAATGGCAGTGTCGGAACGCTTTATGTGAACGGCACGTTGACTGCTTTTCAAAATAGTTCTGGCGGCTCTATTTACTCTGGAAGCACTCAGAATTTATTTATCGGAACTCTTAGAAATACTGCAAGATTTTTCAACGGCACAATCGACGAAGTAAAACTCTGGAGCCGCGCCCTGTCCGTGGACGAAGTGCGCCAGGAATACGCACGCGGCAACAAATACTGCCGCTTCGGCAATAACGCATCCATCCAGAACGTCTCTTACCAGCTATACGACACAAAGACAGTAAATTTCAGAAACAGCGCAGATGAGGCCATATTCGACGACGACACAACTTTCCTGAAGTCCACGGCAAACTTAAAGGTCGTGATCTATGAACAATCCGAGGTGTAGGTCTGCCTAAGACCCATGCATCCATTCTTTTAGTAACTTTTAATCCCTAAACCGAAGAGTATTCCACAACCCGTCCCAAGCAACAGCAGGGCCGAACGATAAAATGCCAATACCTGAAACAGAGAAGAGCTGGATGAACGGGAAACTCATAGACCGGAAAGACGCCCAACTGCACGTATTAACTCATGCCCTGCACTACAGCTCAGGCGTGTTCGAAGGCATACGCTGCTACAAGTTTGCCCTCTACCTATTGCTCTTGTGTTGTTTTTCCCTGCACGTGTTTGCCTGTAATTACGGGGCGGTGCAAGCCTCGTGTTTGTATTGCAATGCCAGCGGGGTATGGACTGATGCGGATTGGCAATGCGATCACGGCAAAACTTGCGAGAACGGAAATTGTGTTCCAATTCAGGTAAATTGCACTCCGGATACTGTTTCCGGCTGCCAGGTTTGCAGTCCCGACGGCGACGAATGGTGGCAGGACAGTACCCGCTGCCCCGGAGAACAAGCTTGTGTTGAGGGCAACTGCGTGGACGAGCCGCCGGTGCCTGCGTGGGTGCTCGGGTGGGGCGATTGCGATGTGATGGTGAATAATACCGGCAGTACGGCGGTTATTACGACAGCCGCCAAAAAAAAGAATATTGCTGATCCGCGTCCACAACCGATAGCAAGTTCCGATTTTACTCTAGTATTGCGCGACGCCGTTGAGCTAACTCCCGAAGACGGAACGCTGTGCATAGGGGAGGGTACTTACGATAATCTGGTCGCGGATCAATTGGTGACATCCGGTCCGGGCGGGCATCCCGGCGCGGACTACACGGGGGGATTCTATGCAGCTATTCCCGTATTAAATAAGGATATCCACATTTACGGCGCAGGGATGGGGAAAACCATACTTAAATTGGCGAATAATCAATACAATAGGAATCATCCTGCAGTAATAATCAGAATGTCGGGCGGCATGAACTTGGGATACGGTTCTTTTACGCTGGCGCGCATGACTCTTGACGGAAATAAAGCAAACCAGGCCCCTAGCTGGATTGATGGGGTGGCACTATTTAACACTGTCAGTTTGCGCAAGAACGGCCAATTTTTTGATTTGGAACTGAAGAATTCGCCCGATAAGGGGGTATATTTTCAGAATTCCGGCACAGGGCATGAGATGTATGCTTATATCAATAATATTTACAGCCATGATAATTATGCCGAAGGTATTTTCTTTGACACTTCCCGATATACCAAGGCAGTGAATGTTGTTTCAGAAAACGACGGGGGCTTTGATATGCTGGCCGTTGATGGTAAGATCGGCAATACAGGAATATTTATCGGAGCATACGACGGAGCCATGGATCTTGAGGTGCTTTTCGACAATATAACCGTCCGGAACGGAAGCTTTAAAGTAGACGCCTACACCAAAGGGGTTACATTAAACCGCCTCAATGTTTCACTGCCAAAAAGCTCTCCAGGCAAAAATGGATTAGTAATACGCAGGTCAAGGGATATCCTCGTTAACAATAGTATTATTGATGCCAGTGTCGCAGTATACTCTTCTCCCGACATTTATAGTAATTATATCTACAATGCGACGGGAAATTCTGTTAAACTCATAAATACCCTTCTTAGATCCAATGACGCGGGGATCCGGGTTGAAAATTCCAGTAATGCCAGCATAGACTGCATTGGATGCCGTTTTGAACCATCTGCAGGCACATATTATTATCGGATCAGCGGCAATAACTCGCGGATCTCTTTGAACGGCTGCACTGCAAATTCTACTGGGTTAACTAAGGTTTATAATGACACAGGAGCAAGCGCCAATGGCACTTGCGCGGTTACGAACACTTTTTGCGCCCCTAATGCTGTTTCAGGATGCATGGTTTGCAAATCCGACGGCTCAAGATGGCAGGATATCGATTCAAAATGCGCTTCCGGCCAAAAATGCCAGTATGGCGGCTGCGTTTCGAAGATTCCGTCCTGCACTGACAAATGCCTCTCCAGCGGCAGCCGCAAAAAGGCAAGCATCAACAGCTATTATGTTTGCATCGATTCAAATAATGACGGCTGTTTTGAGTGGACTACAACGCCCAAAAACTGCCCGGATTATGCTTCCATGAAAACAACCTACTCCAAGGGCGCTTGTATTTCAGTACCTCCGGTAAATTGCACTCCCGGCACGGTAAGCGGCTGCCAGATTTGCGCTACCGACTATGTTTATGGCAGCAACGCTTATCTTCCCAGTTCAGCGGGCAAGGAATGGTGGCAGGACAGCACCAGGTGCGCCGTCGGCCAGGTATGTGAAAATGGCCAGTGTATGAACCAACCATCGGTACCGTCCGTATGTCCCGTACCCAATGGGGACTGTACAAATAACTCGCGGGGCAGCGTATTTGATGTTGCCATAACAAAGAACGGCACTACTGCGACAATAACCGATAAAGTAGGCAATACCCTCGGATCAGGGACTGATTACACTCAGATTATTCGTAACGCCATTGCTGCGACGCCTGAAAACGGGTCTCTGTATATCGGTCCGGGAACTTACGACAACCTGACAGCGGATCAAATAGAGATGACTGCGCCGGGCGGTTATCGATTCAATGTCGCCATACCAATTATCGGCCGTAATATACATATCTACGGCGCGGGAATGGGCAGGACTTTCTTGAAAATGGCCGATAACCAATATTATATCAATCATCCGTCGCTGATGTTTTTTATCACTAACCGGATGAATCCCGGTTACACGTCTTTTACTTTGGCGCGGATGACGCTTGACGGCAATAAAGACCACCAGATCCCTTTTTGGTCTGATGGCAATGGTCTTGTTCTTACCAGCGGTCTGCGCAAAAACGGCCAGTTCTTTGACCTGGAATTGCAAAATTCGCCTAACACTGGGATATATTTCGCGAACAGTGCCAGCGGTGTCGAGACATATGCGTATATTCACAACATCAAAACCCACGACAATTCGGGCGAAGGGCTTTTATTCGATGTCGTGCCGAAAGCCGCAGTCAGCAACATATCCTCCACCAATGATGGGATAAAAGATGCGTTTACCAGCAATATCAGCGTGGACCCCGATCACTCGACTCGCAACACAGGTATTTTTTTAGGTGCATATGATGGCGCTCCCGAGTGGCATTCTGTTTTTTATAATGTGACGATAATCAATGGAAGTTTCCGGATCCGGGAACACGCCAAGTTTGTTGAGATAAATAATCTTAATGTGACGCTGCCTGTTAAGGTTAACGCTAACGGGAGCGGCATTATCTGCAATGATGCTCATTCCATTACTTTCAATAACCTTTCGAGCGACGCAGTTAACGCTTTCGTGGCGCAGAATACGTGCACTGCCAACTTATCCGGGGTAACGCTTGCCGGCCAATATTTGTACCGCGCCAACGGCACCGGCACGAATCTGACCTTTAAAACCTGCAGCGCGGTTTCTGCAGGCAAAACGGAAATAATCAACGGCGCGAAGGTGGAAGGCAACTGTTCAGTCGGATCAAAAAAGAAAATTGCTTGCTTTGGCGACTCAATTACGCAGGGCGCCACTATTGTCGATAAGAATGACGCGTTTTGCGCCAAATTAAAGACTTTAGGCGGATACTACACTTACAATCACGGCGTGGGCGGCGACACAACGGACCGTCTTCTGGAACGGATGACCAATGTGACTGGCAAGGGATATGATGAAACACTGCTTCTCATTGGAACAAATGACCTGGCGAACACGGACGCGGTCGAATCGGAAAAGGATTACTACGATAATCTGCTGTCAATTGTCCAAAAAATAAAAGACGATCGCCAGCAAGTGATTATTTCCACGATTCCGCCGCGGAACTTAAGCAATGACAGCCACGCGGTCGCCAGCGGGCAATGCAAGGCCGGGAATTATAGCTGCTTTGTTGAGCGCAATAATATCATACGTAAAGTGTCTTTTGAAAAAGGCGTTTGCTACGCAGACATATTTGACGGCGTATTCAACGGGATTTATAACATCAGTTTATTCAATGACTGGGGTCATCCTAATCTGGCGGCGCATGCTGAAATGGCGCAAATTTATGCAGAAGCCATAGTTAATTGCCTGCCTTTTGACTGCATCGCTCATCCAGACCAATGTTATTTTGTTCAAACCTGCACTCCGAATGCGACTTCCGGTTGCAGTGTTTGCAAAGCGGACGGTTCAGGGTGGACAGATACCGATTCAAGGTGCGCTGGCGGCCAAACATGCATTAATGGGAACTGTAGCGCGTCAACGACCACATCTACTATAACATCAACGATAATCAGTTCTTCCTCTACGTTAACCACCTCCTCGACAACCGCAACCACCCTTCCGCAATGTGTCATGCCCGGGAACAGCCCGCCATGCAACGAAGTGTCTCTGTTGGAAGTGGTGGTCTCTATTAATCGATGGGTAAATAATGAAATGGGATTAAGTGACGTGGTAGACCTCATAAATTCATGGGCCGATCCTACCGACTATTTGCCGCATTAGTCTTGGGCTAGAGATGATCTAATCCTTAGGAATATCAAGTTGATAACTGCCCGGGAAGCCGGATAAATCAACTATTAAGAAGTCTGTAGCATGATTTTTTCCCCCATAATAAATTATAAGCCCGTAAACGAAAGTATATCCTGTAACCCGTTCCTAAGGAGTCTTAGGAACTGAAACTAAAATGCCAATACCCGAAACTGAAAAGATCTGGATGAACGGAAAACTCGTAGACTGGAAAGACGCGAAAATACACGTCTTAACTCACGCCCTGCACTACGGATCCGGCGTCTTCGAAGGCATACGCTGCTACAACACAGACA
>JAHEXG010000081.1 GCA_023252215.1 Candidatus Altarchaeales archaeon
TAGATGAAGAAAAAACCCTTTTTTTATTCCTACTGCAACTTATCTGTTATCGTGTAAGATAAAATAAACAGGTAAATATGAGTCTCTTTGATTAAGGCGTTGATTATGTTTTTTCCTTTTAGTCCGCAACGAAAATATCCTATATTAGTCCCTAATGAAGATTTAATAACGCAATAAATATGGAATTAACTAAATAAAAATAGGCTCAAACCCGCAGTTTTCCCTCTAAAACGCTTAAAACCTCACTATACTGCCTCCCTGGGAACAAAACCGTTTTCTTCCTTGAAGTATGACCCGATACTATAACGCATTCGCCGAAAAACCCGGAAAAAAACCCGACCACATCCTTATTAGCCTTCCCGTCGACCGCAGGAGCCAAAACCTTGACGCGCAGGCGCTTCCCATACTCGTCATAGTCCATGCCTGTCTTCTTTGAGCCCGGAACCACGTGCAGGTCTATGTAAACACCCTCTCTGCCCGCACGGACGCATTCAAGAGCCACCCTTATGCCGCAGAAGGTTTTTCTTCTATCGCAGTCCTATCCTCTACTATGCGATTGAGTATGCCAAGGAAAACACTGCTCTGACCCTCAGTAAGTCTTATCCTGTCCCCGGCCTCTATCCTAAGATCGTCTCCCTCCGCTATGACGACAAGCGCCTCTGAGACTATGCCTCCGAAGATGGCTTTAAGCTCCTCGTTTCGGTCCAGGTCTTTTATGATGTGCTCAAGGATGTCGCAGCGTACCCTGACCCGTTCTCCCGCACCCGACGCAACGCCTTTATGCACGTTTCCCATCTTAGCCATTGAGCCCAAAACCTTCAGGAACGCAGTCCTCTGCTCATTTGAAAGCTCGAAGGCCCCTCCGTTCTCTATGCGCAGGTCGCCTCCTTCGGCGATTACTGCAAGCGCTCCGGAAACCGGGCGTCCGAAGATTTCCTGTAATTCGGCGTTCTCGTCTAATTCATTTATTATCCCTAACATGGTATCGCATCCGATGCGCACCCGTAAATTCGAATGTTCCATTCTCTTCAGATAAATGTCCTAATAAAGAACCTCGCTCAATCTCTTCTTGGCCGCGGCCTCTTTTATCTCCCGGCACATCCTTCTGCCGCAACTCATAGGCTCATCATAGAGCAGGCTTGAATAAGGCGAACCGTTTATGAATGCATTGGTTCCGGCAACGATCCTTGCCGAGACTTCGAAGCAGACGAATCCCAGCTCCGGGGTGCATATCATCTCCAGGCAGAAAGCTCCAAGCATCCCCGGGGCGAAAAGCTTCTTTGAGGCCGAAACAACGTTCCTCCCAAGATCCATCAATCCCGGCAAAAGAGACTCCCGCATGACCACGGGTATGTTCCCTGTGACAACGTAACTTGGCTCTATGCCGGCCGCTTCAGGAATCCTTGACAAGCCGTCGACATTAGACTCATATCTTATATCCATGCCCAGAAGCTGCAAGGAATCATCCAGAGGCGAATAGAAGAAATGAGGATAAAAACGCGTGCCAACAACATATTCTTGTATCATGCAACCGGCCTTGACGCCGTCAGGCAGATCCAAGGAATTCATCTTCCGGGTGTATTCTTTTTCATCCCCCGCCAGAAAATAACCCGCCCCGCCGCGGGCCCCAGGGAATTTTACGATAACCAGTCGGTCGATGTCCTCGGGATTTTTATACTCCCTGGGAAGCCGTGCACCCGCCTCGGCAAGCCATTTGAACTGCTTTTTCCTGTCAGACTCCCAGTCAAGGACTATCCTGCTGCCAAGCATCGGGACATCCAAGCCCTCCAAAATATTCGCGGCCCCGACATATTCCACAAAGGAACCATGCGGCACGATCACCGCATTCCTATCCCGCAATTTCTCCTGAACCTTCCCGGAAAGGACATCCTTATACGAGTCGACAACCAGCACTTCGTCAACGAAAGGCCAATCCTTATAGAACGCTGCATTCTTTTTAGTGCAGACCAACAGATTCGCAAGGCCTTCATCCCTCGCACCTTTGGCTATCTGCAAAGCACTGTGGCTGCCAAGAGTGCAGACAGTCAATTTCCTGACATCATAGCCCCGGATTATTTCGTCTATGCCCTTCTTTGTGATCATCTTCGACCTATGTTACGATCTCTGCCAAACGGTCTTCTTCCACCGCGCGCCGAATCTCCATAGCCGTCCTTCTCCCGGAAGAAACACGTCCTCGCCACAAGGCATTCCCGTACGGGTGGCCGACGGCCATGTGAACGTTCGTTCCGCCTCCAACACGCGGAGCAACATCGTAGATGAAAAAATTAGTGTCTTTGTCAACGCAGGTCTGCAGGCAGAAGGGGCCGATGATGCCCGGCTTATAATGCTCCTGCGTCGCCTTAACGTATTTTTCGCCCAACTCGAAAACCTTTTCAAGAAGGCTCTCGCGTATCGTAGAAGAATTATGGCCGCAGACAGTATATTCCGGGATCCTCTGATTCTCGTTCAGCGTAAGCTGCTGCGCAGCAGGCAGCCGCACATGCCCGTCAAGAGACGACTCAAAACGCCAATCGACGCCGAGCAATTCGAGTTTCTCCATATCCTCCTCAAGCGGAGAATAAAAAAAATCCAGGTTAAAGACCGGGCCTATGACGTACCGCTCGATACGCGCCCCTAAAAGCGATTCCTCTGTGATAACCCCCTGCTTTAACAAACTCTTAGACTTCTCCTTATACTCATCATAAGACGCGGCAGTGAAAAAACCCCTCTCCAATTTCTTCTTGGCATGGTGCAGCTTTACCACAACCAGGGCATCGATATCCTTCGGATCCTCTATCTTCTCAGGAAAAGGCAGGCCCGCCTTCTCAAGAAGCCAGTAATAATCCTGCTTCTCCCCCCGCTCCTCGCTACGCAGCATATTCCGGCTGCCGACGATCGGCACAGCAAACTCGTTTTCTATGCGGTCTATGCTCACATAGGACGTAAAAGAACGATTCGGAATAAACAAAACATTAGAAGAAAGCATCCGGTCCTGCTCTTTTTTCTCAAGCATCCGCTCGAACCTGTCGTAGACAACACACTCATCCACCATGCCGCGGACAATCTTCCCCTTCTCGCGCTTGGCTTTGAAATATTTTGAATACGTCTTCTCGCGGCCCTTCTGGCAGAAGAGCACGGTCTTAAAGCCTTCCTCGACCGCGCCGTCGGCGACGTCGAGCGCGGAATGAGACGCAACAGAACCGACGCGTATGTCCTCCAGATCATAGTCGGCGACCTTTCCGGCGATAAGTTCTTTCTTGATCATTTTATCCTATCATAAGAATACTCATTTCAAAGAATAAAATCCAAACCGCGGAGGGGGTTTCACCCCCTCCCCAGTTTTAGGTTAATCCTGACCCTCCCCCCCGAGGGGTCTGAAGACCCCTCTGACGGCTAATTAAGCTGTTTAGTGTGCAAGAAATCCCCTTTTATGGGAGTAACTTAAATCTTGCTGGTTCTATCTCTGGCGGTGTTGTTTTCAAAAATACCCTTCTTCTACTGGGTGTGTTGGTTACTGACTTTCCATTCGGATAATTCGAGAAATCTCCAAGAATGACCATATCACCTTTCCAGTTTCGGCCATCCTTACGCGGATAGTTAACGTCCAGCCAGGCGCATACTTCTCTTACGGTCGCTTCGCCACCCAAAGCAGATATTGCCTCCTTAAATTTAGGGAATATATCTCGTTCCCTTGGACCATGGCTTTTCTTCATTTTCAATCCGATAGCGACCTTTAGGGGATTAATACTTAAAAGACCTCGCGGCAGTTCTTCTCCTCCCTTAAACCCTTTTATAAATAGACTACTAGGAGGTATACGAACTCCCTCAATCGGTTCACGCCTGGGTGCAGGATACTCTATCGCTTAACTGCAACGTACACTCCGTACTTTGGGGTCTCTAGACCCCAAATCCTTTTCTTTTGGGGTCGTGAGCAATCCCTTCTTCGAGAAGGGAGGGTACAGATGAGCCCGGCGGGATTTGAACCCGCGACCTCCGGATTAGAAGTCCGGTGCCCTATCCAAGCTAGGCTACAGGCCCGTATATTTTATAGAAATAGGGGGGTGGGTTATTCTTTTGGATATTGCGTTAATATATGGCAAACAGGGTGTTAGGGGCTAGTATGTGGGTTATCAGTATGATCGTTGTCAGGCCTATGGGTATTGCCAGGTTGTCGTCTATGGTGTTGAAGAATTCTATTATTCCTCCTATGACTGCCAGGGACATTGCGGTTTTGGTGTCTGCGAACAGGGTTGCCATCATGTATGAGAATATTATGAAGGCGATGAATCCTTCTATGCTTTTGTGTCCTATCCGGTATTTTCCGTAGAATTTTCCGACAAGGGTTGCGAACGCGTCTCCTCCTGCCAGGACTGCTATTACCGCGCATGCCAGGATGGGCGCGCCCGCGGGGTCGAGGGGTAATAGGGCGATCGGGGGTATTATGCCTATTCCGAAGTATATTGCTCCTTTGAACGGGAATTCTTTTTTGTCTTTTTCCCGCTCAAAGTGGTACATTAAATGGTTTGTTATCCAGCGACGCTCTGCGGGAATGGACGGCAGTAGCCCCATTATTATCAGCGCTATTATGAGCGGGGCCAGGAGGAGGTTTCCGTATGCCGGGTATAGGAAGTATACTGCGTAGGCTATGCATGTTCCAAGGACGAAGTGGAACATCTTTCTTTTCAGTTCAAAGATGAATTCTTTTTTGTGCTCCGGCTTCATTGTTTAATGCACTCTTTCGGTTTTTGTTCGTATCTTGAGCATACGGCTTTCATAACCTGTTCCTTGCTCTGGAAGCCTGCGTATGCGTCTTCTTCGATTACTATCGTCGGGTTTTGTGTGACATTATACGTG
>JAHEXG010000028.1:0-16382 GCA_023252215.1 Candidatus Altarchaeales archaeon
GTCAATGCGGGCTGGGTTAGTACAATTAGCCTGACATCGCTGATGCTGTCAAGGTTTTCTTCTATTTTCTTCAGCGCCTTGGCGGAGTCGATTGTTTTTGGTAGGTCGAGCCTCTTTTTTATGTCTTCTTTCAGGTCTGATGCCAGAACGTCTGTTAGAGCGGCCTTGCCCAGGTATGCTTTCTGGTAGGCCCTTAGTGCCATAACCAGCATGGGCGGGGAGTCTATTACAGTTACGGGTATGAATATCTCTAATCCTGCGGTCTTGCTGTGTTTCCGGTTGTCCACAGCCATCACGTGAGTCATTCCTGCCTTGTATCCTGCGAATCCTAATGGTTTCGCATCCTTTGATGCCGCCCATGAGCGTATCCTCGGCGTCTGGGTCCTTGCCCTCTTCCTAGGCTTAAAACCCAGGGAACCCCGACGGGGACGATTACGTGATGCCATTTTGTGTCTTTAAATATGAAGTAATATAATACAAAAACCCATAAGTGGGATAAAAATTATGGACTTGGAGATTAAAAATACAGACTAAAGAGAACCTTCAGGAATATGACTATTCACTGAAACCAAATGCATAATTTATCTTTGCTGTATGACGAATAAAGGGTCTGCGCCCGATAGTATAAAGATTAGGAGCGGAGATATAAAAATCAGGAAAACCGCACCTACAAACTCAACGCCGGAAGCAACGTATTCCTCAGCCCGGGCCCGAATCCGACTATGAATATGAGCAATTTCAGGAGGACATATATGGTCCGGCTCCTCTCGGTCTTCGGCTCGTCCGCGTACCATTTATCCATGAAATATAGCGTGAGCGCGACTATTATTATCTTTAGGGGTATCATGATCGCTGCGGAGTCGCCGAATAGCGATATGAAATAATTAGGGAGTATGTGTTCTTCGTAGAATCCGTAGTAGTCGTGGGCTATGTAGGTGGATGAGCCGTCCAATAGATGCCCGAACATTATCAACAGGTTGTATTTGTTCTGGAATAATTTCGCCTTGAATAGCACCGATAATGCGTAGACTGCGAGCGTGAGGGACGCGGCCATGACGAGTGTGTAGAATATCGTTGCCGGGTTTATCAGGTACTCGCTTATTTTCCAGAATAGGAACAACGATGCTGCGGCGCCTATCATGAATGAAACCTTGTGGTATGCTATTTTTGCGATTCTTTGCACGACGTATCCCGCCCCTACCGACGTCCATGCCAGAGTCATTGCCAACAGGTATACTCCGGGGGTGACTGACCACCATTGGCTGAATTCGACTGTGCGCGTGTCTGCCAGTACGCGGATGAATATGCCCACAAGGATGTAGGGAGAGACTGCTAAGATAAATTTTTTGTCTAATTTTATTTTTTTAAAGACTTTTAGCAGGAGCCAGAGGACCACTATGAGTATCCCTATGTATATCACGTAGTCCTGCGGCTGGTACATTCCCATTTTTTTGATCAGAAAAACGGCAGATAGTTATATAATGCCCTCACTGCCGTTTTGAGAGCATGTCTACTTCTTCGACTAGGTATTCCAACTGGTCTGAGTAGTCGCTGTATTTCACTCTGCCTGTGAGGGTTATGTTTTTTCCTATGAGGCCTTCTTTTACCTGGCGGATGGGCTCCATCTCGTCCTGCGTTTCCCCGATTATGTTCATCACTTCTTCCATGTCCAGGCCGAGTATCTTTTCCGCGCTTTCCTTGAATGCGACTGCGCGTATGCTTCCTGTTTCGTCCTCGACTGACAGCGATATCTTCAGATTCGAAGTAGGTTCGACGTCGCCGTTGCAGGATTCGCAGAACCAGATGTCTCCTGCGTTCTGCACGCGCTTGTTGCAGTTGGAGCAGGTCATGTACAAAAGTTTTCGTCCTTCGTCTATGTCCGCTATTTTTCCTCTTATGCGCACGTGGCGTTCGTCGTTCTGCAAATCGATTATTTTTTTCTCGTTCACAAGGGATTTTTCTATGTCCTGCAGCGACGCAACATCCAAGTCTTCATTCTGGATCACTTCGCCGTATTTTCCTAGGTGTATCTCTGTTTCGCCGTTCTGGCTTTTCTTTGCGTAGGCGTTCTTGATCCTTATTGCGTCTCCTTTAGAGAGCTCGTTGACTATGTCGGATTTCTCGTTCCAGAGGACCGCGCGCATGGTGCCGGAATCGTCGCCCACTATGATTGATGCGAGCGTCCCATTCGAGTAGGCGCGGGGTTCGTATGTGCGCAGCACGCGGACGACGAGGGATATGCCCTGCATGTCGGGTTTTATGCCGGATATTTTCAGGTTCTGCGTTTGCGCAAGAGGCGCCAGCTTCAATATTTCGCCGGTTTTGGATAACATGCTCTTGTTGCCTACGTGTAGTTCGATGTCCCTAGCGAGGGACTCCTTTGTGTAGGCGTTCTCCATCCGAACGTAGTCTCCGGGAGCCAATTCTTTTTTTGCCGCGTCTCCCCATAAAAGCACGCGCACCTTGCCGGTCTCGTCCTCGCCTGTAAAGGATGCGCGCACGCCTTCCGATCCGTCCGGCCTCTTGAATTCGACAGGCGGATAATAAACAGATACTCTGCATAGTAGGTTGACAGACGACATTCCCCGCGCAAGGTCTTTTATCTTGATCTGCTCTTCTTTCGTTTCGGGAAGGTCGATGCTTATCTTGGGGTTCACGATTATATTGGACAAGGCGCCGGCCTGTATCTCCACGCTGCCTCCTAATCCTTCTTTTCCATACCCGTTCCTGAGCAGCACTACGTCGCCCCTCTTTACTCTGCCGGCGGTTTCAGCATTGCTGTCCCATAGGACCAGTCTTGCTTCTCCCGAGTCGTCGGCGATGATCAGGCTTGCGATTTTTCCGGTTCCGCCGTCTTTTTTTTGGAATTCTTTTAGAGGGAAGATGTTTTTAACCCTTCCTGCGACGTTGAACGGAGCCTTTGGCCTTATATTGGATAGTTTCGTTAACGTGATCTTTTCAGTAGCTATGCCCAGGCCCAGTTCTTTTGCGACGGCGTAGAGGGCGCCGTAGTCGGAGAGCAGGCCATGTGTTGCAGCCTTCCTTTTTTCTATCATCTCCCGGACTTCTTCTGCCGTTTTGCCTCCTTCTTTCACCACTCTTTCAAATAGTTGGTCTGTGTCGTTCATTTTCCCGCCTGCCAAGCACTAATGATTAGAATTAAAGACGGAAGTATTAAATATCAGGCCGTGCAGGAAGAGGATACATGATATGAAAACAGAACAGAAAAGGAATAGAAAAAGGAATAGAAAAAAAATTAAAAAAGAAAAATAGGTTATGAGCCATGCGCCCATGCGTTTATCAGGGCTATTATGTCGTTCAGCGACATATTCCCGGCCGCCCATTGGGTTATGACGTTGACTATTTCGGGTATGCCTATCTCGCCGCACGGGGGCGTGTCTCCCATCAAGGCGCATTGGTCTGTTGCATTGACGCTGTCGTCTCCTGTAGTGTCATCGCTTATGTCTGCATTGGGCGTAGAGTAGTTGAATTGCCCGCTGAATTGGTACGTGCCATTGGCATCGCCTGGAACGCTGATTATGTAACTGATGTTTGTGTCCTGCACGGGACTGGTCAGGGATGAGAAAAGCCATTCAATGCTGCTATTCCTCTTTATTCCTCCGTTTGAGATGTTCGAAACAGTCCACCCAAGGGGGAAGAACTCCACCAGGCCTAATGCATTGGGTTTAGCCTCGGACACACCCATATACAAGTACACGGTGATGTTGGAATCAGTGTATGCTGTGGAGGGAAGGTCTCTTGTGATGGTGATCGTGTAGGGTACAATATTTATGGAGTCGTCTCCGGCAACAATAGTGGGGTTATCGTCTCCTATGTCTACGGTGCCGTTGAATAGGTATGTGGTCGCATTGGCCGATTCCGGCACATGCACTGTGTAGGTTATGTTCCGGTCTTGTACTGCGCTGCCCATCGACCAGAAAAGCCATTCGATGCTGCCATTCTTGTCCGTGCCTCCCGCAGATATGTTTGAAACAGTCCAGTCGCCTGGGTAGTATTCCGTCAAACCCACTGCAACAGGGATGGGAGTATTTGATTCGTTAACATCCATTGAGAGAGTCACGGTGAATGAAGACTCGGGAGAGGACGACAAAGGTAATTCCCTCACAACGCTAACCTTGGAAGCAGCTAAGGCATTTGTGGAGAACACAAACGCTAGAACCATGAAAACAGTCAGAAATCTGAATACGTTTTTCATCTTTGTTAAAACAAGAAAAGATAGTATAAAATATAAAAGAAAAAATAAAAAGAAATAAATAGAAAAATTAAAAAAAAGAAGTTATAGAAGGCTTACCCCTTAGCTTCTGAGGGCTTGGAGGCCTTCTCTTCTTTTCCCTTTTTTCCGTTCTCAGCGGGCTTGCCTTTCCCCTTCCCCTTCATCATGAAGAAGACTACTGCGGCAATTATTATAATCACTACTATTCCGATCAGTAGCATGTTGGATCCGCCGCTTGGCCCGGTGGGCTGTGTGGTTGTTGTTACTTGCTCCATTGTCGTGGTGGTCTGCTGGGGCTGTGTTGTTGCGGGGGCTTGCGTTGTTGTGGGGGCTGTGGTTGTTACTATTCTGGTTGTGGTGACTGGCATGGTTGTAACCGGCATGGTTGTCGCTTTCTGGGTCGTCGTTACAACTGTTGTCGTGGGGGCTGTTGTGGGTGTTCCTGCTTTCACGGTTAGTGTTTCTTTGGCTTCTTTGTACCTGGACAGGTCAACGTATATTGTGTACTGGCCTGCTGCTGCAGGAGTAAACTTGAATGTCCCGTTTTCGTCCGTTACACCGTATGCTACTTTTTGTCCGTTGTTGTCTGTTCCTAGGAATACGTCAACGCCTGCTTTTTCGACTGGGTCTTTTGAGTCCTGGTCGGTAACCACTATGGCTACTACAGTATTCGCATATGCCTGCTCTGGGAGTGTTACGGTGAAGTCATTGTTTGAGCTGCTCTTCTTTGCAACGGTGATCTGTGTCCGTCCGTATGTCGTGGGGTTGGTTGAACCGCCGAAATCAACGTCGCCTGAGAAGGTTTTTGCTCCTGTTGTTGTTCCGCTGGGCACAGTCAGTCTGTATGATATTGTCGTGTCCGCTACTGGGTTTCCATTAGCCCAGAATAACCACTCGATTGTGTGGGTTGAGGGGAAGTATGTTCCATTGGGGGATATTGCAGAAACAGTCCATCCCGCGGGGACGACTTCGCTCACACCTACTGCGTTAAGCGCGCTGCTCTCATCGATTTCTAATGCCAGCGTTACTGTGATAGTACCGCCTGCTTTTACACTGCTAGACATACTTCTAGTAGCGTATGCCGGGTAGGGGGGCAGAGTAGTTGTTGTCGTTGCAGCAGTTGTCGTTGTGCCGCCGGTTATTGTCATTGAAGTGTCTCCTAAGGTTGCTGTTGCAGTCCCTGTATCATATGTGCCGGAGAAGGTTGCAGTTCCGGATGCAGTGGAGGGTACTGTAACCCTGTAGGTTATGCTTTGTGTTTGCACAGCGTTGCCCATTGACCAAAATATCCATTCGATTCTGTCGGGGCCGGTTTTCGCAACACCGCCTAATGCAATGTTGGAAACAGTCCATCCAGAGGGATAATTCTCAGTTACACCAACGACTGCGGGTGCCGTTCCAGTGAGTACCATTGCGAGAGTCACTGTAAAAGTTGATCCTGCTGCTGCAGAAGTTGGCAAATCTCTTGTAAGGGTTACGGCGGCAAATGTTCCTTGCGCCAAAACCAAAAACAGTCCAAGTATTAATACTGTGTTAAGCTTTTTTATTTCCATTTTTTTTAACCTCTTTTTTAAATCATAGATTTTTTTCATATTTAATATTTTTTGTTAATAAATTTTTTTTTGACGGATTATCATGAGAGGAGCATGACCTTCTTTTTCTTTTTTATTATTGTTTTTTTTGATCATAAAAATAAAAAAATAAAATATGAGCCCGAAGGCTCGTTTTCTTCAATCAGTCACATCAGGCTTATTGCGCGGGGTGACCGGTTGGGTCTGCCCAGGAGTTTATCAGGTCTATTACGTCTCCCAAAGACAGGCTGCCAGTTGACCATGCGTTTACGGCTGCGACTACTTCTGCCAAGGATACTGCATTACAGGGCGCACTGTTTCCGGGCATCACGCATGTCCCGCCCAGAGTCGTCGTGGTCGTGCTGGTTGTTGTCGTCGTGGTCGTTGGTCCGTTGCTTGCACCGGGTGTGGGTGTGCTGAATATTATAAAGTCTGCACTGTCAACACCGGTATCCACGCCGTTCGGGTATCTGCCCGTGGACGACCTGGGTGTGGTGAAAGATGCTGCTGGCGCATTGGTCGTGTTGGCCGGGCTGTTGTAGTCGCCGTAAGCCACTTGATCAATAATCGTCGTTGAAGCATTCCTTAGCACGATTATGTCGCCGTCATCGGACAGGGACATTATAAGGTCGCCGTATGTTAGCTCTATGCTTTGGTTGAGTACCTTATAACCAAGCGCAGGTATTGTCCCGCTTAAAGGTATCCTCTTGGATGTGTTGGTCGCTGCGGCCCTGTTCTCAATCGTCCATCCGCTTAGGTTAACATCAACGCCTCCCTTGTTGTATAGCTCTATCCACTCATCCGTCACTCCTGCAGCTGACACGAACTCGTTTATTACTACTGTGCCTGCCGGTGAGGTTGTTGTGGTCGTGCTGGTGGTTGTTGATGTGGTGGTTGTACCGTTGATTGTTGTTGTCGTCGTGGTCGTGGTTGCTGTCGTAAGTATTACTCTTACAGTCACTGAAGAGTCAGTCAAAACCCCGCTCACTACATGCTGCGCGTTTATGTAGAAATAACCTGCTGCGTAGCCTGTCGTGTTCCAGGTTGTGTTGTATACTCCCAGTTCGTTCACTGTCGCTGTTAGCTTTGTGGCGTTCTGGCCGGTTATTGTTATGTTCACTCCGGTTCCGTTAACCCTGTTGCTTGTTCCCTGTATCATAAAGTTGGTGCCTATGCTTATGTTCTGGTCTTCTGTGGGTGCGGTTATCTGTATGACGCCGGTTGTCCCGATGGTCAACGTCTTCGTTACGGATACTATCCCGTCTGTCGCATTTATCGTATAGGTTCCCGCGGGCAGATTGGTTCCTCCGCTGCTTAAACCGTTGGTTGTCGCATAGTAGGTATTGTTGGTGAACGTTCCTCCAGACACTGTTGTCTGCTCAGTTACTGCATAGTTTGCCAGGCTTACGGTTATGTTTATTGCCGTAGTGTTCTGCCTGCTTGAGGTTCCGGTCAGCATTACTTGCTCTCCTGTTACCGCAGATGCGGCTGTCGTCAACGTAATGTTGTCCTTTATTGTAAAGTTGGTTGACCCGCTTATTGCGTTTATGTTAGCTACTGCGCACAGTGTTGCCGTTCCTGATGCTATCGAGGTGTTGGCTTTTATGTTCGCCAGTGCAACGTTCGGAGTAAAGGTCGCAAGGAACGTCTGATCTGAAGCAACCGTCGCAGTTGTTGTGTTTATCGAAACGCCTGCGCAGTTGGTTATGTTCACATCAACCGTTGTTCCTGCTGGGAACGATGTTGCCCCGGTTATGTTCACTGCGTCATCCAGGAAGACGCTTGCGGGGGCTGCTGCTACGCTGCTTATCGATCCGGTATCAAGCGTTATTGTACGGGTTGTAGTTGATATCGTGTCGTTCGCCTTTACAGTGTATGCGCCTGTTGCCAGAGCAGCCGACGTAACAGTATTTACCGTGCTCCAGTTGTAGCTCCAGTTGCCGCCGCTTACTGTTGCATTGGCGTACGAGGGCATTACTGAGAAGCTGTATGCATCGGTTGCACTAAGGTATATGACTGTTCCATCGGTCCTTGTAGAGGTTCCGCTTATGGTTACATTGGATCCTGTTGGTCCGGTTGTAGGTGCTGCATTTATGGTTAGGTTGTTATTTACGGTTATTGTCTTTGATGCGCTTACCAGGGAATCGTTGACCTTAACTGTGTAGGTTCCTGCAGCAGTTATTCCTGTTGCCACCCATGTAGAACTGAATGTTCCGTTTGTCACAGTGGCCGTGGTTGCACTTGTGTACCCGTTTGCATTGGTCACGTTGACTGTCACAGTCGCACCGTCGGCTCTTGTGGATGTGCCGTTTATGGTTAGGTTACCATCTGCGTATACGACATCTGTCAAGGTGCTTCCATTGCGTATGCTGGTCGTTGATGTTATGGCTATTGCATCATTCAAAGTTATCGTTGTCGTTGCGTTCTCGCTGTTATTTACCGATCCGTTCTTCCATGCGAGTATCGTGTATGTTCCGGTGTTGTATAGCGTTGACGTGGAGGTGTTCCAGTCTACTGTCCAGGTTCCGTTCGCTGCCGGAGTCGCGGCCAGGTTTGCAACAACTGAGGTCCCGTTTGTTATGTTCAATATAACTGCGGATGCGTTGTTGATCCATCCTGTGATGGTCACGTTCTGGTCTACGTTGAATGTGGTTGTCGCTGTTCCGTTGTGTTTGATGCTTGTTATTGTTATGTTTTCAGCTGCTGCGTGGTCTGTGTAGGTCGCGCTGTCGCTTAGTGTGTAATTTTGGCAGGTAGCGGTTATTGTTGCGGTTCCTGTCGTTGCACCGGTCGTCAGGTTGACTGCGACTGTTGAGGTATTTGCGTTTACTGGGAATGCTGCGGTTATTATGTATTTACTTGTTGTGGCATTCCATACGTCGTCTGATTTGCCTGATATTGTCAGGTTGAATACCGCATCTGTTCCAGAGGATGTCGAGTAATTAGCTGCGTTTCCGTTTGCGTCAAGCGCTTCAAGGGTTACGGATGTCGCATTTGTGCTCACGGTCCTGTCGGCTGCTTTTATGTTGAAGGTTCTCACGGCGTATATTCCACTTGTGTCCTTTGCTGCGCCGTTTGAAACAGTAACGTTATAGGTTCCGGCTGTTGCGCTTACGGGTATCTTGTAGGTTATGTTTCCGCTTGTTGCATCGCTTGAAACCATTACTGGTGTTACGCCGCTTTCATTTGTAGCTACTGTGAAGGTTGCAAGTATCCTTTGGCTTGCAGGCTGGTCGCCTGTTGTTGTTATTATAACTGTTGCATTATCTCCGCTGAACACCCCGAAGTTGTTGTAATCAGGAGATACGGCTACTGAGAAATCGTTTAACAATAAGTATGTGTTGTCCATGCCCGCATCTATTGTAGGTGAAGTACCATTGTTTGTCTTGTTGACATATATCCAGTATGTGCCTGAAGATGTGCAGTTAATGCTTGTGTTTAGCACGTAACTTGAAACTGCGGTCAGCTTCATACCTGTGGTGGGAGAACCTATGCAGTAAGCACTTGAGTTGCTTAAGTTGCCGCTGTCATTCGTAACCCATACGTAGGTGTATAGACCGCTTCCGGTCCAGCTGAGGGTTATTGCCTCTCCGGCGAAATATACGCCATCGTTGCCATCGGCGGTTGTGACTGTTGCTGTCGCCATTCCGCTTAGTCCGAAGAGCCCGATTAATATGAGCCCTATTGTCATTAATTTTGTTGTATTCATTTTTAGAAGTCCTCCGTTATTTACGGTTTTACTTTTTTTATTTAGATATCCGTTAAAAAAACTACCCGTTGTCATTTTATAATTCCCTTTTTATTTTGGAAACCAAACACCTCGTTTTATTTTTTCTCTTTTTTGAAATAAAGGGTAGTTGGTTAGGTTATATATTACGCTATACCCTTTAAAAATAAACTATGTATGTATTAATTTTAAAAGCAGGTTATATAAATACTTATTGTTTGGGTATATAGCCTGCTTGTATTCCTTTAAAAGGTTTTTCCTTGTTTGCCGGCATTATATGCTGGGCTTATCTATATATGCAAACTGGTTTATAAAGCTTTCGCTTTACTTGGATAGTTTTTCGCCGCCTTCCCATCTGAAAAGGGTTGGGGGTACGACGTTTACGTTCTTTATGTTGTATTCCATCGATGCTTTGTGGCCTGGCTTCAGGGTTCCCACGTCGAGGGAGAGTTTTGTGCCTCTGCGTCTGACGTTGAGGGTGTGTATGTCCACTTCGGCTCCTTCGATTATGCGGTCCTCTATTATGCCTTCCTTTATGTCGTGGTCGCTGTTGTTGTACACTGAGACTATGACGCGGTGGCCTTCTTTTATCTTGGTTATCACTACTTCGCCTTTTCTGCGGGAGGCTATGAATGCTATGACCACTATTATTATAATAATCATGAGGCCTATGAGTAGCCAGTTTGGTCCCTGGGGCTGTTCTGTTGAGGTGATGCCGCATTTTTTGGCGTCTACTGTGAATTTGGTCTCTTTTTCGTCCAGCAGACTGCCCTGGGGGTTGTAGAGTTTTGCGTCTATGGTGTATTCTTCGTTTGTGACGTTGTCTGGTATGGTGTATGTGAATTCGCTGCTCTTCACGGATTCGGCCTGTATGGTTAGTGCGGGCAGGGTTTTACTGTAGACCGTCTCTTTTGCTTTGTCTCTTATTTCGAGGACTAGGGATCCTTCGAAGTCTATCCTGGAGCCGGTGTCTACTTTCATGTTGACGTCTTCGCCCATGCAGTATTGGCCTGTTATGTTGTTTAGGACTATTTCGGTTATCTCTGATAGTTTGTTTAGTACTGGTTCTCCGCTTCCGTATCCTGTTATTATCTCCTTGGTCTGGCCGCTTGGAAGGGTTGTTGGGTTGTAGTATAGCAGTACTGCGGAGTCTCCCAGGACGGATTTTTCTTCGTTTACCGTGTAGTCCCATATGGTTTGTTTGCTCTGTTTCCAGTTGGCTATTACCAGTTTGTCTGGGTAGGTCAGTTCTCCGTATAATAGTCCGGTGGATACTATGTTGGGTGCGTCCTGGCTGTTGTAGGCTTTCCAGTATTTGAATGTGAGGTCTTTGCCTGTGTATTCTTTTTCGGTTACCTTTAGACCGTCTCCGGGCACGTATATGGGCGCTCCGTCGTTGTCTCCGAGCATTGTGTCGAGGTGTATTCTTGCGCCTACTTCATATGTTTGGCCGGGGTTCTCGTTTTTTATTGTCAGGTGTATGAGTGTTGAGTTTGCTATGGGTTCGAGCGATTCTTCGACCGATATTTGTTCTGGCAGCATCCAGCGCACCAGCAATTTATTGCCTTGGACCGTGGGCGACTCTTTTAGGTATTGGTCCATCCTTATTCCGTCTTTGGGGTCTATGGAGTTTGTGTAGTAGAGGTCTGCGACTTTTATGGTTATGAAGGTCCCGGCCCATGGTTGGGGGTAGAAGTAGGTGAGTTTTTCCCATTGGCCGTTGTATAGTCCGCCGAGGGAGAAGGTGCCGACGTTTTTGCAGTTTTCCATTACCACCTGGACTCCTTTTTCCGTGTCCTGCAGGTTTACGGCGCAGTCTTCGGCGCTTACCGCCTGGACGAGTATTATGGACATTACGGATAATAGGGCCAAATATCGCAGTTTTGTCCGGAACATTTTCTTGAAGATTTATGCTGTTATGTATTGTATATATTAGTTTATATAACGGGGGAATATGGGGGGACCATGGCGCAAATATCCTAAATCTTATATCTTAATACTGCCGCTTTTCCGCCGAATGTGGACCATAATTGGACTCCCTCCTCGAAGTCGTCGGATATTATCTCCACGCTTGCTCCCACGGCTTTGGCGGATTCATATATCCGGTCTATGACGTCTTCCGGGAGCTTCTCTGAGAGGAGCAATGCCTCTGCCGCCCCTGCCTGTACGGCGGTTTCTACGTCGTCTCCGTAGGCGTAGTTTCCGTCGTTGACAAGCTCTTTCATGAATCTCTGCATCAGGACTTTCTGGCGTACGAGCTGCACTTCGGATAATACGTCTTTGGACTTTTCTATGAGCTCTCTTATCCCGGATTCATCGGTGTATGTGATGTCCTTTATAGCTATCACCTTCTTGCGTAGTTCGTGATGCAGGAATTCGGGAAAATCGTCCTTCGTGCCCGCGGGGCCTCCGATGATTATGCCCTTGAGGTCTTTTACCAGAGGCAGAAAAACGTTCGTAGCGGCTTCTCCGGTACGCACTTTGAACTCGAGAGACTGGCCTTTTATGATCCTCTCGAACCTGCTGTGCGACTGTCCGCCTGCCCGGTGTTTTCCGTGGTATCCGCTTGCGAGTTTTGTTATGACATTATATCTGTCGCCTTTGAGGATCGCCAGGGTGGAGTCCCGGTTGTCGATTGCGATGAGGCCGTATATGTCTTTGGGCATTATCAATTCTTCCAGCGGGCCGATTATGAATTCTTTGTCGCATCGGTAAAGCCTTACAGTAACGGGCTCGGATGGTTCGACCGACCAGACCTTCAAGTCCTGTACTCCTTCCCGTTCCGAGACGTTGCCGCAGAATACTGCAAGCCCGTTAGGAGGGGTCTGTTTGAATAGGCGCAGGTGCTGTATGGTCTTTTCCAGCGCCCCTGTGACGTTCTTCATGGTCGTCTTGGATTTTATGTTCGACGCAGTGCCGGCTTCTTCTCCAAGCTGGTTTAGGACGTTTATCATGCTGAAGCCTTTGGGTATGTAGACCGATACCAGCTCCGTGTGCCTGCCCTGCTTGTTCTTTAGTTCGTTTATGAGCTTTTTTAGTTTGTATTTTTCCTGGGATTCCATTTGAGTTCGACAATAATCAACCGATGAGAATGTTTATGTCCAGTTCGAATCCTGCGACCGGCACCTCCAGCCCGAGATTTTCCAAAACCTTCGGATGCAGTTCCCCGTAGAATCCGAAGGCGCATGATGCGCATCTTCCGCCTGTGAAGCTGGGGTGCGAAAAGGCCTTGTTCTCCGGTTTTTTGCCCAGGCTTTCAAGCAGGCCGACGACGACCGATTTTATCTCAGAATAGTTGGCCCTGGAATGCGCCAATACGCCGGCTATTTTCCGGGTCTCTGAGCCGTCGCCTAGTATGCAGTCGCCTATTTCGAATATCCTTTGAGGGTACTCGCGGTTCTTGTTCTTTTCCAGGACCGACATAAGGGAGGGCAGAAGCCATGTCCTTGCTATTGCGTGTTCGGATGATACCGGGTTCTCGGCTTCGGCGGCCGCGTCTTCCGGGCGGTTCATGCGCCCGTAGAGATCGTTTTTGTTGGTCATGATAAGCGTCATGACTTCCTGGCAGGACAGGCCCAGCATAAGCTCTCTGCACGTATCCGAGTAGGTCTCCAGCGGATGTTTTGAGCCTATCGTCGATATCTTCGGCATCTCTGGCGCGTATTTTGCGTATCCGTGGGCTATAGCTATGTCTTCTACTAGGTCTATCGGGTGTAGTATGTCTGTTCTGTAGGATGCTGTTTTGACGTTTATTATGTCTTTGTTCTTTGCGTCCGGGCAGGCTCCGTGTCTCATTTTTTCGAGGAGTTTTTTTATTTCCTCCTGCGAGTAGTCCATGCCGAGCAGTTTGTTAGCGTAGGATATCGATAAGGGCATCGTCGTGGGTCTCAGGTCCGGTGTTTTCATATCGGTTATTTTTGGTTTTTAGGATTTTTAGGTTATTTATGGAATTGTTCCATAAAGAATTAACAGGTTTAGTAGTCCACAATGAGAATACAGATATTTTATTCGAAGAGCTGCGAGAGGTATGTGAAAGGAGTATGCTCTGCTCTTGGCGAGGTTTACGGCCTGCGCAATTATAAAAATGACGTTCTTGAAGTTATTTCCCCGTCTTACAGCGCTGAACGCAAGCAGTATGATGCGTCTTCGCTCTTGGAGTATATGAGCCGGGTTAAGCAGGCGGATATTGCACTCTGGCTCGTGGACAAGGATATCTATGCAAGGAATACGAGTTATGTCTTCGGCTATGCTGCGGAGAACTATGGAGCGGTTCTTTCAACTTACCGGCTTAGGTCCGAGGACCTTATACAGAAGGAAGCGCTTCATGAGGTGGGGCACATCCTGGGTCTTGCGCACTGCGGTAATCGTTGTTTTATGCGTTTCTCCAATTGCCTGGAGGACGTCCGTATGAAGCCTATGAGGCTATGCGATTCCTGTAAGAAGGCATCCGGCGCCTAGCGTGGTTTATATAGTTTATTTAGCCAGCCGTGGTCCTGTGGTCTGTTGAGGAAATCTAGTTTTTTTATGTCTTTTCTGACAAGCGAGTATATTTCTTCTGATCTTTTCAGGCCCAGTTCCGGCAGGTTCTCTGCTTTGACGGTCCGCAGGTTTGGCAGTTTTCCATAATGCGGGTTTTTGACAAAGCCTTCCCGTAGTTCGTAATATGCGCCTCCGTGTTTGTCTTTGTAGGGCTGATAAATGGATGAGAATCTGCTGCTTACAAGGTCTGACATCTTCAGTTCCTTATTTGCCGGATTGATTGTAACGTGTCCGTAGTTTGGAGGCATTATTACCTTGTCGTTCTTTTCTGCCTCCACTAAGACAACGTCGGTTATCCTGCCTTTTTCCTCCTTCTGCAGTAGAAAATGCGCTTTGCCTTCCAGCACTTCATATATCTCTGTGTAGGATAAGGCCGTGCCGGGAACGATCGGGTGATAGTGGCCGAGTGTTTTCACGTATTCTGTTCCCAGCATCCGGGGAGGTATTACTGTGATGTCATAGCGCAGGCCTTCTTTTTGCATATCTTCGCGGTCTTTTACGCTTAATGCGAGGTCGCGGTACATGTAATAGATATCTAGGTCCTTTGTTTTTGCGAGGAATTCTTTATCGTAGGCTACGTCTTTTATGTCGCTTAGTTTTCGCACGTCTGGCAATACTTTAGTATTCGCGAGCATGTTTTCTTTCATTATGCTTTGGTTATTAGTCTTTTGAACTATTAATATTTTAGGGTACGTAGGTGGTTTGGGATGGTTTCTTATGCAGATGTCCAGAGCGTGTATCGCAGCGAGAAAGCAGGCATTGAACTGCAGAAGATAGACGACTGTTTCTATTATGATGCTTTCGGCCTGCTTGAAAAGATCGCAGACGAGCACCGGGAATACATAAAGAAACTGGTGGAGGAGATATTCGAGAGGCGCAGGAACAAAATAGTCCTTGCAGCACTGCGTTCCGGGCATAAGGAGCCGGCCAACATGGTGCCTGCCGAGAAGATATTCTATGCCAGGATAATGAAGGACATAAACGAATACAGGGATATTTTGTCCGGGCCGGATAAGACGCGGGAGGAGAAGACAAGCGCTGCAAATACTGTGTTAGAGAAGATCAGGGTACGGTTCCTGACGCAGTTTCCGTCCATAATCGGCCCGGACATGGTGCACTACGGGCCCTTCAAGGAAGGGGACATGGCAGACATTCCAATAGACAATGCTAAAATCCTCATAGAAAATGAAGCCGCAGAAGAGGCCTGATCTACGGCAGTTTTCCTTCCGCGATTCCCCGTATGAGGTCGGTTTTTGTGATAATGCCCATGTTTACGGCATCCACTGGTAGGCCTGATATCTTTTTTTCCAGCATTATGCCCACGGCTTTTCCTATGCTTTCATTCGGCGTGATCGTCACGGGCCCGGGATGCATGACCAGGTTCACTGTCAGCCGTTTAATGTCCGCCTGGGGGTATTTGTCTATCGCTTTCCTGAAGGTGTTCAATCCCCGGGCTAGGTCTCTTTCTGTGAGCATGCCGACAAGCACTCCCTTGTCTACTACTAGAACCCGGTGTATATTGCGTCCCAGCATCAGTTTACGCACTGAGACGATCGTTTCATCGGGTCTTACCGTAACCGGGTCTTGGGTATAGAATTCTTTTATTTCTTTTTTTGATCCGCGCAGGGTCTTTATAAGATCCGTCTTGGTTATGATGCCTGTTAGTAGGCCGTCTTTTTTGACGAGGAGGGAGGAGAATTTTTTGTCCAGCATCAGTTTTGCAGCGTCTTTGATCGAGGATGCTGCGTCTATTGATACGGGGTCTTTTGTCATTGAGCCGCTTACGTAAAAATGTTCGGCTTTGAGTTTGCGCTCTCTTCCGGTAGCCAGGCTGTTGGCGATGTCTTCTTCAGCGAGTATTCCAACGATTTTCCCGTTTTCCGTAGCTATGAGCCGTGAAATGCGGCGTTTTTGCATGATTTCTAATGCTGCATGCAGGTTGCTGTCTTTGTCAATTGTAACCAGTTCTTTAGAGATTATAGACTCATCCATGCAATAATTTGGAATCAGAAAAAGAAAAGAGCATCAGAAAAATATCCGTTCTAGGCGGGGGCCATCGCGGGGACGGCAACCATTGCCTCCTTGCCCACTACCTTGCGTAGAAGCTCGTCATATCTGCTTTGTATGGTGTTTTTGGATATGCCGGTAAACTTGACGTCCTTTTTCATCCGGGCATCCTTTGTAAGGTCGGCGGCCAGATACAATGCGGCAATTGCCACGCTTATAGGCACTTTGCCGGTTGTGACACTGGTCTCCTTGGCTTTGTCCACAAGCTCTATGGCCCGGGCCATTGTCTCGCCCGAAGCCTCTA
>JAHEXG010000028.1:16392-19485 GCA_023252215.1 Candidatus Altarchaeales archaeon
GGCATCTTTATGCTCATCTCGTGGACTATTTTTCTGAAGCTTCCGCTTATGAGTTTCTTTTTTACTCCGGATGCCGTCTCCAGTTCTTCAAGGGTCCGTGGTATCTTGTTCTTTCTTGTGACAAGATATATGATAGCCGCAACCATGCTTTCGATGGAACGCCCTTTTACTATGCCTTTCTCTGCGCATTTCCTGTAGAGCAGGGCGCATTCTTCTTTGACGTTGCCGGGTATCTTCAGGTATGAGCACATTCTATCGAGCTCCGGGAGAGCTTTCGATAGATTCCTCTGAAGCGAGGTGGCCATCTTGGACCTTGTCTGCCACTTGCGAAGCCTGTAGAATTTGGCCTTCCTCTCTGCCGGGATCGCTTTTCCTTTTATGTCTCGGTCGTATTTGTCTATTTCAGTCGTAAGGCCTTTCCCAAGTTTCGCGTATCTAAGCAGCCCGCCTGTTCTTGCCCTCTTGTCCAGCTGCTCTCTGTCGAACGCCCTCCATTCTGGGCCGAAATCGAATAGAGTATCCTCTAAGACCAGACCGCATTTTCTACAGTAGACTTCCCCGCGCTCATAGTCTGAAACGAAGTTCGTTCCACCGCATGACTTGCATTCTCTCATTTTTGATCACTTGCCTTGTTGTGGTTGATGGAATTTGTTTGGAATTATATAATCAATATTCTAGTATAAAAGCAAAGGGCTAAAACACAAAGGGGTACTTATTTATAAATCAATTAATTATGGTCGATGTGTTATGGTTTGCCTTCGATGAGTCCGGTTTCGGCCTATAGGGGCCAAGATAAGGGGTTATAACCAAAGAAGGCTTGCCTCATGCAGGTCTTCAACTTATCAGGGGCGCGTTTAGAAGGTATCCATTGGTTTGGATGTATAGCATATAGCGTATTTTAGGTTAATAAATCAGAATAACGTTCAACTTTTCTTGCTTTTCAGCGCAGCTCCCACAAGGCCCGCGAAAAGAGGCGCAGGCTTCTCAGGACGGCTCTTGAACTCCGGATGGAACTGGCAGCCCACAAAATAGGGATGGTTCGGAAGCTCCAATATTTCCATAAGGTTCTTTCCCTGGCATTTTCCTGAGAACACCAGCCCCTTCTCCTCCAGCACGCCTATGTACTCGGGATTAACCTCCCACCGATGCCTATGACGCTCAAAAACTTTGTCCTGCTGATACAGACGATAGGCTATGGAATTCCTGCTTATGTCGCATTCGTAGGCGCCCAAACGCATGGTTGCGCCCTTCTTAGACAACCCCTTCTGCTCGGGTATGAGGTCTATGACTGGATACTTCGTGTCAGGGTCCACTTCGGTACTATTGGCGTTCTTCAGGTTGCAGACGTTCCTTGCATATTCCACCACTGCAAGCTGCAGCCCGAAGCATATGCCCAGGAAAGGTATCTTATGCTCTCTTGCATACTTGATGGCCGTTATCTTCCCTTCGACTCCCCGGGAGCCGAACCCGCCGGGAACGAGTATGGCGTCGAGCGATGCGAAATCCTTGGAAGTTACGTCCTCGGACTCCACCCACTTAAGCTTAACCTTGCAGCCGTTAACCGCCCCCGCATGCTTGAACGACTCCTTAATGGAAAGATACGCATCCTCCAGACCAGTATATTTCCCGAATATCCCTATCGTGACTTCTTTCTTACAGGAATGAGTTCTCTTAACGTTGTCCTCCCACTGGAAGTCGTAGACCGGCTTACTTTCCAGGCACAGTTTTTTAACCAAAATATTATGCATGTCCTGATCCCGGAAAATCATCGGCAGATCGTAGATGTCTTCTATGTCGGGGTCGCTTAACACTTCATCGGGTCTCACTCCGCAGAACAGGGCTATTTTTTCCCGTGTCTTTTCTGTGAGAGGTGTTTCGCATCTGCCTATTATGATATTGGGCTGTATCCCGAGGCTCAGCAGTTCCTTGACGGAGTGCTGCGTAGGCTTGGTCTTCTGCTCTCCCGAGGGGATTACGGGAACGTATGATAAGTGGACGAATAAAAACTTGTTCTCGTTCTCCCTGGAAAGCTGACGCAGGGCCTCGATGAAGACCATGTTCTCCATGTCCCCGACCGTTCCTCCGACCTCTATCAAGAGGACGTCCGCATCCTTGAATTTTCTAAGCCTTCTCTTTATCTCGTCTGTTATGTGAGGTATTATCTGCACGGTCTTTCCAAGATAATCCCCGCGCCGCTCCTTCTCTATCACGGTCTTATAGACGCTGCCAGTGGTCATATTCGACTCGCCCGTAAGGTCGGTATTGAGGAATCGCTCATAATGCCCCAGGTCCAGGTCAGTTTCGCTTCCGTCGTCCAAAACGTAGACTTCCCCGTGCTCGTAGGGATTCATCGTACCAGGGTCTACATTAACGTACCCGTCTATCTTGACGGGTATTACGTTATAGCCCCGGTCCTTTAGTATTCTTCCGATTGATGCAGTAGTAACGCCTTTGCCGAGGCCGCTTAAAACTCCTCCCGTGGTCACGATCACTTTCATTTTTGGTTCTGTTGGTCTTATGGGAAATTTATGCCAATAATACTAAAATGGTATATTATAGTAATTCAAAAACTATAAAAGTACAAGATGACAATCACAGAAGAAATAGAGCTGAAAGGCCATATAATAGACTCGCTGATACTCCCAAGAGTCCTGGACACCATAATGGACCTGAAGGGGAGCTTCGAGATACTGCAACTGGACGTGGGCAAGACCAAAACAGACCCAAGCTACTGCAAGATAGAAGTAAAAGGCCCTCCCGAATTATTCGACGAACTGGAAAAACTAGGCGCACTCCTCCCAAAAAAGGAGGTAAAATCCGAGCCCGCACCCGCGGACGGAGTACTACCCGACAACTTCTACGGAACCACCCATCACCCAACCTACGTCTTTACGGGCGAAAAATGGAAGGAAGTAAAAGACATAGAGATGGACTGCATAGTCGTCCTAGAAAAAGGGAACGCATACTGCAGAAGACAAGGAGTAGTCAAAACCGGGGACTTGGTCGTCGTCGGATTTGACGGCGTGAAAATAGAGCCACCCCAGAGATCAAGAACCCCGACCGACATGTTCGGATTCATGTCCAGCGAGATCT
>JAHEXG010000029.1 GCA_023252215.1 Candidatus Altarchaeales archaeon
GCATAATGCAGTTCGTTTCCAGGATAGTGGTCGTTGTGGTAGTGGTTGTCGTAGTAGTAGTTGTTGTGGTTGTCGTAGTAGTCGTTGTGGAAGAAGGCGTAGTGGTTGTAGTAGTACTTGTTGTTGTGGTTGTAGTAGTCGATGCGGAGGAGGTTGTAGTGGTGGATGATGTTGTCGTCGACGTTGTCGTAGCGGGTCCTGTGGTCGACGTTGTCGAGGAAACAGTAGTGGATGTCGTTGTGATTATCGTTGTGGATGTTGTCGTCGTCGTTGTCGTAGTAGGAATCGTTGTCGTCGACGTTGTCGGAGGAATGGTAGTAGATGACGTGGTCGTCGGCGTGGTTATCGTGGTCGTGGTCGTCGATGTGGTGGTTGTAGTTGTCGTTGTCGCGGGCGTTGTTTCCAGCGCTATTACGTCTCCTTCTCCGGGGTTAAAGCCGGTTCCCACGTAAAGTTTTCCGTCATATGATGCAAGCGAATACGCCGCCATAGCGGTCCCGGTCCAGAAAAGAGACCAGCCCGCTCCTGAAAAGACGAGCACGTCCCCTGTCTGGGTGCTGTATCCCTGCATGGCCGCATACAATTTGCCGTCATGCACCCATAGAGCGTTCGCGGCTTTGTACGTATTCGAATCATAGCTGTTAGACCAGCTTGTTCCGTCATAGGCGAGGATCTTTCCATACCCCAGTATATAGCCGAAGCCTGCGTAGAGCTTTCCGTTGTAGGTTGCAAGAGAAGGCGCGGCGGACCCCGCAAACCCCCTGTACACGTCGGTCCAGGTGCTTCCGTTGTAGGCGATTATCTTTCCCCAGGTTGTGAACCGGTCTATTGCCGCGTATAATTTTCCATTGTAGACTGCGAGGGATACGATGTCGCATGACTCGTTGCCCTGGTAGACAGTCTGCCAGGTAATTCCGTTGTAGGAACTGATCCTGCAATTGCTTCCTTTTCCTGCGTATAGTTTGTCGTTATAGGCTGCGAATGATTTGGTATAGTTGCATCCGACTTCACTGTATGCAAGAGACCATGTGACTCCGTTGTATGAGCGTATCTGGCTGTTGCATCCCTGGTCGTATAGTGCCGCATAGAGCTTGTTATTGTAGGACTGCAGGGCGTATGCCTTGTATTTGGTGCTGTCGTAGCTCCTCTGCCAGGAGCTTCCTGCGTATGAATAGATGTCTGCGTCGCCTGCGTCCCATCCTTGTCCGGCGTATAGTTTTCCGTTGTATTCTGCAAGAGCGTATATAACGTCCTGGGTGCCGTTGTAGCTTACGGACCAGGCAGCGGCTGATGCGTGGATGGCCAAGGCCGAGAGTAGCAGGACTGCAAAGGTGATGTGTTGCGTTTTTCCAGACATTTTTTTGGGCCTATGGATGCCTATATGGATTATTATTTCATATAGTATATAATCAAGAAACTGTGAAGACATTTTCCCGGAAACGAGTCCGTATCAAAAAGGCGGGCTTTTGTTCGGCAGGGGTTGAAAGGGGTGCAGAGTAGTTGTTTATTATTGTTGTCGGGTTTTGAAAACAATGCTTATGTCTATTTTCTTTAAACCTGCCCGGATACAATTATATCCCTCAGATATTGTACAATAATATATGGTAAAATATAATAATAATTTATCATGATTAATCATTAATTTGCACAATCGTCCAAAAAAGGCATTGTTTTTTTATACTCTGGTTGTGTAAAGTATACATGCATAATCTAAAATAAACGGGATTTCCAAGGTGTTTCCAAGTGAAAGACTCAAAAATTTTTCCCAAAGAAAATCTATGCTATGTATTTGAATATTTCAAAGGCTTCTATATAGCAAGCGCCAGAAACCTGAAAGTGCCGGAAGGCATGCCGGTAGTCCCGTCAGAGCAAAACGCCGGCGACTCCATATAAAAAGCGGGAACCGTAATACTGCGATCCCTGAAGGGATCACCTTTCCCGGGTACCCTTGATGTATTCGTCTACCCGCGTCTTTGCTTCCGAGTCCGAGTACTGCTCTATGGGGTGCTTCATAAAATATGAGGACGGGCTTTTCAGAACCCCTGATGTCTTCCTGTCCAATGCCAGCTTGCAGCATCTTATTGCGTCCACCATTATTCCCGCGGAGTTGGGCGAGTCTTCTACCGATAGGCGCAGGTCGATTGTCAGGGGGATGTCTCCGAACTTTTTTCCTTCCATGCGGATGAAGCAGACCTTGTTGTCTTTCAGCCAGGGGATGTAATCCGATGGCCCGATGTGTATGTCTTCGTCCAGCATCCGGTCCTTCATCTGGGACTGCACGGCCTCGGTCTTGGATATCTTCTTTGATTTCAGCCTGTGCCGTTCGAGCATGTTCTGAAAATCGGTGTTTCCGCCCACGTTTAGTTGATAGGTCTTTATGAGTTTTACCCCCCGGTCTTCGAACAGCTTTGTAAGAGTCCTGTGAACGATCGTAGCGCCGACCTGGGATTTTATGTCGTCTCCTATGCAGGGCAGGCCTTTTTCCTCGAATTTTTTAACCCAGGCATCGTCTGAGGCGATGAAAACAGGTATGGCGTTGATGTAGCCGACTCCGGCGTCCAGGCATGCGTTGGCGTAATAATGCGTGGCCTGCTCGGATCCGACTGGTAGATAGCTTATCAGTACTTCGGCCTTTGTTTTCTTTAGTATCTTGGGAACGTCCACAGGCAGCTGTTTTTGGTCTACGAGGAATGAGTCCTTGGTTGTTTCTGCTACGCCGTCGAGGACCGGGCCTTTCATGACCTCTACCTCCAGCTTTGGCACGTCCTTGAATTTTGTGGTGCAGTTCGGGTCCGTGAATACGGCTTCAGACAGGTCTTTTCCGATCTTGCGTTTGTCTATGTCGAATGCTGCGACAAATTTTATGTCCCTTATCCTGTAGCCGCCGAGGACGTTGTGCATGAGGCCGCTTATGTTCTCGCTGTTCTCATCCGCGTCCCTGTAGTATTCGACTCCCTGTACGAGGGAGGATGCGCAGTTTCCGATACCTGCCAAGGCAACCCTTATTTCTCCCAAATCTCATCACCTGCTTAGTTTATGTAATAACTTATAGACCTATGCAGTTAAAAAAGAAATAGAAACCCGCGGAGGGCTTACTCTTCCAGGTCCTCTTCTTCTCCCGGTTTCTCGTTTTCTCCTCCTTTCTTGTCTTCTTTTTTCTTTTTCTTCCAGGACTCGACGTATGTAACGTTCTCGATGTCAGAGTATTTGTATATCTCGGCTGAAAGGGACGCCTTCCTCACGAATACGTTCCTGTCCTTGTAGGATTTCTCGGGAACATGTATCTCGATGTTCTTTCCCGCGATCTTTTCCTCGAAGCCTTCGCTTGTGTTAAAGCTCCTCTCTATAAGGTACTTTATCTTCTCTGCCTGATTCTTTGCTTCCTCTTCTATCTTGACCTTGTATGTAAGGGTCTTTCCCGCAAGTTCGCTGTTGAAGTCTACGCGGACCCGGCCGCCGGAGACTGTCTGGATCCTTGCAGGGCGGCCGTCTAGTTCTATTACCATTCCCGGGATGGGGGTCATCTTCTGCTCTTTGAATATCTTCATGGGCACAAGCCTTACCAGGTTGGGGTCTTTCTGTCCGTAGGCATTCTCCGCCGATATGTCCAGTTCCTTTTCTTCGCCTGCTTTCATTCCTGCAAGGGCTTCGTCCAGGCCTTTTAGCACCTGCATTTCCCCGATTATCATCGGCACTGCCTGGTATATCCTCTTAGCGTCGAATATGTTCTCTTTCTTTGCGGTGTCTGCGTCAGTCGTGTCAAATACTTGGCCGTCCTTTATCCTTCCCGTGTAGGAAATCTTTACGAATCTATGTTCCATGTTTCATCACATTCCAAAAAAAACAAAAAATAGCTTAAACATTTAAAATTTGGAGTTAATATTTTAACATTCTTTACTTATACAATGTAAATACTATCTCAAAGGTCGATTTGTCATGGCAAAAAAAACAGGCAGGGATATACAATCACAAAAGAAAACAAAGAAGGGGAAAAACCAGGCCTACCTTTTCATCATGGCTATGGTGGTCATAGTCACAATGGTGGCATCCGGGTTTTATTACTTTGGCTCCCAGGACGAAGGAAGAACTCAGACGCCAAAGGAAAAGGAGCCGCCCTTTAACTCCTACGGGCTAAATCCCCTGATTATGAATGCTTCCATAATCATCAAAGCCGATCAACCCCTGACGGAACTCGTAGCTTTGCCCAAAGCCCAGTGCATAAGCACCCAGGCCATAGGATGGGTCTACAACACGTCCCTGCCAGGCATGCGAAGCGTACTACTGGACGCAGTAAACTACGGAAGAGACTCGGCAGGAGACGTCTGCGGAAACTTCCTCTTATTCAAGTTCTCATACGACTCCATTAATGAGACAACCATAACAGAACTAAACAACCAGCTTGCCAACAGGCTGGGAGACTACACACTCAAAAGATCATATATCGGCATACTCCCGGTGAACCTGTCCGGCCCCGGAACAGACAGAGTATACGTAATAGGCAGCACAGACATAGCCAAAGGCGACTCAGCAGAGATACTGCTATTCCAGAAGACCTCGGATGGAAGCCTCTTTGCCCTGGAAAGAAACCGGATAGCAGAAGGCCCGATAGTGCCCGCAACAGTCTCTGAATTAACCGACACAGTAGTCAGCGGATCGGTCGCAGGCGATTACGCGCTGGACAAGATAGGGCAGAAAATAAACGTGACCGGCAGTCGCCTTACGCCCGCCAAGTTCTCGGTTAACGCGACACTGGACAATAAAACGATAAACAAGCTGTCGGCGCTTAAGGGGGTATCCGTGGACCAGGCAGACAACGCAACCAAAATATCCTTCAATGCCTCCATGAACAGCGTAAAAGACATACTGGACGCAGCCAACGTCAATTACTCCCTGGAAAAAGGAAACGCCATGCTCCAGGTACCCCTGAACACAAGCCTTGCAAACATACAGCAGGCAGCGAAAGCAGGCGGCATAACCGAAGTGAAAATAAACAACGCAGGATACGCAAAAGTGCCCGGACTCGTAAGAATAAACGGCAAGACCGCGTCGATCGAAGACAACGGCAGATTCAGCGTAGTCCTAAAAACAGACGCAAAAGTCGGGGACAAGATCAATATAACCCTGTCTGTCCTGCAGTTCGGAGAACAGGTCTTCGTCGTAGGCGGGTCCCAGAACTGATGACTGATTTTTTTTCTTATTTATTTTACTTACCGGAACTCAAAGATGTCAAAAGACCAACAAAAAAGATCAATCCAAGAAAAGGCCTCGAATACTGAAGCCCTCCAGGCAAGCGGCAAGGCGACTGCAAAGATAATACAGACCTCGCAGGGCAAAAGCGCATCCTACGCATTGGGTCTGGAAACGGTCGCTTCCGTGCAGATACTGGAAAACGCCAGAGAGATACGCGGGAAAATAGATCCCGAACTAAAGAAGCTGGCCAAAGACATCCTGAACCTGCTCGGATACAAAAAATACGGCTTATCTATAAAGATAGAGCCTAAAATGCCCGTAAAATCCGGCCTGGGAGAAAACGAAGCAGCATCGGTCGCGGTCGCATTGGCGGTCGCAGGCTCGGTCGCAAAAAAACACGGCGCAGTAAACGAACTAAAGATAGACAAATACGTAAAAGAGCAGTACATGGTCGTGGGCGAAAGATTAGTGGATAAAAAGAAACTCCTAGACCTGTGCCCAGGCGAATACGACCGCGTATTCACCAGTTTCTACGGCGGATTCGCAGTATGCGACAACCGTAAAAAAGAAGTCCTGCGCCGCGGAGAAATGGAGACAATGCAGGCCGTCATAGCAACCCCCCGAAAACCGGAAAAAACAGAAAAAGACCGCATGCTCCTATACCGGCATGAAGCGGACATGATCTGGGACGAAGCGCTTAAAGGGAACCTTTACGTAGCCATGCGCCTGAACACGTTACTATACGCCGACAAAACAGCCCCAAAAATGCTAAGGGCCGGAGCGATCACGGCACATACCTCTTATCCTTCGACGGTAGCTCTCACCCGCGACGAAAAGAAGACAAAGGCCATAGAGAACGCAGTCAAAAAGGAAGCAAAGACATTCGTCGTCAAAGCTGCAAATAACCAGGCGGCAGCGCTGGTAAAACCCCGGAGAATAGTCAAATCAAGGGAGTTTGTTGAAAAGAAAGGGCAAAGCGACTACTACTTCCTATGACCTATTTCTTCTCCAATAATCTCTTTATCTCTCCCAAGTAGTAGATATTCCAGCCTTCGGCGATGTCCTTTTCTTCTGCGTCAGGAACGTCCTCATGCAATAGCTCGACCCTGGTCTTTGCCTGGACTGCACGCACCTTTGGGTGCGCCTCCTCTTCTTTCAGCGTGAATGTGGCCTTTGACGGCTTAGACCAGTCGCCGGAATACCATTCCTGTACGAGCTTCTTGTTCTCGACTGCTTCCAGGTTCTTTCCGTGTATGTCGCCGCCCCATAGGCTGAATGATGCGCCTGCCTTGGGACTCATCTTGGCCGGGCCCCCGTCCCAGGAATCAATGACCTTTGGATCGACCAGGGCCTGCCATACCGTTTCAACGGGCGCATTTATATGATAAACCTGTTTGATGGTTTTCATGTTTTCTTCTATATCGGCAGTTTTTCTTCCATTTCCTGGACTGTCCTCTTTTTTGCCTTCTTCCTGGGCGGATCCGGCTTTGAGAGCGGCTCCAGTTCGTCTGCGGACAGGCCCAGCTTGTATTTGCTGCCCTGGCGTGTTCCGCGGATGGCGAGTATCTTTTCCACGCGCGGGCCGACTAAAAAGCGGTGCGTGTCCCATTCTGGAACTATTTTTCCGTCTAGGCCGCAGTCTTTGGATATTCTTTGCACTAGAAGATAAGGCGTCAGGTGCTCTATGAAATCGGCTATGAGTTGCGCATATTCTGTCATGCTGATTGGCCGGTATTTTCCTGTCCTGTATTCCGAAAGAAGCCTTGTTTCCTTCATGACCAGGCACGGATATATCTTTATCGCATCCACTCCGATGACTGATATCAGGCGGGCTGTTTCTATCATCTCGCTCCTGGTCTCATAAGGCAGGCCCATTATCAGGAACATGCAAACCAATATCCCGCGCCTATGCGCTTCCTGCACGACCCTTATCGTTTCCGCGACTCCGTGATGGCGCAGGACGCTCTCCACGGTGTGATAATGCATGGTCTGCTGTCCCACTTCCAGCCATATCTCATAACCCTGCTTCACATAATCGCCCAATAGATCCATTACCTCGTCGGGCAGGCAATCCGGGCGGGTTCCTATGGTTAGGCCGATAACGTCCGGGTGGTCAAGGGTTTCGTCGAATATCTTCTTGAGTTCCGGGACAGGCAGATACGTATTTGTTCCGAAGGCGATGTACACAAGGAATTTTTCTCCTGCTCCCTTGTTGCGGTAGTATTCCACCTGGTCTTTGACCTGGTCTTTTATCCCCTGGCCTATGACGCGCCTGAAGGATTCATAGGTGAACTGCCTGGCAAAGTTCGGGCAATAGACGCAGCCCTCTTTGCTTAGGCGGCCGTCCCAGTTGGGGCAGGTGAAATTAGCGTTCATGGGCACCTTGCATATGTCTATCCCATGCGTCTTCCTGATGTATGCCCCGTGAGGCGCATATACGTAGCCTTCCCTGAATAGCTCGTCTATCGCCTTCCTGTCAAGCTGCCGTTCGGTCTTTACGCCTTTGATCATCATTTTTTCTTTGTCGTGATCGTTCTCATAGAAATAAGTACTATGTGGTTATATTATGCTGCTGGCGGGCAAAAAGAATACGGGCCTTCATTGTTCTTCTATTCCCAGGCAGGTTTTTATCGTGTTTTTTATCTCGTCCGGGTCGTACCCCAGGCGTATGAGCCTTGTGTTTCCGCGTATGCCTTTTCCGGACATGGCTGTCGTGATAAAGCCCGACATTTCCAGTTCGCTTAGGTATTGGGAGAATTGTCTTATAGTTCTTGGGTTTCTGGCGAGGTTTTTGCAGTTTTTTTCGTATTCTTCGAATACTTCTCCTGTGAAGAGGTCTCCTTCGGACAGGCCTGAGAGGCGTTTCTGCATCCCGCCCTGTAATGCCAGCGCGGCTATTGAATACATGACTATCTGCTGATGTTCCGGCAGGTTCTTTATGAGCTCTCCCATTATGTCGTCTTCCGCTGCTTTCTTGGCGTTTTCCACGTGTTCCGGGAGCACTTTGTCGGCCGTTGAAGCCTCTGCGATGTCTCCTGCTTTTCTGAGCAGGCGCAGGGCGTATCTTGCGTCTCCGTCCTGTGCGGCGTAAGCCGCTATCTTCGAGATAGTAGCCGCATCCACGACGTCGTCCTGGAATCCCGCGGATATCCTCTGCTTTAATATGGCTTTTATCTGTATTGCGTTGTAGGGAGAGAAGACCCTTTCTTCTTCGCATAGGGTGCTCAGGCTCCTTGGGTCGAGCCTTCTTTTCAGGCGCGCGTCGTTGCTCATGCCTATTATCGATACTCGGCCGCTGGGCAGTTCGTCGTTCATCCTTATAAGCTGGTACATCAGGTCGTTTAGGTCTTTTCCCTTGTTTATCATGTCTATTTCGTCCAAGACGATGATGAGATTCATGCCGTTAGCTTTTACGACCTTGAATATGCGCTCATAGAGGTCGTTTGGGTCCATGCCTTTAAGCTCTTTTTCCGGGCGGTCTTTCAGCGGAGCGTCTTTCAGGCCACTGTTTAAGGCTTCGTCTTCTGCCAGCCGCAGGAGCACCTGGTATTTGCTGTTCTTGACCTTGCAATTCATATAAGAAACGCGGACGACGGTATTCAAAGTGTTCTTCTCAGGGTTCTCTGCGAACTCCATCAACTTCTTCGTGACATAGCGCACAACGCATGTCTTGCCCGTGCCGGTCTTCCCATAGATGAATACGTTCCCCGGCTTCTGGTTTCGAAGGATGGGCGCTATAAGCCTGGTTACTTCTTTTATCTCTTTTTCCCTGTGAGGAAGCTCCGGCGGGACGTAGTGCGGGGACAGCACTTCGAGGTTGCGGAAGATGCGCTGCTCTTTCAGCTCGGATTCGAAGATGTTCTCTGTCATTCTATGATTTTTTTTCTGCGATTTCTAAACGCGGGATATATAGATATATTGCAGGGTGTGGTTAAATTGCGGGGGTGTTTCGGGAAAAACACGGCACGCTTTATAAGGTAAAACTTTTATATATTAGGATGTAAATTAATATTATAAAAATTTATTGTATACTATATTATAAAAAAGGCAGGTTTCAAAATGGTTCTTAAAAAGATTTTCGGAAAAAAGGAAGCACCCCGGACTGAAGAGGACATAGACATAGAGAACTACTTAAGCGATCTCTCCATAAGAGACGGCAAAATAATCGAGAGAGAAGACGTAGTATACGTCAAGCCCATAGAACTCGACAGCGAAGGAAAGGGCGTCGGCACGGTCATAAAAGAACTGGAGAAAGGAAACATAGTACTGCTGAGCATAAGGAACGTAATCGAAAACCAGCTACTCCTAAGAAACATCACCAAAGAACTCACAGAAACCGTAGAAGACCTCAACGGAGACATAGGACGGCTCTCCATGGAGAAGATCCTACTCGTTCCTGAAGGAATCCACATAGTCCACAGGGCGCACAAGCGCAGGACAGAAGACGAAGATTGATTATCCTATAACCTGAATTCTTTAATTACGCAGTATACAGGTCCTGTCCTGCGTAATTCGCTTTTCATCAGACAGAACCCGTCCGCCTGAAAGCAGCCGAACGTTTTTTCTTTGTATTCATCCAACACCTTCCTGAGCCCATCCCGGTCTCTCAAATGTTTTACCCGTGCAAGAGTGTAATGCGAGCTAAACCCATCCTCTCTTGCAAAGCCAAAAGGCAATAGTGCGCAGCCGACGGACTCATGTAGTTCCTGCAGTTCCTTATCCCCTTTCTCAACTCCGGCCCATAACACACGCGCGCTGCCAGGGCCGGGAAATGCCCCAACTCCCTTTATGCATACCTCGAAGCCGCCCTCCTTTTTAATGCCCTCAAGAGCGCGGATAATGCCTTCTACCTGTTCCACGTCGATCTCTCCAAGGAAACGCAGGGTAAGGTGTATGTTATCGGGGGCAACGTTCTTCAGGTCACCGAAGCCTTTTATCTTCTTCTGCGCTTCCTCCATTTCTGCCTTCAGTTCGCCTGGGCACGGTATTGCTATAAATGCGCGCATTCTATAAGAATATACTGTTATTCGTTTAAAAAAATAAGCGGTGTAAACTATGTTTCCAGGCGGCATGAACCCCAAGCAGATGAAGCAGATGATGAGTCGTATGGGCATAAAGTCCGACGAGATCGAAGCAGAGCGTGTTATAATAGAAGGAGGAGGAAAGAAGACCATAATCGAGGGCCCGGAGGTCATGAAAATGACAGTGCAAGGCCAGGTCATATTCAACGTAACAGGCGGCAAAGTACGCGAAGAAGCCGTTGAAGCCACTGATACAGACGTCCTGGTGGAGATATCGGACGAGGACGTAAATGTCGTAGCCGAACAGACCGGGGCAAGCAAGGAAGACGCCCTCAAAGCAATCGAAGACTCCAACGGAGACCTTGCAGAAGCCATAATAAAACTAAAAGGATAAAAACAAACGATCAACCATGTGCGGAATTGCCGGATACACGGGGGAAAGAAACGCCCCAAAGATACTCTTCGACATGCTGAAAAAACTAGAGTACCGGGGATACGATTCCGCGGGAGTGGCCTGTTTCTACGAGGGAAAAACCATAGTTTCCCGCGGAAAAGGCAAAGTAGACGAAGTAAGAAAGAGATCAAAGATAAACGACCTCGACTCAAAGATAGGCATAGCGCATACGCGCTGGGCCACCCACGGCGAGCCCTCGGACGAAAACTCGCACCCCCACAGCGACTGCACAAAACAATTCACCGTATGCCACAACGGAATAGTTGAGAACTACAAGGAACTCCGCGAGGAACTGACTGCCAGAGGCCACAAATTCTTATCCCAGACCGACACAGAAGTAATACCCCACCTCATAGAAGAAATATACACTGGAAACTTCGAAACAGCGTTCGTCTCAGCAGTGAAGAAACTTAGAGGAAGTTTCGCGCTCGTTGCAATAGACTCCTGTTCCCCGGACGAGATACTGGTAGCAAGAAAGGAAAGCCCGCTCATAATAGGCATCGGAATAGGTGAAAACTTCATCGCATCAGACACTCCCGCAGTTCTTTCCGAGACAAAGAAGGTGATAATACTCGAAGACCTGGAATACGGGATCATAAAAAAGAATTCCGTATCGATAAAGCGCCTAGACACTGGACTACCCCTCGAAAAGGCAGTCCAGGACATCAAATGGGACGTAAAGGCCGCAGAGAAGGAAGGATTCGACCACTACATGCTAAAAGAGATATTCGAAGAACCCGCAGCCGTAAAAAACGCCCTAAAAGGCCTAGACGACATAAAAGCCGCGGCAAAAAAACTCTCCAAATACGGCCGCATATACATCGTAGCATGCGGAACCGCATCCTACGCAGGACTGGTCGGAAAATACGTATTCGAAAGATTCGGCATCTGTGCAGAGACAGTGATTGCCTCAGAATTCCGCTACTCGACAGTTAACACAACAGACAAAAAATGCGCAGTGATCGCAGTATCCCAATCAGGGGAGACCGCCGATACCCTCGCATCCGTGAAGGAGGCCAAGAACCGCGGGGCATACATCGTAAGCGTAGTCAACGCAGTAGGCTCCTCCCTAACAAGACTGGCAGACGACAACATATACGCATACTCCGGGCCGGAGATAGCAGTCGCCTCGACCAAGGCCTACGTAGGGCAGGCAACAACCCTCACGCTCCTGGCATTATCCGAAGCAAGGGAACTAGGCAAGATAACGGAAGCCTATCAAAACGAGATACTGGACGACCTGCACAGGATGCCGGACAAGATAAACATGGTCCTAAACGAGAGAGAACACATAAAGAAACTCGCCCTCCAACTAAGAGACTGCAAAAGCTTCTTCTATCTCGGACGAAGGCTCAACTATCCCACAGCCCTGGAAGGCGCGCTAAAACTAAAAGAGATAAGCTACGTCCACGCGGAAGCATACCCCGGCGGAGAACTAAAACACGGCCCCCTCGCACTCCTCGAAAAAGGAGTCCCAGTAATATGCGTCGCACCGAACGACGACCTAAAAGAAAAAATGGAAAGCAACATGCAGGAAGCCCGCGCAAGAAAAGCGACCATCATCCGCGTAGCAGAAGACGGAGAACTAAAGGTGCCGGTATGCGACCCCATACTCTCGCCGATACTCTACGTCGTCCCATTACACCTGTTCGCATACTACCTGTCAACCGGGAAGGGGATCGATCCGGACAAACCGAGGAACCTTGCCAAATCAGTAACCGTTGAGTGATGGGTCTATTCTTCTCATTGTTTAATATATCATTAATCCGAATTATTTACTGACTACCAAAGATGAGCAAAACAACAGATGCCGTCCTCGTCATGCAGGACGGAACAGTCGTGGAAGGCGCTGGATTCGGCGCAAAGAACTCCGCGGAAGGAGAAGTCGTCTTCAACACCTCGATATGCGGATACCAGGAGACCTTGACCGATCCGTCCTACAAGGCCCAGATACTGATGATGACCTATCCGTTGGTAGGCAACTACGGCGTGAACAAGACCGATCTTGAATCCGGGCGCATACAGGCCGAGGGATACATAATAAGGGAACTGACCGAACATCCCTGGCATGGGAAACTGACCGGGAAACTGGACGGCTTCCTTAAAGAATATGACATCCCGGGCATACACGGCATAGACACCCGTTTCCTCACCCGAAAGATCCGCGACCACGGGGTCATGAACGGCATCCTAAAGTATCCGTACGAAAAGAGCGAACTATCCGCACTCAAAGAGAAGGCTGCTAAGTTAAAGTCCATATCGGAAAAAGACCTCGTGGAACTGGTTACAATAAAAAAGCCCAAGACCTACGACGTAGGCGGTAAAAAGACAGTCGTGGTATTGGACTGCGGGGCAAAGCAGAGCATAATAAACCTCATAACCGAGCGCAAGATAAACGTGATACAGGTGCCCGCAAGGACGACCGCAAAGGAGATAATGGCATACGAACCGGCAGGCATAATGATATCGAACGGCCCCGGGGACCCTGAAAAAGTAGATTACGCCATAAACACGATCAAAAAACTCATGGACGAACAGATGCCGTTGTTCGGTATCTGCCTTGGAAACCAGCTCCTGGGATTGGCGAGCGGCGCGAAGACCTATAAACTGAAATTCGGGCACCGCGGAAGCAATCACCCGGTAAAAGACCTGAAGACTAAGAGGTCTCACATAACCAGCCAGAACCACGGATTCGCTGTGGACGCAAAGACCCTTGGGAAAGAATGGGAGGTTACGCACGTCTCATTAAACGACGGCTCGGTCGAGGGAATAAGCCACAAAGAACTGCCCATAAGGGCGGTACAGTACCACCCTGAAGCCCATGCGGGCCCGTGGTACAACTACTACCTGTTCGACGAATTCGTCGAGATGCTAAAATAATGATCGCCATAATCGATTACGGCATGGGGAACTTATACAGCATAAAGAACGCATTCGAAAAGACAGGCGCAGACGTGCGCATAGTAACTGATGCTAATGCATTCAAAGATGCCGACGCAATCGTCATACCGGGCGTTGGGGCGTTCGATTCCGCTATGAAAAAGATAGCTCCTCTAAAGCAGGACATCCTTGACGTCGTAAAATCCGGCACGCCTTTCATGGGAATATGCCTTGGCATGCAGGTCCTATTCGACAAGAGCGCGGAAGGAAAGGCCCCTGGTTTAGGCATGTTGTCAGGCAACGTCGTGAAGCTCCCAAAGACCGTTCTATCGCCCCAGATAGGCTGGAACGAACTAAAGATAAAAAAACACATAAGCCTACTGGACGGCATATCAGACGGCGATTTCTTCTACTTCGTACACTCCTACTACTGCGCGCCAAAAGACAAGCCGCTCGTAGCCGCGTCTGTAGAATACGGAACAGACGTAACGGCGGTCGTCGCACAAGACAACATATGCGGCCTACAATTCCACCCGGAAAAATCAGGACCAAAGGGCCTCGCGATCCTAACAAATTTTGCGGGGTCTGTGAAATGCTAGCAAAACGCATCATCCCATGCCTGGACTGCGACCTGGGAACGCCGGAAGGCCGCGTGGTCAAAGGAAAAGAATTCAAGCAGATAAAATACGCGGGCATACCCTGGGAACTAGCGGAAAAATATTATAACGACGGAGCCGACGAAATAGTCTTTTTGGACATAACCGCATCAAGCGACCGCAGAGAGACCATGACGGACGTCATAAAGAAGACCGCACAAAGCGTGTTCGTGCCCCTTACCGTCGGCGGGGGCATCAGCAGCCTGAGCGATGCGCGCAAGGTATTCACATCAGGCGCAGACAAAGTCAGCATAAACACGTCAGCCCTCAAGAATCCTGCACTGATAAACGAGATATCAGAAGATTATGGGCGGCAGGCATGTGTCGTTGCGATCGACGCCAAAAGAAGATACGATCATCTGGACGGAAGAATAACTGTTAAAACCTCCCTGGGCGAATGCTGGTTCGAGTGCTCCACTCACGGAGGACGGCAGTTCACCGGGATGGATGCGATCGAATGGGCCAAGGAGGCCGACGAAAGAGGCGCAGGCGACATACTTCTTACGTCGATGGACCGCGACGGCACAAAAGACGGATTCGACATCGAACTAACTAAGGCGGTGGCTGAGAGCGTGCGCATTCCGGTCATCGCATCAGGCGGCGTCGGAAAACCAGAGCACATGCGTGAAGTATTCCAGAAGACCAAGGCGCAGGCGGCTCTCGCGGCCAGCATATTTCACTATAATGAGTATAGTATAATGGATGTCAAAAAATACCTGAAGAAAAACGGAGTCCATGTGAGGATATAAAACAAAAAATGGCCAAAACAGAACTGATAATCATAATCGACTTCGGCGGGCAATACTGTCACCTGATAGCCAGGAGGATCAGAGAGAACAAAGTCTTTTCCGAGATCCTTCCCTATTTTGCGAAGACTTCCGAGATAGATGGGTTCCGGGAGAAATACGACCTCAAAGGGATCGTCTTCTCAGGCGGGCCGTGCAGCGTCTATGAAAAGAACAGCCCTGCGGTTAGCAGGGAATTCTTGGAATACGTTGAGAAGAACAACATACCCCTCCTCGGCATATGCTACGGCCACCAGTTGATAGCTCACCTCATGGGCGGAAAAGTGGTTCCCGGCGGACGCAAGGAATACGGCATAACCGAGATATCTGTAGACAAAAAGGTCGGCATATTCAAAGGCCTGTCCTCCAAGGAGAGAGTATGGATGAGCCACGGCGACAATGTAACCGATCTTTCGAAGGGCTTCGAAGAACTGGCGCACTCCGATAATGCCCCCATCGCCGCCTACAGGAAAGGAGATATCTACGGCATACAGTTCCACCCGGAAGTAGTCCACACAGTCCACGGCAAAGAGATACTAAAAAATTTCGTATACGAAGTATGCAAGGCCAAAGGCAACTGGGAGATGGGAGACTTCGTAAAAGAATCAGTGGAAAAGATAAAGAAAAAAGTCGGATCAGGCAGGGCGTTGATCGCCCTCTCAGGCGGAGTGGATTCGTCTACTGCTGCGGTCCTGGTATCAAAGGCCGTAGGCATGAACCTTACAGCCGTCTACGTGGACACGGGCCTTATGAGAAAGAACGAATCAGAGTCCATAGAAAAAACATTCACAAAAGGCTTCGACCTCAATTTCAAGCTCGTAGACGCAAAGGAACGGTTCTTTACAGCCCTGAAGGGCGTAACAGACCCCGAAAAGAAGAGAAAGACAATAGGAGAACTATTCATCCGCGTCTTTGAGGAAGAAGCAAAAAAGATAAAATCAGATTACCTCGTCCAAGGAACAATATACCCGGACAGGATCGAATCAGGCATACAAAGCGCAGCAACCATAAAGAGCCACCACAACGTGGGAGGACTCCCTGAAAAACTAGGCCTATCGATAATAGAACCCCTCGCAGACCTATACAAAGACGAAGTCCGCATCATAGCAAAAAAGATCGGCCTACCCGACGAGATCGCAAACAGGCATCCATTCCCTGGACCGGGCCTTGCGATCCGCATCATAGGCGAGGTGAATCCCGAATCAACGCGCATAGTGCGGGAAGCAGACTACATAGTACGCGAAGAGATAGAAAAAACAGGCCTAGACAAAGACCTATGGCAGTACTTTGCAGTACTATTGCCCGTTAAATCCGTCGGCGTGCAGGGAGATGCGAGGACGTACTGTAATACCATAGCCCTGCGGATCGTGCAAAGCAAGGACGGCATGACTGCAAACTTTGCAGAGATGCCCTGGAACCTGCTGGAGAAGATATCCACCAGAATAACGAACGAGATACCGGAAGTGAACCGGGTCGTGTACGACCTGACCCATAAGCCGCCCGGGACGATCGAGTGGGAATAATAAAAGACAATTTATTCTAAATTGTTATTAAAGCGATCTCTAAGTGAAGTAGAAAATAGGGTAGACCTCAAAGGAACATATGCTTCATAGTAAATCAATGTTATGTCAGACTTCCAGAAATGATTACGTGGAAGTAAACGACTAAACCCCATATATTTGGAAGGGGGCCCAGCGATAAAAGTTATGCCCTCGATTTAGTAGCCTCATCTGTGCATTTTTGAGATTTAGAGTAATATCATTAGATTCTCTATAAAACTGTAAAAACATATCTTTTGTTGAGTCATCATATACTGGCCATAAGGATCCTATAACAAACCTGCAACCACTATACTGAACTGCCCTGATAATACCTTCAACTTCGTCTCCTGCATCTATGTATGCTAAAGCAGTATTACATGCTGATAATACTGTTAATTCTGCATCCAGCTTAAGGTTCATAAAATCAGCCGCGTTTATCTCGTCTGTATTCTGTAAGCATATCCTGAAATGGTCTCCATGGCATGCAAAATGCAAATTTTTCTTACCTTGCATCTCTTTAATCACTCTTCCTTTAGTTGCTTCTCTTCCAATAATTGGTTTAGTACTAAAATAGCGTGCGATTTCCGTTGCCTCTTCCTCAGAAAATGGTAAATTCAATTGAGGATTCCCAACTATTACGGCTCCGGAACCACATCCCTTTTTGAGGAACTTTAGAGATAGTGCGCTTTGTGCAAAACTTAATGAATAATCTTGGATTAAATATCTCTCTCCATTAAAAAGTGCATTAAATGGTATAAGATGTAAATAGCTGTGAGGTATTATGACGACTTCTTCCCCTAGGTGTTCCTTTATTGGGGTTATCAAGAAATTATACAGTTTGGGAAGAATGTCCTTAGCCTGATTTACATAGTACGTCTCATCATCTCGGTTTTTTGGTTCGGACGCGCTATCAACAAATATCCTAAAATTCTTTACGTTTTCCATTAATTCCTTTATGTCTGTAGTGGTTTCTTTAACAATCAAATCCCCGTTTTTATTTATGACGAATATTATGAGCTTGCGACCTAGAAAATATTCTACAAGGGTTTTTCCATTTAGAACCTCTTTTATCTCATGGATATCTATCGAATTGGGCAAAAATGGCTGTGTAATCTCCTCAGTTGCCTCCTGAATATTTTTAATTAAAAGTTCGAGAAAGGTTCTACTTTTAGCCGATTCTGCATACTTAAACGCTTCAAGCTTAAATTCATCTTTCTTTAAGGAAAGAGATGAACAAACCGGAACAATGGTTTTATACGATTGAACTACTGTAGCAAAATACTCTTTTCGGTATTTTAGTTGGTCAATAGACGAGCGAGTACCCTCTACAATACCTATAGCTTCCAGTAGGTAATTATAAGCTTCCTCCATCTTACCCTCTATATATTTCAATTGGCCAAGGTTGTTGATTACCTTTATTGTTCGTTGTTTACCCCCCTCTTTCTCAAAAATATCTTTTGCTTCAAGATATAACCTCTCTGCTATCGCCAAATTTCTAATCCGTTCAATCCCTTGTTCGACCAAGTGCATCCTAGCAACACCCTCATTCATTAAACTTAGGGCGTATGTGCTACTATTTTCCGTTAGGCCTTCGCTTCTTGAACGAACAAATAAATCAATAGCAGTATTTATATTATCCTCAGGATCGTCATCCTCCTCTTGGACATACAATTTTGCAAGAGTCATTCTTGCATTAGCCTCATCCATTAAAGATGACCCAAACTTTTCTGTGCCCTTACAAAGACCTTTTTCCCTAGATTTTTCCTGCAGTTCAATAGCTTGGTGTAAGTATTCAGACTTCTCACTTGGCTTATCGCTATTATCTGCCAAGGCTTCATATGCAATGCCCTCATATGCTAAAGCATGAGCGTAATCTTCAGTATTCTCCTTAAAAAATTCTCTCTCAACGTCTGGGACCTCCTCTTTTCTTGCATCCCTTAAAAGCCCAATAGCCTTCTTTAAATTATCGCGCGGTTGATTGCCCCATTTGACAAGATTATATCTAGCATCAGCTTCATTTCCAAGAGCTTCTGCATATTCGCGCATCTTTTTGGTAAATCCATTAACTCTTGCATCACTATAAAGTTTAATTGCTTTTTCTAAATTCTCATATGGTTTATAACCTAAATCAGCTAAGTTAGCTAATGCTAAGCCTTCATCCTTCAGGGTAGTGGCATACTCAGGAGTATTTTTTTTTAAGAATTTTTCTCTATAAAAACTATAATTGGCAACTAATCCATTTATATTTTCTATAGCTCGTTCGTGGGAAATATTAATCTTTTGGAGTTCTCGCCTAGCAGTAATCTCCCTTTTAAGTGCATTTGGATAGTTAGGATTATCTTTTTGAGCTAGATCCAAATGTTTTCGAATTTTCTGAGAGTATTCAATCACTTTCGTGAGATTAATCTCTTTGTCTGCTCCCGATTTAAAAAGACTATAGTGATTATCACATAACATGAACAACCCTTGTATATAGTCACTTGGTTTTGCTTTCATTTAATAGTGCGTAATTATAACGAACTGATGACAATCTAAAACGATCGAATGGGCGTGAATCACCTATACCCAAATCTTTTCTCGTATTTTTTGTGGTTCATCCATTCGATTACGATCGATATCACAACGATCTCATCTTTTGTCACGGAGTATATGAGCCTCCAAGCGTTTGGCAGGTTGTATTTCCAGAGGTTGTCTATTCCGTATTTCTTTATGTATTCGTCGGGGAT
>JAHEXG010000030.1 GCA_023252215.1 Candidatus Altarchaeales archaeon
GAGATGCAGGCTTTGACGTGGAGACCGTGTACACAAAACGAGGCGATAAGAACCCTGTTTATGAATCGGATCCCGCCCTGCTTGAATGGAACGTTGCCACTACTGCGTGGATATACTATTCGGCATCGAGGTATGAGTCGGTTGCTTTCCCGTCCCTCGACCAGAGAGAAGGCTGGTGGAAATATGAGAACAACGAGACAAAGGATTTAGAGAACCGGCTAAGCTCCGGGAACTACTCCAGTAAGAAAGAATGGGAAGACCTTGTTTCAGAGTACGCGAAATTATCCCTGAACGACTCGACGGGCGTATGGATCGCCAACTCCCAGACCATTTTTGCCGCAAGAAAAGAAGTCAGAGGATTGATAAACGATACCTACATAGGGCTTCGCAGTTACGGGAATGTAAGAGACGCATACGTTCCTGGAAAAAATACTCTGTCAATAGGCGAAGACTACGCATATGAGTCGGACCAGTCATGGAATCCGGTAGTGGTCAACGACATATCCTACATGGACATACTTAATACGATGCATGATCCGGCCGTATTGTCAGATGAGAAAACCCTCGAGTACAAGCCCTACCGATGGAATTATGTCATAGAAACCCGCGGTCCGGCAGGGAAGATGGATGTGCCTCAGGACGCATTTGTCTGGAACAACGACACCGATCGCTGGGTGCAGGTAGGTAGCGGCGTGAACGCAACCACGAAAGTCACATACGATCTCTCAAGATACATTGGAACGAAATGGCATGACGGAAGCACTATCAGCTGGGCCGACGTTCTATATTTTACTTCGAGCGTGTGGGATGCGAGCCAGGATAGTGCAAAGCAGAGTCTGTTCCCGGAATTTTGGCGCGAGGACGTTAAATCATTTAAAGGTCTTCGGATAATAGACGGAAACAAGATAGAAATCTACTTTGACAAATGGAGTTTCAATGATGAGGATCTTTTGGTTTACTCAAAGATCTTCCAGAGAAGCGCTCCCTGGGAGCTTTATGCGGCAATGGACAAGGCAGTATACGATGAAAAATCGTATGTCTACAGCGAATACTACCGGCCTGAGAACAGCACAACTCCGCAGCTTAACCTGGTGAATGCAACGCATGCGCAGGCATTACTTGGCATCCTTGACATGATGGCGTACTCCGAAGTAAAGTCCGGGGTAACGGCAGGAGGCAAGACTTATGCGACTGAGAAAGATTTATCGGACCGCAGGAACTCGCTACATGAATGGTATGCGGAACACGGGCACCTTATCGTAAGCGACGGACCATATTATCTGGAGAAATATAATTTCCCGGACGATTCCCTAGAACTAAAAGCCTTCCGGGAACAGGATTATCCTTTCATAAAAGACAAACCTGCCTCATAAACTTTTATGAAAAAAGACAGAGCAAAAACATTGCTTATTGAAGCAAGCCTTCTTACCTTCTTACTCCTTTTACCCGGTTGCATTGGGAACACTCCAAAGGAAATCCAAACCTCTGCGAAAATAACCTCTTCCAGTATCCCTGCAATCAACAATGTCACGGCCACAAAAAACGTCACTACCTCCCTTAGAACAACATCTTCCCGGCTCGTTACAACTACTACACTGGCAACCAGGCAAACCGATTGTAACGATTCCGACGGGAGAAATATCTATATTACCGGAAGCGTTACCGGATATTCCGGAAAGAATGCATCGTCCTATAATCTCACGGACAAGTGCGTAAACGATACCACAATACTTGAATACACCTGCTACTATGACGGGACCTACCAATTATATTCCCAAGAAGAGATCGATTGTCCCCTCACCACGGAATGCCTGGAGGGAAGGTGCGTTAAAGAAAAGGATTCTTTGTTCGTTCCCGCAACCGATCTGGGCACGCTTGTCACGGGTCTTTCGGACCAAGGGTATCTTGTAAATTACCTGAACTACAAATTCAAGATAGAAGGATTCCTCTATCACCAGGACAGCATAAGCGGGATCTCCCTTGATGTTATGAGACCCGATGGCACGACTACTATCGTCCAGGCGTCTGAGCTGATGTCAGGCATACTTGCTTCCGACAGCTTGGAGATAAGTTTCCCGGGGGAGCAGGCATCGGATTATGGCTCTGGGAAAACAGCCGCGGTCTATGTCCGCACGGCTATTGAGAACCCGCCGGGCTCTAATGCGACCATGCTGTTAGGCGTTTCCGATAAAGGTTTTTTGTCCGGATACGAGGGTTACAAATTCAGAATAGACCGTTTTATCCATAACAAAGAGTCCGACATAACCGGAATTAAGGTCGATGTGCAGAGGCCTGACGGGGCGATAATATCCCCCGAGATATCAATGGATGCTTATATAAAAGTGGACAAGATACTGGTGTCTTTTCCCTCCCGTCATTTTGTAGAGACTGCTGATGAGAAAAGAGCGGATCTCTATGTTTGGAATTCAACCGGTGCGGCATCCGAAAAAGTAGACCTGTCCGGCATCGGGGTTGCATTGATGAGCTGGGACAAATTCGGGCCGCAGGTCTCGACTGTGAAGTATACCGAGACCGGTAAATATGAAACTGCTGTGAAAAACGCGTTCGGGGCGGAAGTATATATCGAGTCTGTCAGCGTCAGGGATGAAAAGTCCGGCAAAGACTGCGAGCTTGTAAGAGCAAACGGCCTGCCGGTAGACAAAGGAAGCGCTCTGGATGTGGGAGCCGGGGATTCTTTCAAAATAACTGCGCAATGTCCCCGGAAGTCTTCGGATGATAGATACCAGGTCGGTTTAACGATAGCCTATAATGCTCTTTCAGGCGGGGTAAAGACAAGCTATACTGAAGCAGGGGAGATAAAAGGCATAGTCGAATTGTGAATCTTCCGATGATGTATTTATAATTAGCCGCATTAAATGATAGCTATGACTAAAGAACTCGTATTAATTGGGCTGATAATAACCCTTCTTTTGTTTCAGGGATGTATCCAAAAGGCTGAAACAACCAATCCAGATAAAACAACCACCTCGATCCTGGCGGCAGGATACGACAAGACAGCCGTGCTTTCAAGAATAACTGCCGGCATCGATTCGACTTTTAACATATTCGACAGCGTCATGTCTTCGACCGCATCAGAGCTGTCCGATACCGGTCTAAGAGGACAGGAAACCCGCGCGATACTGGCTAAAGCATTGAATGAAACCCCTTATGCAATAGAATACTCAACCGTCGACTCTGACGGCTTACTCGCGACTATCGAGCCGTCTTTGTACAGCCAGTTTGAAGGAACTGATATAAGCGGCCAGGAACACGTGAAAAAACTCAGAGAAACAGGTAAGCCGGTCTTAAGCAAGACATTCAAGGCAGTTGAAGGATTCGATGCCGTGGCAATACATTACCCGATCAATTCAAAACATGGAACCGCCCTACAAGGAGAACTAAGCCTGCTGATAAAGCCTGAAAACGTGCTTGAAGCGGCGATAGCGCCCGCGGTAAAGGATGCCCCGCTCGAAGCCTGGGCAATGGATACTTACGGGAACATACTCTACGATGCCGACACAGTAGAGATCGGAAGAAACTTATTCACCGACTCTTTGTACCAGGAATATCCCGAGCTGCTGGAGCTTGGCAAGAGGATCGCAGCGGAGAAAACCGGTTCCGGAGAATATAGTTTCCTAAAAGAGGGCATGAGAGAGAAGGTAAGGAAACAGGCGCAGTGGGATACTGTTGAATTGTACGGAACCGAATGGAGGATCGTTGCCGTCTCTCAAATCTAATTGCTGTTTGTTTCTTTTTCCAGTATTATCTTGTTTGTCTGGCCGTTTGGTATCTTGCGGACTATCTTTTTTTCTTCAAGTTTTTGTATCACTCTGTGGGTTTTAACGCGGGAGTATCCTGTTATCTCTGTTATGTTCTTCTGGGTCAGTTCTCCGCCTGATTTCTTCAATTCCTCCATTATGCGCTTTTCTTCAGGGCTTAGGAGTAGTTCGGTTAACTCCATGCGCATCTTTTTTACTTCTTTTTCGTGGGTGAGCTGTCTAATTGATAGGCCGCTTGTGATACAGATTATCCCTCCCACCAGGTATAATATCATAAATGGGGAAAGGACTGCCTCCATTGGGTCTATTCTCCTGAGAAACCCGGGATTCCTCTGGTTGAAGCTATTATTCCTTTGTTCTTCTGTTACGTTATTTGTTATCCTGTCAGTTGAAACATTCTGATCAGTGTTATTGTTTATCTGTCTTATGCCTCCATGGACTCCTGGGACCCCCTCATTAACGAACATTCCAAGCGGTCCTGGAAGATCCTCTTTAATAAAAACAGAGTATAATGTAATAGAATAGCTGGTAAGCAGAAAACCCCCGTAAATGAAGGATAAAACCATTATAAACGTATATTTCCGGTTCATCTTAGATTGTTTCAGTTTGTTTCAATTACCGCTTATAGGTTGTTACATCCAATAGTAACATACATTTATTGGGAAGATAAGTTTAAAAAGGTGAAAAAAATGATTAAAAACAAAGGAATGAATAAATTTAGCAATGTGTTATGGAATATGATTATCATATTATGTGTTGCATCCCTGGCCACTGCAGCGACGGCAGCAACCAGCAGCACCACAAGCGCTTCATCTAGTTCTCAGACAAACACCCAGCCAACCAGCATGGCCGTAGATTTTACCCAGACAGTTGTAGATACTCAACTATCCCCCGGGGACTCAGGAGTTCTGAACCTTATCATAAAAAACGTAGGCGGAATGCCTGCTGAAAGCGTTGACGTATACCTCCCAACAGTAGGAGCCGTCCACATAGACAAAAAACAATATATAGGACACATGGACGCCGGAGAATCCACGATGATTCCCGCAATAATCAGAATAGACGACTCAGCTACCGCAGGCCTCAACATAATACAGGTACAAATAACCTATGACGGATTCGATCCCGACGGAGACAGAACGAACGGCGAGGTCGCAAACTGGAACATACCAATCAGAGTATACGCAAATCCCGCATTCCAAATCTCGCCGGAAACGACCACATATTATAAAGACAACATAGCAGACCTTGTACTTGACGGAACAGTAAAAGACGGCGTAAAAGGCCTCGAAGTAAAGATGACATCAAACTGCGTTACAGTGATAGGATCCTCCCAGGCATACGTAGGCGATGTTCCGGACCACGGCAGTTTCAAGGTTACCTACTCGATAAAACCAACAGCCGTAGGCGCATGCACATCCAGCCTTGCGCTGACTTACACTGACCAGGCAGGAGGCAGGACCACAGGGAACAGTTCTTTCGGCCTCAACGTACAGGACGGCGGAGTAGACTACAAATTAACCGACATAAGCTATAACCCGACCGGCCCGGGCCAGACTGTGAACGTCTCAATAACTCTAGAGAACATAGGTGGCTCGGACGCCCAGGATACGACCGTAACACTTGAAGCAGGCGACCCATTCGCTCCGATGGATACTCTGGAGAAATACATCGGAACGGTCGGAGGCGGAAAAAAAGCAACAGTAATATTCCCCCTATCAATAGGCTTCGGCGCTGCGACACAAACATACACCATGCCCCTGAACATATCCTACAAAATAGGCGGAACTACGTACTCGACCGAAAAAACCATAGGAATAGACGTTAGCGGATCAGTGATACTATCAATAATAAGTGTTGACACCTCTACCGGGACGGCCAGGATAGACGTGGCAAACCTGGGAACCAGAGACGCCAGCGCAGTAAAAGCTACGCTGATAATCCCCAACGCAGCCGGAAATTTTACCGGCCAACAGGGAGGAGCAAGACAGGGAACACAAAACGGTTCAGCTACAGGCGCTCCCCTAGACGGACAGACCAGAAATTTTTCCAGACAAGGAGGCTTTAACGCAACAACCGATGCAGGCAATTCCCAAAATTACGTAGTCTACAAATCAGACATAAAGGCAGGAAAAGACAGCACCTTCGCATTCTCCGCATCCGGCAGCGGCCAGGCAACTCTCCTGATAGAATACAGCGGAGAAAACAACCAAAGGATAACCCAGAGAGAAACGATCACATTAGGCAGCAGAAGCAGTACAATCAATGGAAGAACCGGAACGGCCAGCAGGGGAACGGACTACACGCAGATGGCATTATACGCCGTAGTTGCCTTGGCAGCAATCTACATAATCTACCGGCTGTACAAACGCAGAAAGAAAAAATAAGCCCCGCCCCGGAAATTCTTTATCTACTACAAAAATCCGAAAATGCTAGACATAGCTGCAAAGGACGTATTCAGGCACAAGACCAGAAGCTTTCTCACAATCATAGGGATAGCCCTGGGAATAGGCCTGATACTCGCCCTCGGATCCATCGGCGCAGGCCTATCCTACCAGATAGAACAGCAATTCGCAAGCAGTGCGGCCTATATCCAGATCTCGGCGACAGACGATACAGTAGGGATAAGCCAGGAAACCATAGACGGCATACAAAGCCTTCCAGGCGTGGAATACGCAGTACCCATAGCATCATACCGCATATCCCGTACAGTAAGAGGCGGATTCGGAGGCGGATTCGGAGGAGGCGGAGTACAGATCGCAGGGTTGACGGGGGGCGGCAGAGGAGGCGGAGGCACCGCATCCATCACGTTCACAGGCATCAACCCGGACGATTTGGACAGCATAATAAGCGACCAGGTAGACACGACCGACGGCCGAAAACTCGACAGCTCTGATGCCGGAAAAGAGGTGGTGCTGCTGGGTTCCACTGCCGCCACAAACCAGAACCTGAACGTAGGGGACGAAATAGAATACCAGCACCAGGACAGGAACGCAACGAACGCAGTGAGCTACTACTTCCTGGTAGTGGGCATACTCGAAGAAACCGGGGACTCAACAATAGACGGCGCCTTCTACGTGCCGCTTGATACAATGCAGGAAATAGAAAACCAGGACACCATACAAGACCTGCGGGTAAAAGCAACAGACGTAAGCCTTGTCGCAACCCTGACAACGACCATAGGCGACCTATTCGACGACGTAAGAGCCTTCTCCTCGGTAACCATAATACGGCAACTGGAATCAAGCCTCTCCCAGATACAACTCGCAGTCTACGGCATAGCAGGCATATCCGTAATAGTAGGAGGAATAGGCGTAACAAACACCATGATAATGTCGGTCATGGAAAGACGCAGAGAAATAGGCGTCATGAAAGCGATCGGCGCAACAACGACAACCATCTTAGTACAGGTAATACAGGAATCAGCGATACTAAGCATCATAGGCGGCCTCACAGGCCTGGGACTCGGATACGCCTCAGTGGAGATAATACCCCGGATATCCAGCTTCCAGCCGCTCCTCACTATTGACCTAGTAGCACTGGGAATGGGCTTCGCACTCATACTCGGCATAGGCGCAGGCCTGTATCCTGCATGGAGCGCATCAAGGCTCGACCCAATAGAGGTGCTGCGCTATGAATAACGAAGCAATACGCTGCGAAGACCTGGTGAAGACCTACAACCTGGGACAAGTCAACGAATACAAAGCCCTAAAAGGCATAAACCTGACCATAAAAGAAGGAGACTTCATCAGCATAATCGGGTCCTCCGGGTCAGGAAAATCAACGCTCCTAAACCTGATAAGCTGCCTGGACACCCCCACATCGGGAGAAGTATACGTGGACGGAACCGCGCTGTCAAAACTCGGCGACAACGAACGCGCAAAACTGCGCAGCCAAAAGCTGGGATTCATATTCCAGCAATTCAACCTGCTCCGGGGAATGACTGCCTACGAAAACATAGAACTCGCCATGCGCTTCGCAGGAAAAACCAAAAAAGAAAGACACGAACGCGTACAGGAACTCCTAAAACAAGTAGGCCTGGAAAACAAAGGAAAAAACAGGCCCACGCAGATGTCAGGAGGAGAACAGCAAAGAGTAGCCATCGCAAGAGCCCTTGCAAACAACCCCCGGATCATACTCGGAGACGAACCCACAGGAAACCTGGACTCGGCAACGGGAGCAACCATCATGCAACTATTAACAGAACTAAACAAAGACCAAAACAAAACCCTGGTCATGGTAACACACGACCCCGCCATCGCCAAAAAAGCGCACAGGACGGTAAGGATAAAAGACGGGAAACTAGAAGAAGAAAAAAGAGGAGCCCTAATAGAGAACGGGAACGGAAGCAACGGATAAACGGCGAACCATAAATGAAAAACGAATTGCTACTGGCAGGAATATCATTGACGATAGGATTACTGTTACTACTCATTGGATGCAATACTCCATCCAATGACAACGGGCCTGGAACCGGAGAACAGGAGATACAACAGCCCGCACAAAATACTGGACAACAACCAGGCACCCAGGATACCGGAGCGCAAGAACAACAACCCAGGCTGCGGGGAGGCCGGGCCGATCTCGGAGTAATCGCATGCAGCGGAAAATCCGAGAAAGATACCTGCACCCTAAATTTTAGAAACCAGTCCGTGAACGGCACATGCACGACCCGGAACGGGAACATAACCTGCATGCCCGACAACAGCAGCCTCATACAAAGGCCGGGGGCCGCCATGACGGGCGGAGAAGCATTCATCCGCGCATGCAGCGGAAAAGCCGCAGGAGACGCATGCACGCTTACGATGAGAAACCAGAGCATCGACGGCACATGCACAGACCGGAACGGCAACATCACATGCGCTCCAAACAACAGAAACCCGATCCAAAGACCGGATAACGCCGGCGGATGAAAGCAAAACTGCCCAGGAGGCGCAATAATCATACTGCTGCCACGAGCTATGCCCCTACAAAGCCATACCTCAAAAAACCCCTCTAGGCCGGGTCAGGCGCAAAAAAGACGACTTTTCATCGGAATACCCCTATTTAAGCATGGAATCCAAGTATCTATCCTACGTTGGTGTTTTTTATTTAGAAAGTATTGCTTTCTGACAAATGAATTCCCTAAAGAATTCATGTACGCAGGCCCATAAAGCCCGTCGTACCCGGAAAATTCTATGCAAGTTTTCTAACAAGCACCGGCGATATATAAAAGAGGTAAATAAACGAAAATGGCATATGGCGACAACAAAGGCGGCTACGGAGACAGAGAAATGCATAAAGTAACCTGCTCCGACTGCGGAAAAGAAACAGAAGTTCCGTTCAAGCCGTCAGGTGACAGACCTGTATATTGCAAGGAATGTTACCAGAAACACAGACCACCGAGAAGATACTAAGATCTTTTTCAGATTCAAAAGATTTTTCTTCGGTAAATTTTTTTCTTTTTAATTTTTACATATAATACTGTTCTATCCAAGCGATTCCTCTCCGACCGCGTCATACTTAACGCCCCGGGGCAAACGGGAACTGCAGGGGTGTATATTCATAAACTGCATACTATTATCATACCATGGAACAAAAAGCCGTTACCCTGCCCGCACTAATACTCATAATCTTCCTTTCAACCGCATGTATACAACAAAACCAGCCCACCGCCGAAATTGCTTACAAAATAACCACAACAAAAGAATACGACGCCAACCAATGCTCAAGCACCGGCTACTACTATAAGCCAAACAGCTTCAACTACGGCATAAGACTCGTCCTACAAGACAAACAAAGCGGAAAAACCTTAGACGGCTACGCAACCGACTCCGGCGGAAGCGTGAGCACTGACGAAAACTACTCATGCCTCGAACAAACAGACTCCGAATACGCGGTATTATCCGCATACTCAAAAGGATACACCCCGATAGCCTTCGAATTAAAAACTCCGAAAAACCAGCTAGCCACGATCGAAGTACCCATGACAAAAAGCTGCACAGGCGGCCCAAGCTGCTTTGACAACTACAAAACAATGCTGAAGACGACAGAAGGAAACCAGGCCAAAGCCGAAGAACTGCTAAAAGAATTCCAGACCCGATTTTTTGACACAATAAAAGACAACTACGGCCTAAACACGTCAGACTACGCACTACAATGCATGGAATGCGACATGGGACGAGGAGGCTACGTCAAAGCAAAAGGCACATACACAGACGGATCAAACCTGGAACTATACTACCACTGGGGCTGGTGCTCATCCGGAGGAACAGACTGCGGATGGGAAATATGCTTCACAACCGAAAACGACGCCCTATTCCAATCCGTGAAAAACGCCCGATGCAGCCTAATACAATCCTATGCCATGCAAGACGACTACTCAGAACCCGGCACCCGCAACCTGATCAAGACAAACGACTCAACAAACGAAACAAGAAAAGAATGCCTCAACGGCGCATTCGAAAAAACATCCGGCAAACAAAAAACAATAACGATAATCCAAAACTCGGGAAGATACGCCGACACAGTTAAAACAGACAATACCGGCTGCCTGGAGAAATAAGCCCTTATATACACTTATTCCCTATCCATAATAAGTTCAAAAAATGAAAAAATACCTGCCTCTCGGGATACTCATCATCCTTGCAATAACACTAAACGGCTGCGTAAGTAATTGCATCACCGGATCAGGGAACAAAATAACGCAGGAAAGGAACGTGTCTAAATTCAACAGCGTCTCGTTCTCCGGATCAGGGAACGTAAACATAATACAGGATGGAACGACCAGGCTAAAACTGTCAGGCGACGACAACATCCTGGACAAAGTAGAAACATACGTACAGGACGACGTCCTATACATAAAGCCAAAACAATGCGTTTCCGGGAACATCGACGCATACGTCAACATGGATACAATAAGATCTATCAATCTAAGCGGCAGCGGCAACATAATCGGAAGCACAAAAATAGTATCTGACGACCTAAGCCTGAAGATATCGGGCAGCGGAAAGATAATGGCCGGCCTCGAAGCCAAAAAACTAGAAATAACGACAACAGGATCCGGCGAATCGACGCTGATAGGAACAGCGGACGATTACACCTACGACTCAAGCGGATCAGGCAAGTTCTTTGCCTACAACCTGATAACAAAAAGAGGAAAAATAAGGATAACCGGATCAGGGACAGCCGAGACAACCGCACAAGAAACACTGGACGTCACAATAAGCGGCAGCGGCACAGTATACTACAAAGGAAACGCAACGGTAAACCAGAATGTAAGCGGATCAGGAAGCGTAAAAAAGACCGGATAAGAGTAATCCTCGTCTCACCTTTTAGTCTATTATCTGTTTCTGTTGTTTGCTCCATTCCTTGTTGGGGGTCTTCTTGAGCCATTCGGCGTATTTCTTGACCCATTCCATCCTTTCCCTAAAATTCCTCTTCTTCCATTTCCGCATCTCTTTAAGGTCTACCTCCGGCAAGTCATTTTTCATTTAAAGAACCTCTCCATCTCTTTTTCCACGCCGAGCCTTATTGCAAAGTCCTCAGTTAACCCTATGTCGAGGCTTTGCTTAAATACTTCATATAGATGCGCCGCATCCTCTATGTCTTTTTCGCTTCCAAGAAACAGCTTAAAAGGTATCTGGACCTCGATCGGAGATATGCGGATAGTCTTTTTGTTTAGGCGCACATTTAGGCTGTGCTCAAGGGTCCAAAAGTCCAAGGGCTTCTTGGAGAACTTTGTCTCCATATTAGGTATGAACCTGCCGGGGTAAGAGAAACGCAGCGCAGTGTCGTTTAGGAGATATTCGTCGTAAGCGTCGGCCGGATCTCTTGTATTCAGGCATTCAAATTTGCATGAAAGACATTCCCACAGACTAAAGAACTTCTCCCTGTTCATCTTCTCCACGAACATGTCCACGTCCTCCGAAGAACGGCTCCTGCCAAAAAGGATAGCAACATAGCCTGAGACGATCACATACTTTACTTTCTCCTTGTCCAGGACCGAGACAAAATCAAGGACGAAGCGATCAAGGCTGTTTAACTCCTTGTCAAAGGCATAGCCGCCGGGAATCTTTAAAAGTTCCACATAATCAATTGGGGTTTTAAAAGAAAAAAGGCATCTAACAGAGTCATGCCTAACCAGAAGGCAAGTCCTAAGCTAATGCGACTTGGCAAGCGCACCCGACATATCGTATGCACCCTTCGGAACCCATCCCCTCGGCCTCATCTTCGTTTTATGGTTCCTGCAAACTCCTTTAGGATCGTATACGTATTTTTCCTTACAGATTGGACAAAGCATTATGTGTTCCTCCGAGGGATCGCCGCAATGACCTATCTGCTCTGATTCACCTTTACCGCACGGGCAAACCTGCCTGCTCTTAAAAACTTCTTCACTGATCATGTAAAACCTGCATATTATGATGATATATAGGGCTTACGAGGATATTAGCTGAAACACTCCCCCAACGTTTCAGTACGCCTTGTCATGGTGCTTTATGTAATGGAATATGATAGTGTCCCCTGCTATCTCATAGACCAACACGAATGGATCGATATGCACCCTCCGGGTGCCTGCGAGGTTTCCTCTCAGCGGCTTGTAGTGTTCGGGCTTTTCGGATATCTCCAGGACCTTCTTCTCTAATCTATCGTAGAGGACTGGATCCCTGGTTCTGATCTTCTTTACCTGCTTCTCGAAGACGTCGGCGTAATGGATCCGGTATTCCATCTTCTAGAGCGAGTCAAGGTATTTCTTCATCTCTCTCACGTTCGCAAAAGTCCTGCCCTTGCCTTCTTTGAACGCTTTCCTGTTTTCCTTCACGGCATCGATCAATTCTTTGTCGTTGTACAGTTCCAGGTCAAGCCTTTCCTCCTCCATCTCTTTTGTGACGGGCTGCATCTCCTTGAATTCATGTCTGATACCGCTTCTGATAAGATCGCTTATGTTGGAGTAGCGGCCTTTCTCTATAAGGCTCTGAGCCTCTTTGTACATCCCCTCAGGAAGGGAGATCGTTACCTTTTTATATTCCATTTATACCACCTTAGTATGTATTGGGTACTTATTGGATAAAAATACTAATGGTTTTAGTTTAATGTGTATTTGGTCAGACTTGGTTCAAGCAAGATCCCTTCAAAGAATATAACTCTTCCGTCATTTATTTGTTTTTTGGATTTCTCACATAGCCATTCATCACTGCAATGTACTGAGTGTAACCCTCTGTCAGGGTTTTTCCATAGTCCTCTGGATCGGCTAATAATGTCAGGGCTTTTTCCTCGTCGCTGTATTTTTCAGGGACATTTGGCACGTATTCGATCCTTGTTCTCAGAGAACAGTGGGAATCATATTCCCCTTCATTTTGCTCGAGGGCTTTTTTCTCGCACGCCTTAACGTGGTCAGTCGCATTGGGTAGAACGTCTTTTTGGAAGGTTGCGTAATAGTTGACGAATACCCTGTTCTCCTTGATTCCACTAAGAATATGCTCTCTTGATGCGCCCTCAAACACTCCCGACAGGCTTACGACCTTGCTCAGGCTGCTTGAAAAACTTTTGGAACCGCAGGTCAGGGCCGCAATGGTATCGGCTCTTTGCTCCCTTATCCTCGAGAGTTTCATATTCAATTTATGGAACAAAAGCAGGTATAACTCCAACCCTTTATACGGTAAGATGAGCGGCAGGGATGCTATTGCAGAGTCGCTATTGCTTGTGCCGCGCATAACTGCATTCATCTCTTTCATAGATTCTATCGTCCCTGAATAAACCGGCAAGACAAAAGAGCTGTACACCGTATCCCTGCCAGTGAAGTGAGCGAATTCGTGGGCAAGGATCGCCCTAAGTTCATTCACCGTTAACTCGTTTAAGAGAGGGAAACTAATGGCTAAAACCCTTCCTTTTACAGTGCCGTTAAAGACCTTCAATTTACCCTGCTGCACAAAGAACGCAGGCCCAGAGTGAAGGATCACGGATTCTGGCATGCCTGTACCCATCATGCTGCAGAGGCTCTCAATAAACGTTTTAAGTTTCGCTTCTTTGGATAGATCAACGGATAATGCAGGTTCAAAGGAGGGCTTCCTGATAACCGTTCTTACAAGGCCTTTCAGAACAGCATATACTCCATAAAGGACGCCGATTGCTAACAAGAACAGAATTCCCACAGGGAGCCTATTAGTAGCGTTCGCAAAAAACAGAACAAGATATATCAGCCCCAAACCGATCAATACGTTAACAGCGGCGGCCAGGAACAATACGATATAAACCCCCGGGACAAAGAGCAAAGACAAGTTGATCAGATTCTTCGGCGCATCAGGTACTACAGGCACATCAGACATAATATCCCCCTATAATAATACTGCAATATGGATATAAAATGACAATGTACTGACAAAAGATCGATCATCTCAAATATTTCAGATAAACCGCGAAGTAATCCGAATATGTCTTCTTGTATTTCTCAAGGAAGAGTCTTTCAAGGTTCGCAGTATATCCCCTGTGAAAGTCCTCCATGCCCTTGATGTAAGACTCTCTCTGCGTCTTTCTGATGATGAGCGGCGGATAATCATTCTCCATCAGGATCATGTTAGACAGAAATCTTCCGACACGGCCGTTGCCGTCCTCGAAGGGATGGATCTTCTCGAACTTTCCATGGAATAGTGCCGAGATTTGGAGGGGATGAATGTGTTTTACTGCGTCTTCGTACCAACTCAGCAGCGCTTTCATCTCTTCTACGACCTTCTCCGGGGGAGTCAGACTGACATTGCTTCCAAGGATGTAATTCGGGAGCTTCTTATAGCCAGCCCTAACGTTGATGTCTCTCATCAGCATCCTGTGCATCTTTATGATATCCTTCTCCCTGACTTTGAATCTGCCTTTCAGGATTTGATCCATTACCTTCCTCGAATTCCTTGCTTCGTAGACCTCCCTTAAGTCCTTGCCTTCGATCGACCTGCCGTCAAAGACCAAGGCGATGTCCTTCAATGTGAGAGAGTTCCCCTCCAGAGCGTTCGACTCATAGGTGTAATTCGCAGTGAACCTGTCAAAGACGTCTTTTATCTGCTCCTTGGAGAAATTCCTCAAGGTATAAGCATAGTCGACCTTGATTGATTCGATCTTCTCGAACTGGGGTTTGGAGTAGATCACGTCCGTTGCGTACGTTCCCAGGATGTGGGCTGTAAAGAACTCTTTCTCTTTTCCGATGAAGTAGTCGAAATGCTTCTTTTCCAGTTCTGCGGGGGAGAGCGTTGTATCCTTGACGAGCTTCTGGATGGTCTTAACCTGGCCGTCGGGCATTCTGACAGAGCGGGTGAGGTAATGATAATGGTGGCCGTTAATAGTCTTTTCCTTGAGGTAAGCCATGAAGATATTTAGACCTACTGATTAATATATTGAATGATATTATAGGGGTAAAAAATTTATAACCCTGTCTTACTAAATTCTATTAGACATTTAGAAAATCCTAACTGAATTTTATTTCATTAAGTTTTTTGTTTATCAATACTTGTATTTCGTTTGTCTTATAAAAATTATTTGGACTTGTAAAAGTCGTATTATTTTCCTTGAGAATACTATTCAATACCTTTACTGCCGTATCATAAAGACTATTAAGAGAAGAGTTATCTTTTTCTAATTCTCTAATCTTTTCATCTAATATTTTATCTTCAGGGAAATTTTCGGATTTGAAATACAGGAAACCCATTATTCTTAATATGTGGAATAATCCATAGGTAACTGTGCTGTAAAGATTTTCGTCAACTACGTACTGCTTCATCTTCTCCCTTTTTACGTCATTACAAAAATCGTATAGCTTATAACAAAACAGCAATTGAGCCGGGGTCGATTTTCCGAAAACACTGTTATAATATGCATCACTTCCCCAAATATAATTTGGTTTTGATTTGGCTATGCTAGGTTTTTTTCTGCCAAAGGATAAATAGGCCTGAGCAACTCTTTCATTACTTATCTTTTTAGAAATATCAATCTTCCTACCTACAAATTCATTTACTTTTCTTTCATAATAGTAGTTATATTTCTCTAGAAAAACTTTTTGTAAATCTATTTGTATAGGATCGTTTGATTTTAGATCTCTGAGACCTATTTTATTTTGATTATTCGTGGTTAACGTTATCTTATCCGTGAACTCTGGTACATCCTTGCTCGTAGCATAAATTCTTACTAGAACTGTTGCTTCTCGATTCAATTTTTTATTTTTATCTGCCATAAATATTGTAACCGATGTTTGACAGCCATTAACAATTTGCAAATTTTTAACTTTCAGGTGAGCGTTATCTGGATCTGTAACAGGATCTATAGAGTCGCAAACCATTGTGATTCCATTATTGAGAAACCAAAACAATTTTCCATCTTCATTTGAAGTACAAGAATCATAAATACTTCTATTAATTTTGCCAGTTTCGCCTAAATATTTCCTAATATTTTTATTAAAAATAACTCCGTGAATGTCTTCTTTAACTAACCTTGCTATCTCCTCTGCTTTTACGCTGCATATTACTCCTCGGTAGTTACCGATAGACGTATTTATAATTGACCCTTTATTGCAATCGTACATAATTTTTATATCTTGATTTATTACTTTTTCGGATGCCTCAACGCGGTTTACGAAATCTACCAAACTATAGGCCCCCCATGTGTGAAACTCAAAGGAATTATACCCTGCTTTTTCATAAACTTGCAATGAACTTAGCTCTTGAGTATACTCTTGTGGTAATTTTCCTTCATCACCCAAAGATATGAAATATACATTTAAATTCATATTTGCCATTCCTTTTCTGGACTGTATTTCACGTATTTCATTAATTTTTGCCACTAGTTTCTGATTTTTTATCTTTGAATATTCTTCCTTTTTCGTTTGGAATATCCATCTTAGTCCATTTTTTAAAGCGATTAATTTATTAGACTTAAACCCCTCATCAACAGTGGTCTGAATAATAGATATATCACAGAAATCTTCAGTTTCGTCAATATGAATTATATCAATTTGCTTTTCTTGTTCCCCTTCGATTATATCCTCGTCGTCGATGTCATCTATGTCCTGATCAAATAAACTAGAATAACAGAATCTTAGGAAAGCCTCTGATTCGGGAACTTTCAACTCTTCAGAAATTTTCTTTATTCTATCCTGAACGTAAGTTCTTCTAATTATATAACTCATTGTGTAGATGACCTCGTTATTATGTGAATTTTATCAAATTTATATGTCAAATATATGTTATTCCTATTAATCAATAGTCCCACAACGTCTTCTGTTTCCCCTTCCCCTTCAACTCATCTTCCGTATACCCCAGGGATTCCAGTATCCTCGCCACCGCCGGTATCACCTGGTTGTCGATGTAATATTCCTGGTCGTAGTCCCCTTCCGTCACGTCTTCCATGATCCTCGCCTTATCCGAAATAGAAGTCCCCTTCTTCGTGATCACATACGTCATGATCGTTCCCTGTTTGTATTCGTAGCCGTGTTCTTTCATGGCTTTTTTTGCGGCTTGGACGTGTGGTCCTTCGTTTACGTATTCGCCCATGCCGCGTGTGATCTGTGTGTTGATCGACAGGTCAGACAATGGAATCGTGCCTGTCTTTATTTGTTTCACTGTTTCTTTTACGATCTCTGAGGCTTTTATTGGGTCTTTGTCTTGGAGTAGTGCGTTTAAAACGTCTGTCTGGGTTCTTTTGGCGATCTCGGACCAGTCGCGCCTTTTTGTTTCCAGGCCTTTTACTGTGAGTTTTCCTTTGTCGTCCATTACTGCGTAGCGTTTTTTTGTGATGAATATGCCTCTTGGGTAGAAGCCCTGGAATTCTAGTTCCATTGCTTCCGGGAGTTCTGAGTTGATCTTTTTTGCGAAGGCTTTTGCGTCTTCCATCAGTTTTTTTTGGTCTGTTTCCGCAGGCTTTGTTATGTAGACCGAGTCTGTGTCTCCGTATACTACTTTGAAGCCCTGGTGCTCTGCTTCTTTTATTGTTTTGTGGATGTATTCTCGGCCGTAGGCTGCGATCGCTTCGGCGCCTTCGCGCGAATACCAGCGTGCGCGTGCGAAGCCGAAGTATCCGTACATCGAGTTTGCGAGTATTTTGAGCGCCTGCTGTTTTACGTCGAGGAGTTTCTTCTTCTCAGGATCGTTTTCAGCTTTCGCCTCCTTTTTTACTTCCATCCTTCTCTTGACTAGGCCCTCAAGTGTGGATGGAATAAATCCTCTTTGTTTCTTGCAGAAATAGTGCCCCGTCGGCGACTGGTGGTGTTCTTCTTTTCCTGGGCAGCATTTGCAGTCTACTGTTGCCTGGTCTATGTTGTGGCTGATAATGATCGAGGGATACAGTGATCGGAAGTCGAATAGTGCGATGTTGTCGTGTATTCCTTTTTCGGGTTCGACGACGTATGCTCCTTCGTAGGGGTTTTTCGTTCGTTCCTCGGCTACGCGGTCGCTTGGCCTGTTTGGTACGAGTATGTTCTTTTCATGTGCTGTCTTTATGAGGAGGTCTTCCACTCTTTGCCCGGACGTGGACCTGGAGCATTCGTATATGGGTTGTCCGGTTATACGGGATAGTTCGTATTGCAGCGGCAGGAGGGCGATGGCTATGCGGAGCGTTGCCTCTGCGTCAGACAGCGAGTATTCGTATAGTTCGTTTAGTTTTGCCTGGCCTTCTTTTCCGTCCCAGACCGATGCCATGTGTTCTACTTCGACGTCCAGTTTTTCCACGCCGAACAATTCTTTGTAGATGTCTTCCAGCGTATAACGCGAGATGTTGAAGACCTGCCTGCACGGCGGATACAGGTCTACGTGGGGCCTGCCTTTCACGCGAGCGCCGTTGTTCATGCCCCGGCGTTCCATCTTTATGGTGCTGCCTTCGAATCCTAGTTCTAGTTCGAATTTGTATTTGGCGGCCCGGTCTTTCAGGTAGGGAAAGTCGAAGTTGTCCCCATTGTATGAGACGATGAGGTCTATTTCCTGCGCTTTTATGGTTTCGACGAATTTTTTTATCATCTCTTTTTCGTCTTTGAGAACTTCCACGAAGGATGGAACAGTGGTGTGGCGGTAGCTCCACACCTTTTTCAGGCCCAGGTTGTCCGCGTAGCTTATCATGATTATAGGCTCTTTGTCCGCTTCCGGCATGCCGTGGGGATTGTATACCTCGGTATCGACTGCGGCGATTCGCAGGCCTGCATAATCCGCATCCTGCATCGGTACAAGGCCTGAATCGATGAG
>JAHEXG010000031.1 GCA_023252215.1 Candidatus Altarchaeales archaeon
GCGATCCTACCGAATAATTCCGCAACCCTCCTAGACCTCTGGTTCGTAACCCTGCCGTGCAGCTGCTTCATCTTTTCCGCAACAGTCCCCGGCCGCACCCAGAACCTTGAAATATTCAAGACATCGGGCCGTATCTCCTCTAATAGGTCAAGGGAGTTCTGGAAGGCTTCGTCATCCTCCGTGGGAAAACCGGCGATTATGTCGGTTGAAATAGTTATCTCTGGGACCTCTCTGCGGAATTCCTCCACGATCTTTTTAAAATCTGCGACCCTATAGAACCGGTTCATGTCCCCGAGTACTTTATCGTCGCCTGACTGCACAGGCACGTGCAGGAACTTATACACCCTCGGATCTTTGTATGCCTCGATCAACTCATGAAGAAAGGAAAGCACATGATTCGGATTCATCATGCCCACGCGGATCATGTATCCGCCTTCTATGCCCGAGACTTGCCGAAGCAGTTTTGGCAGATTCGTGCCGCAGTCTAATCCATAGGCTCCGCAGTCCTGCGAAGTAAGCCATATCTCCCGGACCCCCTCCGAAATAGCGGTTCTCGCGTCTTTTACTATGCACTCTGCCGGGAACGACTTAAGCTCTCCGCGCGCCTTCTTTACTATGCAGTAGCTGCAGCGTCCAAGACATCCCTGGGAGATCGGGATAACCCCTATCTCCGGATTCTCTCTCTTACGGTAGTGGCCGGGCTCGCATCCGCAGGAGTCGATCTTGACGAGCCGTCGGCCTTTCAAAGCCGCATCCAATGCAGCAGGTATATCCAAGACGTTGGTTCCCACGAAAGAAAAAGAAGGAAAACGTTCCACAAGACCCGGACACGTTCCGGGAAGACATCCTGCGACGACGGCTTTTTTGTCCTCACACGCAAGACGATCCAGCCGCTTGATTATCTTATTCTCTGTCGGGGTCTTGACAGTGCAGGTATTGATCACGACGGCGTCGAAGAAGTCATCGTCGCATAATTCGTATCCCTTCTCCAAAAGAAGCCCTGCCGCGACTTCTGATGCTGCTTTGTTCATGGAGCAGCCGTATGTCTCAATTCTTACTCTCTGCATCTTTCAGGCTTTTGAATACGCTCTGGAACACGCGCACGCAGTCTGCGGCATTGTTCGCAGAGATGCAGAACGACGGGAATGAGGCGGCCGCCTTTTGCGCGGCATCTATACTATCCTTGGATGCAACGTCCGCTTTATTGACTGCGACAAACACAGGAGACTCGAAACTCGAAGATACCTCCTTCAAAAGCGAAACCTGCGCCTCAATATCCTGGGTGGGGTCTACCAGGAAGAGTATCACGTCAGCTAGTTCTTTTATGGCTAACACCGCTTCCAGCTCTATCTTGTTCCTCTGCTCCATAGCCCGGTCAAGCAGCCCCGGCGAATCTATTATCTGGTACTTCTGATACTTAATGTTCGTATGGCCTATGAGTATGCTCTGCGTGGTGAAAGGATAACTTGCGATCTTTACTTCAGACCCTGTGAGGTTCTTCATAAAAGTGCTTTTCCCAACGTTCGGATACCCGCAGACAACCATTGTTGGAAGGTCCTCTATCACAGGGAATTCACGCAATATCTTCTTTATCTCTATCAACTCATCCAGGTCCTTTGCAATCCTCTTCACCATTGACGAAACCCTTCCCTGGAATTCTCTTGACGCCTGGGTATCCTTCCGATACTCCTTCAAATGGTTAAGCGTATCCAGTTTCAGGCGGGACACGTTGTCAAGACACCACTGCGCAGCCCCAAGGGACTTCTTATAATTGTCCTTGTCTATCTTTATCTCCAGGAGCCTCTTATGGAAGGGAGACAGCTGATCGTAACTTGGGAAACGCTTCACGATCTTGCGCAGGTCCGACTGGATGGAATTGCCGATGTACTTGACCCTCGCTTCTTCCGATTCCCTCATGCGCTCCTTAAACGGCGCCCGGACCGACCTGCGGACTTTGGCCTCTTTTGCACCCTGCCGGAAGGCATCGTCAAGTATTTCATCAGCCTTCGGCACGTGGGGTAGATTAAAAGACATAGTATACTATTAGGAAGACAGGTATTTGTTTTGAGAACCCCTTGCAGATTATCGGTTTACGGTCCCGCACGAACGTATCATCTTATACGCAAGGACTGCTGCGCCGTATCCGTTGTCTATGTTGACCACCGCAAGAGGCGTGCAAGAATTCAGCATCGTATACAGAGCGGTTCTGCCCCGCTCCGCGGTTCCGTAGCCAACAGACGTAGGCACCGCTATCACGGGAGCAGCGACGAGCCCGGCCACGACCGAAGGAAGCGCGCCCTCCATTCCGGCAGCGACAATGCACGCATTGACTGAACCCATCCTCTCCAGAGCCGAAAAAACCCTGTGTATGCCCGCTATGCCCACGTCATACTCCCGCTTAACCGAGCAGCCCAGTTCTTCAGCGATTGCCGCCGCCTCCTCAGCCACGGGAATATCAGACGTGCCTGCCGTGATTATGCCTACTACCCCCGCAGTATCGCCTTTTTTAAAATCTTTTCTCCTGACGACAAGCACCCGGCCTTTAATATTATGCACTATCTGTAGACCCTTTCCCTCGACGCTTTGCAATACCTTTGCAGCCTTTTCATCGTCTACCCGGGTTACTATGACCCTGCCGGAACACGCAAGAAAACTCTCCGATATCTCGATCAAGTCCCCCGCGCTCTTGCCTTCGCCGTATACCACTTCCGGCACTCCGCAACGCGCATCCCTGTCTTTGTCGTGGTTCAATATCCTCATTTTCTGCCCAATATGCCAAAAACCGTGCGCATCTCCTCTACAGTAAGCTGCCCGGGCGCAGACTCACGTCCCCTCTCAGGCGAAGCATACGTAAGATACGACCCAAGCAGCGGGCCAAGTATGCGAAAGATTCTGCCATACTCCCCCATGGAAATGGCTATTATCGGGATGCCCAACTCGTTTTCAGTCAACACATCCATGAGCTTCATAACGTCGCGGTAATCCTTTGCATGAAAAGCAACCTTTGCGATGTCTGCGCCGGCCTCCTTCTCCTTTTCCAGGATAGCCCTAATCTCCTTTACGCCCGGGGTCCCTTTACGATCATGGTATGTGGCGATGATCTTTGCATTCCTTTTCCCGGCTTCGCGTGCTATCCTGCTCCGCAGCTCTTTTTTGGTGGAGAGTTCCAGGCTTACGTAGTCTGCGTATTTGACTGCTTCCAGCAGTATTTTTATCCGGTCTTCCTCGCATCCTGCGTATCTTCCGCCTTCGGATACCGGCATGCAGGTGGCTATAATCGGTTTTGTTATCTGCCGCAGCTTTTCCATGTCTGTGTATTTGTCCAGGCAGTCCAGCCGTATTTCCACCAGGTCCGCAGAGGAGGAATTGGCCGCATCCACCATATTTTCGACGGCCGGCCCCGTGACAGATACGCATATCATTTTTTTGTTGCCTCGGCGTGCTTGTTTATTTTATTTTTATACCTATTTAATTAATTATATATAACATGACAAGAATAATAGGCGTTGTCTCAGGAAAAGGAGGAGTCGGCAAGACTACTCTGGTCTCAAATCTAGGTGCCTCTCTTGCAAAGGACGGGTACAACGTTGCAATAGTCGATGCCAACCTTACAGGAGCAAATCTCGGACTACACTACGGCCTGATATCCTACCCAATATCGGTCCACGACGTAATGAAGAAGAACGCGTCGCTGTCGGATGCCGTATACAAGCACCCCTCGGGAGTAGACATAGTGCCTGCGTCCCTGTCCTTCGAAGACATACTGGACACCCCGCCCGTGAACATAGGAAACGAGATAAAGACGACGTTCTCGGACAAAGACTACGTACTCATAGACGCGGCAACGGGCCTCGACCGTGAAACCCTGAACGCCATAGACATGTGCGACGAATTCATAATAGTCACCCACCCCGAGCTCCCAACAATATCGGACGCGCTCAGAACAAAGAGCATCATAAACAAATACGAAAAAAAGCTCTCGGGAATAGTCCTCAACAGGGTCACAAAAAAAGACGAACTCAAAAAAGACTACATCGCCTCCTTCTTCAAGCTTCCAGTACTCGGAGTAATACCAGAGGACTCCTCCATAAGAAGGTCCATCGAACTGAAAAACCCCATAGTCCTCCAGAACCCAAAACACAAGATAAGCCTGGAGATAAGAAAGATAGCAAACAGCATATCCGGCAGAGAAGCCAAGATGGAATCATTAAGCGTCTGGGAACAGATACGCATGACCCTCGTAGGAAGACCCAAAATAAAAGGTGCAAATCCTTAACCAGACCCGGAACAACACAATAAGCGGCGAAGCAAAAGCCGCCAAAACCTTTTTCTCCCGGCTGCGAGGCCTGATGCTCTCAGATCCCGCAGACTTGGTCCTAATATCCCCCAAGGAGAAAAAAGAATATTCGTCCATACACATGTTGTTCATGCGCTTCCCCATAGACGTCCTATGGCTGGACTCACAGATGAAGGTCGTGGACATCGCCCGAAACATACCCCCTGCACATCCATTTAAACCCGGGACATGGAAGACCTACAGGCCGAGAAAAGATGCCAAATACGTCCTAGAAATAGCCCTAAAACCCCTGCCACCCGCAGAAATAGGCGACGTAATAGAGTTCAAGCCACACATATAATCCAACGAAAAGTATTTATATCAGAAAAAAGCATACTTTATACATACAATAAAAAAATTAGAAACAAAAACCTGAGGTGAACGATTAAAAAAATGAAATATCTTGGAAATAAAGGTCAAGGCGCCATGGAATACCTGATGACCTACGGATGGGCCATACTAGTAGTTATGATCGTCGGCGTTGTTCTCTGGCAGTTGGGTGTCTTCAACGCCGGGCAAGGAAGCCCGGTAGCGACCGGCTTCGTTAGACTGCAGCCAATGATGCCGAGCGTTGCATACTACGGTGGTGACAAATTTAACGCAACTTTTACAAACAATGCAGGGACGACTATAAGACTAATGACAATAAGCCTGAATGAGACAGTTGCCGGCGGAAATTGTACAGTAACAGTCCCCACCTCGTCCGTTATAGCTGGCGGAGTGTTCAGTATAAGCGCTACCGGCTGTCCCTCCGTGGATACCGGTGCCTCGTACAATTTGAAGACCGTAATAACATATAATTCAAGCCTGGCCGGGATAACCACGTCGCATACAGAAACCGGCTACATAAGGGGCACGGCTGAATAAACGGATAAATATATCGGCTGTTTTGGTGTGGGCATCCACACCCCATTTCTTATTCTTTTTACTAACGAAAGCACTCATTAAACAAAAAATAAGAACACAAGACAAAAGGTGAACAATAAAATGAAATATTTAAGGAATAAAGGGCAAGGAGCTATGGAGTACCTGATGACCTACGGATGGGCCATACTGGTAGTGATGATCGTTGGCGTAGTCTTATGGCAGCTTGGAGTATTCAACACCGGGCAAAACACGCTTGTCGTAACCGGCCTGACTAGAATACCGCCTCTGAAGCCGAGCATTGCGTACAGTAACTCCAGCTTTTCGGCGTCTTTCACAAACAACGTAGGAACGACCATAGTGCTGAATAACATAACCTTGAACGAGACTATTTCAGACACGATGTGTACTATTACATCCAGTCCCTCGTTTGGTCAGTCTGTTAAAGCCGGAGGAGTAATTACTGTCACAGCAGCGGCTGGCGGTTGCCCCGCAAAGGCATCAGGCGAGTCGTACGACCTATTGGTTGCAATACAATACACAACATTCCTGGGTGAAGTCAACGCGAACCACACAGAAACCGGGAACATAATAGGCCAGGGAGAAGCCTAATATAGTTGACTATATTATCCGTTCTGGTGTGTTATCCGCACACCCTTTTCTTATTCTTTTTTCTTCCTCTTATTTATTCTCTACACCCATTTACGGTCACTTCCAACCCCCACTTAAAAGCATTTAATCAAAATACTACTAATCAGCCCACGTGGGGTAGCTAGGATATCCTGGAGGATTGCGGATCCTTTGACCTGGGTTCGAATCCCAGCGTGGGCAAAACCCCTTCATGGACGTTTACGGAAAACCGACGTCGAGGATGCCCCATCGGGACAAAGTGCCCGAATGCGCCCTCAATGAGCAATGCCAATTAGGCGCATGCGGGCTAATAACATTTTTTATAGGCGTAGTTATATAATAGATACAAAATGACAGGCAAAATAGACGTCGACAGAGCGAAGTGCTGTTATTGCGGCGGCTGCGTGGGCGTTTGCCCTGTGAATGCTTTGGAGTTACGTGACACGATCCTTTTCGTGGACGAGGAGAAATGCGTAAAGTGCGGGACGTGCGTTAAATTCTGTCCGGTCGATGCTTTACGCTTGATCTAAGATGCGAGAATTGCAGTATGATGCGGTTGTGGTCGGCGCGGGGCCTGCGGGAAGCATAGCCGCCAGGACTCTTGCCGGGAAGGGCGTGAAAACACTGGTCCTGGATAAGAGGCAGGAGATAGGCACGCCTAAGCGCTGTGCGGAGGCGATCAATGGCCGCGGTCTTAGACGCGTGGGTCTTGAGCCTGATCCGAGGTGGGCTGTTCAGAAGATTAACGGGTCTGTTCTGTATGCTCCCGGCGGCAAGGCGTTGAAGCTTGTGTTCGACGATAGGTTAGGCTATATTCTGGAGAGAAAGATTTTTGAGAAGTATCTGGCAGCCGATGCCATTAACCTGGGCGCGAAGTATATGGTGAAGACGCTTGCCACCGGCGTCATAAAAGAAGACGGGCGGGTGGTTGGCGTCGAGGCTGATTTTATGGGCGAGGAGTACCGTATAATGTCTCGTTTGGTCATAGCCGCCGACGGCGTGGATTCCATGATCGCGAAGTCTGCCGGCTTAAAGACTGTGAATTCTCTGTCCGATTATCATTCAGGGTTCCAGTATGAGATGGCTGGCTTGAAGATAGACGGAGAAAATCTTTTGCATATCTTTTTCGGGGACGATAACGCCCCCAAGGGTTATGTCTGGATCTTCCCTAAAGGAAATGGCGTGGGCAACGTAGGTATCGGCATTCTTGGGAAGTTGTCCGCTCCGGGCAGGAAGGCCCAGTTTTATCTTGACCGTTTTATCGAGAGCCGGCCGGAGATATTTTCCGGCGCAAGCCCTATTGAGGTGAACAGCGGGGGAATACCCGTTGGTTCTGCCGTTGAATGCCTTGTCGCAGACGGTTTGATGCTTGTGGGAGACGCGGCCCATCAGGTGAATCCGATACATGGCGGAGGCATATCCATGGCCATGCATGCCGCAAAGATCGCCGGAGAAGTCGGGGCAAAGGCTTTGTCCGAAGGAGATGTTTCCAGGGAGCGGCTCTTTGAGTACGATACGCTTTGGCGGGCCGGGGATGGCGTGAAGGCTCAGAAGCTTCTGAAACTTCGGTCTTTTATGGAGAAACTGGACTCAACCGACCTGGATACTCTGGCGGATATTCTTGAAAGCGACGAGATTACCCGGATCGTTGAGGGGGACTATGGTTTAATGGCGAAGAAAATTATCCGGAAGGCGCCGTCTATCCTGCCTTTGGCTAAGAAATTCCTGATATGATAAAATGCTTGACATAGAAAAGATCCGTAAGGAAGGGGTTGCATTGATCGAGGAGTTCTCCAAGGAGCTTGAGGGCGTTCCCCCGACCGAGGAGACGCATTACGTCATGGACGTGAGAAACGTCTGCAGGGAGGACGCATCTGGCATGCTGAAGGAAACGTTTCCCCAGGATTTGAAAAAGATCGTCCCCCGGTGGGAAGACGGGTTTGTGGTTTCAGAGAAAGGCGTTTGAGTTGCGTATTTTTTTTTGTATTGTTTTTTTCAGGATTTTCTAAATTTATTCTTTGAAATAGAAAGTATATAGTCGAATATATAATTCATCACGTTAAAATGGCAGATAAAAAAATAGAGCTTCGAGTGGCTGAGGCCTTGCATAACGACGTTTCCCGCGGCATCGTCCGCATGGACAGCTCAGCTATGGAGGCTCTTGACCTCACTTCCGGGGACATAGTGGAGATAGAGGGGAAAAAGACGACGGCTGCGATAGTGTGGCCTTCCCATCCACAGGACTACGGTTTGGACATTATCAGGATGGACGGCCTGATCAGGCAGAACTCTGATTCCTCCCTGGGAGACAAACTCAGGGTCCGCAAGGCCAAGACGACCCCCGCCAAAGAAGTTACCATCGCCCCCACGATGCACGAGATAAAATTCGGCGAAGATTTTGCCACACACGTAAAGCAGAGGATGATAGGCCGGCCCCTGGTCAAAGGCGACAAAATATCCATCGGCGTACTGGGGCAAGCAATACCTTTCGTGATAGTGGCTTCGAACCCCAAGGGAATAGTCCAGATACAGGATGTTACAGACTTGGAGATCAAAGGAAAACCCATGGTCGTTCCAGAGGTTCCCGCAGTCAGATACGAAGACATCGGAGGCCTAAGAGACGAACTGGGCCGGGTGCGGGAGATGATCGAACTGCCCATGAAGCACCCAGAACTATTCGAAAGATTGGGGATCAAGCCGCCGAAAGGCGTTCTATTATTCGGGCCTCCGGGAACGGGCAAGACCCTTATCGCAAAAGCCGTCGCATCAGAAACGAACGCGCACTTCATCTCGTTGAACGGCCCGGAGATCATGGACAAATACTACGGGGAGAGCGAACGAAAACTTCGGGAGATATTCAAGGAGGCCGAGGAAAATGCTCCGTCGATCATTTTCATAGACGAAGTAGACTCTATCGCCCCCAAGAGAGAAGAAACACGCGGAGAAGTCGAGCGGCGTGTCGTAGCGCAGCTTCTTGCTTTGATGGACGGGATGGAGGCGCGCGGGAACGTCGTAGTGATCGCTGCGACGAACCGCGAGGATGCGATAGACCCGGCTCTTAGAAGGCCCGGTAGATTCGACCGCGAGATAGAGATAGGAGTCCCGGACAAGGAAGGAAGAGAGGAGATACTACAGATACATACCCGCGGCATGCCTCTTGACAAAGACGTGAACCTAAAAGAGATAGCCAATTCCACCCACGGGTTCGTAGGCGCAGACCTCGATGCATTAAGCCGGGAATCCGCCATGAAGGCCTTGAAGAAGATACTGCCAAAGATCGACCTGGACAAGGAGGAAATACCCACCTCAGTCCTTGAGACCCTCAAAGTCCGGAAGACGGATTTCGTGGAGGCCCTGAAAGATGTGAGCCCTTCTGCGCTGCGCGAGATAATGGTGGAAGTCCCGGACCTGAAATGGAGCGACATAGGAGGCCTCGGAGAAGTGAAGATGCGCCTGCAGGAAGCGGTCGAGTGGCCTCTGAAACACCCGGACGCATTCAAGAGGATGGGCATACGCCCCACGAAAGCGATACTCCTGCATGGCCCGCCGGGCTGCGGAAAAACGCTTCTGGCGAAAGCCGCGGCCACGGAATCCGAGGCGAACTTCATAGCAGTCAAAGGCCCCCAGCTTTTGTCCATGTGGGTGGGCGAATCCGAAAAAGGCGTAAGAGAAGTGTTCAAGAAAGCAAAACAGGTAGCGCCGACTATAATACTCTTCGACGAAATAGACGCAATAGCGCCCCGCAGAGGGAACTATTCAGGCTCCCACGTGACCGAGACAGTGGTAAACCAGATACTAACAGAGATGGACGGGATAGAAAGCCTCGAGAACGTGATAGTGATCGGAGCAACCAACCGCATAGACATGATAGACCCGTCGCTGCTTAGGCCCGGAAGATTCGACTACCAGCTTATGGTCCCGCCGCCTGAAAAGGATGCGAGACTGGAAATATTCAAAGTACACACCCGGCACATGCCTCTAAAAGACGTAGACCTAAACGACCTGGTCAGAAAAACAGACGGATACAGCGGCGCAGACATCGAAGCAGTATGCAGGGAAGCGGCGCTCATCGCCCTAAGAGAGAACCTGAAAGCCGATACAGTATCGGCGGACGAATTCGAGAAAGCGCTCAAAAAAATAAAACCCTCCATCCCGGAATACGAAGCCGCAAGCAAGAAGAGACTGAACACCCCGGCCTATGGATAATTCCAACGACACGGCAGCCCAGGCAAAGCATACGAAGCGGCTGGACATGAACTGCGCATACCTCGGCATATCATGCCGCCTGCTCATGGAGAACGCCGGAAAAGAGATCGCCAGAGCATGCGAAAATGCGGCGAGCGTCGCAGTATTCTGCGGCTGCGGGAACAACGGAGGAGACGGACTGGCAGCGGCAAGACACCTATCCTCAGCCGGAAAAAAGGTCGCAGTCTACGCAGTCTCCGGCATAAGAACGGGCGCAGCCCGGGAAAACCTCGAGCTTGTTGAAAAATTCCCCTCGATCAAACTGGAATACGTAAGCGATTCAAGCCAGTGCGAAAAAATAAAAAAAGAACTTTCCGAATACGACACGGTAGTCGACGCCCTATTAGGGGTCGGAGCAAAAGGCGAACTAAGAGAACCCATAAAGACCCTGGCATCGGTCATGTACTCCGCCAAGGCAAAAAAAATAGCAGCGGACATGCCAACGCCGGGATACAAAGCGGATAAGACCGTTTCCTTCCACTACCCAAAAATTTCTGATGCGGTAGTCGTCGGCATCGGAATACCCCCGGAAGCCGAAACATACTGCGGCCCGGGAGACGTGTACTGCGCCATCCCCCAGAGAATCGGCCAAGAGCATAAGGGGGACTTCGGACGGCTTCTGGTGATCGGAGGAAGCAAAGACTACATAGGAGCGCCCATACTCGCGGCAAAAGCGGCATACAGGACAAGCATCGATCTTGTCACGGTGGCCTGCCCAAGATACGTTGCCGAAAGGATGCCGGAGGACCCAGTCCTGATAATAAGGCCGACATCTTCCGAATCATATCTTTCAGGAAGCGACGTTGACGTAGTCCTAAAACTGGATTACGACTCCGTTGTTTTAGGGAACGGAATAGGCCTCCACGACGAAACAAGGTCCTTTGTCAGGGAATTCCTAAGAAAAAATGACAAACCCGCAGTCTTAGACGCAGACGCATTGAAACACCTAGAGCCCAGGCACGTAAAAACAAACCACATACTGACGCCGCATGCCGGCGAATTCAAAACACTCTTCGGAGACCTGCCGGAAGAATCCGGCGCGCGCATAAAAACCGTGGAAGAAAAAGCAAAAAAGATCAATGCGACGATCCTACTAAAAGGGCCGATAGATATCATATCAAACGGAGAAAAGACCAAACTAAACCGGACCCACAACCCCGGCATGACCGTCGGAGGCACAGGCGACGTTCTCGCAGGCATAGCCGGCGCGCTAGCGGCAAGAACGGAAACATTTACTGCGGCATCTGCCGCAGCATTCCTCTCCGGGCTGTCCGGAAACCTGTGCCGGGACGAGAAAGGATATGCCTTTACCGCAATGGACGTATTAGAAAAAATACCGGAAGCCATAAAATACTGCAAAACATTCGAATGACTGCCGAGGAAAAATGATAACAGAAATAACCGATCTAAACAGCCTGGACAGATACGTGAAAACATCAGGCCTCAAATTCCGCGAAGCAATACTCAGGTACTATAAAGAGCTTGGGGAAAAACTTGGCTACAGCGTGCGCGAAAACGCATCCATCATAAAAAACGGAGTAAACTACGGAAAAATAGACCTGATATGGCTTGAACCTAACATAGCATTCATCACAGAGTTCGGGAACCTGGAAGAAATATACAAGCATCTATGGAAAATACTCGAATATTCGCCGAACCAGGCAGTCTTTCTTCTTTCCTCTAAATCCTCGTGCAAGGCAGAGGACGCGGACAAAATAATAGAGAGATCCGGCCTGATAGGAGAAAAGAAAAATATTTTCCTGCTAATGGACGTAACGGACAAAAAAGTAGTCCGAAAGCCGACGGTTTAAAATGAAAAATCGTTAGAAGGTGAAAATTCTTTACAGAATTTTCACTTCTTCGACTTCTACTCGGCTAATGGGGCAGAGGTTCTTTGCGTTGTGATATATCTCGGTCCCAAGCTTGCCGAATAACGTAGCCTGTACGAAGTCGCTGAGCGTAGCATTCTGGTAACCCTCCATGGTCTTCGTTATCCTTGCAAGGATCTCTTTTCTCTGGGAGGACTTCACGTTCTTATGCGTAACCGCCATTATCTTCACGCGCACGCGGCCATCCTGCAGGTTAATGAAACCGATGTAATCCACCTTGCTCATACCCTTCCGTACCTTGGAATGCAGGTAACCCTGGTTTGCTTCAAAGATCTTGAACTTGGTATACGCCTTATCCTCTTTTACGTCGATCACTTCCAGGATAACCTTCAGATGCTGCTTAGTCCGATCCTCGGTCAAATCCTTCAAGGATATGTCAACCCTTCTACCGATCAAATTCTTCGGGTCGCTGGCGAACGTGTTGCCCACTTCCCGGGACTCGAAATTCTCCGGGGAAACAATCTTGTAAAGCGTCTTCTGCTTCCATGAACTCATCTCTTTAGCCATTTTATTAGTTTAAATCGCCCAACAACTTCTCGGCCGCCATCTGGCAGCTCAAAAGGTCGTCAAGCGTATTGATCAATGTTTTTAAATTATTCGCTTCGATACTGGTCACGATCTTTCCGCCCGAAACACCGGATGCGATCTCCAAATCTTCCAGCTTAATGTTGTCGACGTTAAGAGCCCGAGAGACGCTCAACGCATCCTTGGACTCGGTCGTAAGCCGGGCGGAGTATTTCATACCTAAGCCATCAAAAGCTTCGCACTCTCAGGATCATATCTCCAAGTCTCCGGAAGCTTGCCTTTGATCCTGTAATACTTGCTAATCCTATGAATCTTCGACTCTACCAGATGAAGGCTCCTAGCATTATGATTGTCTTTCTTGTTACCTGCAAGATGCTTCCTCAAACTCAAAGCCTTCGTAATGAGATTCTGCATGTCCTCAGGCAACTTAGGCGTAGCATTATTCTTCTGCAAATAGAACCCGATCTTTTTGCCGGTAACATCCTTCACCGAAGGAATGCCATACTGATCCCTAAGGATGATACCTATCTTACTGGGAGTGTTCTCCTCCTTAGCCAATTTAACTATCAATTCCTCGATCTCTTCTTGATCGTAAGCTACGAAATCCGGTTTAGAATTCCTCAAAGGGTGCTTGGAGCCGGATTTGCCCTTCCTGCGCGTGTGCATTCGTGCCATTTTTGCTAGTGCGAATATGACTGATACAGACCAAAAAGACCTGTTAACCGTTGTTCCCTGGCATGCCGTTGTCCGCAAAGGACTCCGTCATCCGAGAAAAAGACCAATATAAGTCCAAAGATATTGGAACAGGGGTTTAAAAATGCTTATTTACCCCGATGTTTTAACAATTTAATTATCAAAACAGAGCAGGGCGATAAATAGTTAATTGTCTTGCATGTAGTCAGTAACAATGTTAATTATTTTTTTAATCGTATCATTACAGTTCTTAAATTTGATTTTATCTAACACATCAATCCCTTTTTTCCGTATAATATCACTTATTAGAGCATGGATAAATGATTGTGTAGTGGATTCAACTTTTTCAAAATCTAAAATCACATCTTCTCCTTTATCTAAATTTGGAATTATTTCTTGAAGACGGATATCTCTGGCAGTGTCCTTATTTTCGGCGAATGCACCAACCTTTTCAAATAGATTTATCTCTTTCATATAAACTTGGGTTTCTTAAACCGTCTTTTATCCTTTACATCTTTGTGGTATACATCTCTGATTAAATCAAGAAGGTCTTCGAATTTTTTGTGCCTTTTTAGGGACATGTCAATTCCAACAGCGGTTCCCTGCCAGTATGGTAAGTTGGCAATTTTTGAGTGTTTATCATCAAAGGGATCAGGATTTAATTTAGCTTTTTCATCCCTCAGAAGTTTATACATGGCATTCCCGCTGTAGATAACAAAAAAATCCTTGTTTACTTTGGCTATTGATTTTATAAAGAACAGCCCGGCACCAGCATTCAGTTCTGTGCCGCCCATTTTTCGCGTAGTCGTACCTGTAATACCCGGAGTTAATGCAAGCCTAATTGCTGCAATGTCATCCGATGCGGGGTGAGAAACAGTAATTGTTCTTTTAATTCCTAATCCTCTGTCAACAACCCCCAGCCTAATTGTGTGACTATCTTTATAATATTGTGCACAAACCAGTGCGCCAAAAGGCGAGTTTGCATGTTCTAATACGTTTCTAATCAATTCGCTCATGACATATCTTATTGGTTCGGCATATTCTGGTTCGATGTGCAATAGAGGCACCATCTCTGTAATAAACTCGGGCAGTTCATCAGACTTCTTAATAAGCGATAATGGTATAAATCTCCCAGATGCGTCGTGTTCAGTCACGGTAAAGCCTGAAGGAATGCCAATAAGTTTAAACAGACCAATCCTTTTGAAATAATGCCTAGATTTAGCAATCAAGGGAGCAACACGTATCCTAGATTTGTCCTCAACAGTAAGACCTAGTGATCCAACTATACACGAGCACATTGGATGTATCGATACCCAGTTTGGGTTAGAAGTTATATCAAGTTGGGTTTCATCATTTGGATCAAATGCCCGAATAAACGAATCAATATTACCTAAAAAGGCACTATTGGGTAGGTGCACTTTCATACTTCTTATATATGGGTAACTTATTTTAAATAATCGTCAATTTTGCCGGGATTCCCGGCAAAAACGGAGATCGTATATCTATTCACCAACATCATTATGATATATAAAAATAGCAGTTGATGGTTAAATCGTCGTTTCTACGGTTATTTATTTTCAGAATCTATCTATTATTATGTATCCACAAATATCCACACAAAATGCAAAACATCCCCTTGAGAGAATCCATCGTCAAAGAGGTCCTTGATAGAGGCCATTCCGGCACTATCTATCTGCCTAAGGCCTGGATCGGTCAGAGGGTCGTTGTGCAGCCTTTGAGCGTCAAGGAGTACGTTCTTGGGGTGCTTGCTCCTTATATGGAGAGTGTTAGCGGGCTGTTCCTGTATGGTTCTTATGCCCGGGGCGAGCAGTCTGACGTGTCGGATATCGACGTTCTTGTGGTCTCTGAGAAGAAGTTTCCCGTCGAGAAAATTGGCTTGGTGAATGTCGTAAGCGGGAGCTTGGATGAGATAAATCAGAGGATTAGCATGGATCCGGTCGGTTACTATTCTATCATCCAGGAAGCTGTGCCTATATTCAATGCCCCTCTTTTGTCTGAACTGAAAAAAATAGAGCCCAGTCGCAAAGGGTTGAAGGAGTATTACGATCTAACCGAAAGCGCCCTTAGAATATGCGCCGGCCTCCTCAAAGAAGGGGGAAGCGACCAATCCGGCGTGATTTATTCCCTTGTCCTGAGGCTAAGGGGGCTTTACATGCTCAGATGCCGCATGAGGAAAGAAAAATACAGCAGCGCGGGGCTGGAAGATTTCGTAGACGGAAAAGGCATAGACCGGGAAACATTCGAAAAGTTATTCGCAGTATATCGCGCTGGCACTGAGGACCTGCCTAAGCCGAAGCAGCGGATCCCAGTAAAGGCCGTCAGGAAATTGTACCAAATTGTTTACTCTCTGTTTAATAGCCTTAAAGATGAACCGCAAAAAGCGCCTGAGAAAAGGCATTGAGTCGTTAGACGAGGAAATAGACCTTCACGAGGTTAAGAGGGAGGCTGCAAAGCAAGCCGGAAACGAGGGCTTGACGAAGTACTATGACAGAGAACTAGACAACCTGCGCATGCAAAGGGATAAAAAGAAAAGGATAGTGGACAAATAGCGGCTTCTTTATTTTCCTTTCCCCAGCTGCTCCCCTATCCTCTTATCCATATTCGCCAGGAAATCTTCCTTGTTCGCCCGCCTGATCCTCGCCCCCGCCGCTATGTCGTGTCCTCCTCCTTCGCCTCCGCATTTTCTGCTTTCTTCTCGTAGGGCTACTCCGAGGTTTAGGCCGCGTCTAGTCAGGTTTCTGTTCCCGCGGCCCGAGACCTTCATCATCTGCGGGTTGTCTTTGTCGTCTGCGAATGCCAGGACCGGTTTGTCGCCGCGGATGATCCCTGCGCCGTAGGCCATTCCTGCGACTACCCCTACTATGTTTTCCTCTACGTCGCCGCATGCGTCGAAGTAATAGAGGTTTTCTCTCTGCTGCACCATGCCTTTGTCTTTCAGAGCCCTGATCCCTTTTGCGAGCGCTTCCCTGTAACTTTTGAGTATGGTCCTTGCCTCATACCAGTTCTCTCCCCGGTCTCCCAAACACACCTGTAAGCCGATCTCCGGTCTTTCCTGTCGTCCGCAGGCGTTTAGGAGGCTTGCGTATTCTTTTGCGTCCCGCAATTCCGTTCTCTTCTGTTCGTGCAGGAGGGTGTAGACGTCGCCTATCATTCCCTGTATAACGAATTCCGGGATGTTGTAGTCCAATAGATGCATGTACAGCGCGCTTATGAGTTTGTTCCTCTCTGCGCTGCTAAGGTCTACGTAGTTTCTCCAGCGCTCGTCCACTCGCAGAGGGATGTCTAAGCCTTCCAGGAATGCTGCGCATGCGGCTTCGTCTCCTGTGAGCCAGGGCAGCACGGGGTCCGATGCGTATGTCAGCATCTGTACCAGGGGCCGGGACTGTCGGCCAAAGAGCCGCAGGTCTTTTCTGACCTTCAAGAGACCCTGTTTTTCTGCGTCCTCCATTATGAGCCGGTTAAGGGACTTCATCGCCCCGTCCGAGTCCTGCATGTCCCCGACCGCGCCGACCATGGCGATATGCGCCATACTGGTATTGCCGAGGGATTTTGCCGTCAGATAGCACAGGCCTGATGCGCTTATCTCCGATCCTCCGTCGAAGCCGAAAAAGTGCGGGTTTATCTGGTTGACGTATTCGGCTTCCGGCGGGTGGTGGTCTATTATGTAGAAGCCTTCTATTCCGTTGCTTTTGAGCACGGACTGTTGTCCTGAGCCCATGTCCGTGAACACGATCGTCTTGCCGGCTTTTTCCTTTACTTTGGCGACTGTGGTGCTGTCTAATTGTTTGAGTATCAGGTAGTCCGTGTTTTTGCCCATGCTCGTGAGTAGCTCCACCATTATGGCGCAGGCTGTGACTCCGTCTGCGTCGTGGTGGCTTACGACAAGGAAGTCGTTTTCATCGGCCAGTCTCCGGGATACTTCGCATATCTTTTCCCAGAATTCCGGTTTTATGTCTGGCATTCTTTTCTCACATTCTCATTTATTATAGCAGACAATAAATATAGAATTAAGGACATATAACTTCTGATAACTTCTGCGGCGCGATGAAAATACTATGGTGCATTACGGGCGCGGGGCAATTCCTTATCGAATCCCTGGAGGCGTTGAATAAGTCCTCGGAGGCGGGGCATGTTACGGTCGTTTTCTCGGATGCCGGTTACGTAGTCTGCCGCATGTACGGCCTGCTCTCAGACCTAGAGGCAAAATACCCGGACATAGTACTCGAAGAAAAGCAAGGCGCAAGCTCTCCTCTGGTGGGAAGGCTTTCAAGGAAAGAATACGACAAAGTGGTGGTAGCGCCCTGCACAGCCAACACGACTGCGAAGATAGCCTGCGGCATAGCCGACTCGCTCGTATCCAACATCGTGGCCCAGGCCGGAAAATGCAGGGTTCCGGTCTACGTTCTTCCCACCGACGCAGTGAAAAAACAGAAGACAAGGCTCCCCGTAACTCTAGACCCTGATAAATGCGCAAACTGCGAGGTCTGCGCCGCCATGAGAGTGTGCCCGAACGACGCCATTTACGTGTCCGAGGGCATGCACATAGACCTGGTGAAATGCGACGCATGCCTAAAATGCGTCTCATCCTGCGGCGGCAATGCCATAGGATTCGGAAAAGAGATAAGCATAGTATGCCGGGCAATAGACGTCAAAAACGCGGAAAAAATGGCAGCCCTCCCGGGCATCACCGCAGCCGGGACCCCCACTCAACTGTATAAAATGATAACAAAGACAAAATGAAGAACCTGCACATATCCCTATTCTTCGCTCTTCTGTCGGCGGTCTGCTGGTATCTACTCGCGGACTTTTCAGTCCGAAACTACGTAGCGTTGTTATTCGCATTCTTCGCCTTGCAGGTGATGCTAAACGAGGTTTTGGAATCCTACCTTGTATCGAACTTAAAGAGCAAATACTTCAATCTGGTGATAGCGCCGGGAACGATCGTCCACGAAGCGTCGCACGCCCTCATGGCCAAGGTCACGGGATGCGACATAACCAAGATATCCTTTTTTAGTTTCTCCCAGAAGAACGGTATACTGGGATATGTCGAATACTCGCAGCCTGCCGACGGGCACCAGTCTGCAAGAAGCCTGCTCATAGGCATTGCGCCGTTCTTCGGATGCGGTATATTCCTGATAGCAATACTCAACTACCTTGCGCTCGCCCACCCGCAACTGGGACTTGTCAGCCCGGCCATGGTGGACATAAGCAATGCAGAGAACATATTGTCCTCGATCAATCTCATACTCACCCGTTTCTACGAGCAATTGCTCTTCCTTGACCTTTCCAATCCCGCGGTGCTACTGTTGCTATATTTGGAATTCTCTTTTGCCCTGGGAAGCGCGCCCAGTCCCAAGGACATAAGCGGGGCATTCGATTCCTTCCTGGAAAACAAACTGGAAGCATTCAGCATCGCGCTTTTCGTACTGTCGGCAATACTGGTCATAGAATATGCGCCCCAGCTCTGGGAGCATGGAGACAAGATAACGGAGCCTGCAATGGCGGCTCTTAAATGGATAATACTCATACTCATGATATCCTCCGCAATGCTCCTTGCGGCAATGCCTGTATCATATATCATAAGCGAGAATGCGGAGATATCCGGGGTCTTAAAGATAATCCCTCCCCTGCTTTTCATATCGGCCTATTTTCTTATGACCCGGTTCCTTGAAACAAGGGTGGAAATAGTGCTCCTATCCTC
>JAHEXG010000032.1 GCA_023252215.1 Candidatus Altarchaeales archaeon
AACGGCTTTGTATTATCGTGCTGTTCGTGAGGGTAAGGATATTTCTGATGTGGTGACTGAGCTTGCGGGTGCGGAGTTGGTTAGGGAAGAGCATGAGTTTTGGTCTGATGTTGCTTTGAAGGATTTTATTTTGTCTCATGCCTTGGATGGGAGGGTAGAACTGAGCGTTTTGAATACGGAGAATCATAGTGCTGTAACGGCTTTGTATAATCGTGCTGTTCGTGGTAAGGATATTTCTGTTGTGGTGTCTGAGCTTGCGGGTGTGGAGTTGGTTAGGCAGATTCATGCAGAGTGGTCTGATGTTGCTTTGAGGGATTTTATTTTGTCTCATGCCTTGGATGGGAGGGTCGAACTGAGCGTTTTGAATGCGGAGAATAATAATGCTGTAACGGCTTTGTATCGTCGTGCTGCTCGTGAGGGTAAGGACATTTCTGATGAGGTGTCTGAGCTTGCGGGTGTGGAGTTGGTTAGGCAGATTCATGCAGAGTGGTCTGATGTTGCTTTGAGGGATTTTATTTTGTCTCATGCTTTGGATGGAAGAGTAGAACTGAGCGTTTTGAATACGGAGAATCATAATGCTGTAACGGCTTTGTATTATCGTGCTGTTCGTGAGGGTAAGGATATTTCTGATGAGGTTTTTGAGCTTGCGGGTGTGGAGTTGATTAAAAAGGGGTCTGGAGCAAAGCAGTCGTCCCCTGAGCTGCCGATTTTCAATGAGATTTTCAGATTTGTTTCTTCTCAACAGAGGGAATCTAAGTTGGGTATCCTGAGCGGTATGAGAGAAATCTATTATACCCCTTCCGGAGCTAAAGCATTCCTTGAAGCGGTCGAGAAATTCGAAATGCATCCGACATACCGACAAGAGACTGATGCATTCCTCTCTGACTCGGACGCTGTAAAATTTGTCTGCGAGTTGAGAATTATTGCATCATGCGGCCTGGAAAACGCAGGGTCCTTCCAACAAGAGATAAGCGCCGCCTCGAAGAAGATATCGGCTCAGGCCGGGAAGAAAGTGTCCTCTTCACAGCTGGCGGAGATCGTGGCTGCCCTTATCGCCTGCGGCGTCCGGTATGAAAAAGACGGCAAATCGGCGGAGGAGATAAGCCGGCCGAGTGCTATCACGGTTGAAAACGTCTCGCAGATGCTTAACATCACCCCTCAGGCGCTGAAAGAAATGGGCATCGAGGCCGACGAACAGACGCTCCTGGAAGGGATACTACAGGCTAACCCGTATTATGGAGGCTTATTCGAGGAAATCCAAAAAAAGGTTTCAAGAGCCAAAAGCCGATCATTGGATTCGGTTGCAAAGGCTTTGGGCGTAGGCGATAAGATAAATTCCTTGAATGAAGTTGTCCTATCGGAGGAAATAATCGCTCAAATGTATGCGATGTCTTCCTCTGAGCTTGCAGAATTTCTTTCGGCTCATCCCGGGGCGGAAATGTCCCTTGGATTATTCATAGATTCGTTTAAAAATTTTCCGGGACTTGAGGACACGGATACCGGGAAGAAAGCCGTTGAGGTGTTCGGGCGGATTCCTGCAAAAGAAGGAACACAAGATATAGAAATAACCCCTCCAGAGAGAAAAGAGGAAGCTGGGCGGCAAGAAAAGGAATCACGACTAAGAGAAGAGCTTCGAATGCTCTATAACAAAATACTCTATCCAGGCTCAGATCAAACTGCCGAAGACTGGGTGAATGCTGCGGAAAAACATTTGGAACTAGGCAAAGTATTACTTGAAAAGAAGACCACATCCCTGGATGACACCTATGCATCATATCATTCCGTGTCTGCTTCACTGATTGAAGCGCTGGATTCATGCCGGAAGGCAGACAAAAAAGGAAGGGAGGACGCTCACATTAATGAGTTGAGGGCTGAAACGACGGCCCTCCTTGGAAAGATCGTTTTTTCATTGTCAGAGATCGAGAACAAAAGGATTGAACCCCCGGACAGGTCTGATCTAAAACAATGCAGGGGGCTGTTTTATCTCATCAACATGGCTTCTTCGGCTTCAAAGGAATCGGTTAACTATCCACGCGATGAAAGCCGCCCGGGAGATAATAAAGCCTCGGATACACTTTCTGCATATCTTGTTCCCTCTGCCGTCAAACAGGACAACCAAGGGGGCGTGACCGATACTGATTCTCATGAGGATGTTGATGACGAGGCTATGGGGTGGGGCGATATCGATGCCATTATAAGAGCCGAATCAGCGTCCTTCCAAAATACTGGACAAGCAAATTTTGCCAGTGCCTGGGAGATGTTTTTCGATTGGAAAGACCGGTTGATGTCTTCAGATGATATAAAGGAAAAAATAGACGACATAGCATACCTTTTCAAATGGTCCATCCTCTATACCATCAAGGACAAGGATACAAGGATCGAAGCCGAAAAAAGTTTCACGGAGTATATGCTGGCGACCCTTGATCCAAGAACGAAGCAGATAGTACTGTCCATACTTGACGGCATAAAACCTTTAGAGGAAACGCAAGGGCTAATGAGGGAACGGATAAAAGCGGAAGTAAACAAGTTTGAGGAGAACGAAAGGGCTCTAAGCATAATAGCGAAAAAAAACATCCGGCTGTATACGGATATAATAGACAACATCCCCCGGTTGCAACCAGGCGAACAGATGTCTGCCGAATACGTTACGCAGATCTTCGAATACCTTCTTGAGATAGGGGTGCCCTACTACCGGATAAACAGTCTGAATGAGGATAACCTAAGGTTTATGTCCATAGACGTGAAGAAATACCTGGAGATACTCACCGAAGACGAACTCACCTATCCTGCAAATCAAAACGAGGATGTAGAAGCGAAGTTCGAAGAGCAGGAAAGACTAATCAAAGAATTTAACAAAATGCTTGCAGAGGCTAAGGTCCTCTCAAGCCCTGTCAGGAAAGACCTTGAGAAAATAGATAAAAACTTGCGTTCTTTGACTTACATCCAAAATGCATTCCCTGAAACATACAAAAAAATATCAGATATTTGTAATCCGAAACCAGTCAGAGAATTGAATGCGATCCAGAAAAGAAAGACGAGCATAAGCGAGGTCTCATCAATCGTACAATTACTTCTTCAAAGCGGCATACCCTTTGGAACCGCTGAAACGTCCCCTAAGGATATAAGCCAGCCTTACGATAAACAAGGTAATCCGACGATCACGCTCGACAACGCAGAAAAGAAGCTGAACATAACTCCTCAGGCGCTTAAAGAAATGGGCATCGAGGCTGACGAACAGACGCTCCTGGAAGGGATACTACAGGGGAACCCGTATCACGGCGGGCTTCCCGGGGTAGGGATATACTCCTCGGCCCGAGACTATTTGTCGGCTTATCAGGAAAAGAGACATCCCACGGATATGCGGCGCATACCCGAACTGCAGAAAGCGTATCTCAGAGCAAAGGATCTAAAAGAAAAGAGGGCTGTTCGGCGCGCCTTTGATGATATCACCATGTCAATCGGCATTTATCATCCGTCCGCCAAGATCGCTATATCCCCGACAACCTATCCGCGCCTGCCCATAGGGGATCTCACGCTTATTCTTAAGGATCTGTGCGGCGGGGAATTTGGAAAAATAGGTTGCGTCGTCGGATTCGGTGAATCCAACTACCTCAATTCCTGCCTGTTTGCAGGAGAATTGCATAAGCTCAATCCCGGGCTGAAATTTGTCGCAACGGACCTAGGCACAGTCAGGTACAAGATATCGGACGGCGTAGGGAACAGCGCGATAATGGATTACGGCGGAAGAGTCCAGCAGTTTTGGACCTGTGAAGGAAAGAAGCTTTCTAAATTAGGCGTGAACGAGAACAACCTGGTTGCGTCCGGGCAGGACATTATCACGAAGGGACGCGTCGACACCCATGTTAGGGCTTCGGAGGACGGTCTGCAGGAAAGTTCTTATACGGAGGGCGATGTGACTCTCGAGGTGATCCAGGTCGTAGACCCTATGGCGGTAAAATACCTGAAGGAAACAGAGGGGAAAAATAATTTCTTACTGCGGCAAGGCGATTTCTTCGAGCCGCAGGAGATCGAAGACCTGCCATATGGCATGGTCGATATGGCGTACGCATTCAATACCTTCTACGAGGACCCGCTCGAGTACTACGACTACGACGCCAGGATGAAGGCCGCAGCCGAGATGGGCAAAACCCTGAGAGACGGAGGCGTATTGGTCATCGGGGAAAGCTCTGAATTCAGATTTAGCTATGCAGTATACCGCCGGATAGGGGACTCGCTGAAACTTGAAAAACAACTTGGAAGAATAGTGTTCGCAGGGAAAAGCCTCGGGGCGGGGAATGTGGAAACGATACCTCTTGATTTCATAGATAAAGCCGCCCTCCACCTGAAGGCACAAGACGGGTTGGATAACCTGTCAAAGCGCAACAATCCATCAGAAAAAACCGGACCTGCAGATACTTCGATGCAGCCCGAGGCCGGAATGGTCCCCCTCATATCCCTTGAACAAATGATCGACCTCGCCTCGCTTCCTCTGGAAGAAATCAATTACGGCAAGATCCAGGGACTGTTCCTTGCATTGATGCACCCCGACGTTAACCTCAATTCGGGAGCGAGGGAAACAGTAAAATCCCTTTCTCTGAGAGAGGATTTTGGAGACTTGAAGGCCGTTTTCTATAAGGCGTTCTTCAGCTTAGGAGATGGGATTCCCCCGGACAGCAGCCTGCGTTCTATTTTCGAGGAAAAGGTCTTGAATTACGTTGGCCCCATCTTGAGGGATGAAAGCTCCTCACAGGCGAAAGATGGAAGAGCAAAAACCCGGGATACAGACCAAAAATCCAGGGACCGGAACTCCGAGAGCATGATATGGGAGCAGGGACTGTCAAATACCCTGGCCAAACCGCCGGCCAGCCTGCACAATGGCATAATAGACAAAGGACACGATTTCCTTGCCCTCAGGAAATTCCGGCAGGCCTTGAACGCATTCCAGTCGGTCCTAAACGTCGATCCGTCCAACTTCAGGGCACAAGACGGCAAGAAAAGGGCTGAAGAATCCCTCGATAAAAGCCAGCTTGAAATTCCTGTAGAACCGGCAAGGATCATAAGGGGATCGATGATGGGAAGCGACTCGACGATTCTAAGGAACTCCGTCGAAGAACTCAACGATGGGAAAATGCCGGAAAACCTTCGAATGATATTGGTAAACGACGGATTACTGGACCAAAACGAGATCCCGAAAGTCACAGCCGTTAAAGGCGACGGGGACGCGTGGTTGATCGAAGGATCGAAAGGCATCTATGACATGATGTTAGACCTCAACGACTTGAGCATAAGCTTCACGATCAAGCCCGAGACCAAAGAATTGATTAGGGGCCTGGAAGGGGGTTCCTTCAATGCAGAGCTGATGGGCCGGGTGCTGGACCGGCTGAACGGCAAAAAAGTCAAAGGATTCAGGATCGTCGCAAAGTGCGGAAGAGGCGAAGAAAAGATTTATCCGCCTGACCCGGACTACTATGCGCTTGCAGGAGCATTCGTCGAAAGCGTTACAAGATACGATGACGTAAAGAAGACGCTGAATCAGGTACTGCGGGAACTTGAACCTGCAAGGACTGCGGAGACTCGCAGCATGCTTGACCGGGATTTCTGCGGACTACTGGAGTCGATCGATGAGTCCAAGACAATAATCCCCGGAGATGTCATGGGCGGAAATGTTCTTTTCGATATCGACAGACTGCGAAATGATCTGTTGAAGACATGTCTTGGATTGAAAATAAACTCCGAGCGGCTTAATACTGAATGCGTCGAGGCGTTCTACGAGCGGGGCTTGTCCAAGTCAGACCTACATAAGGGGCTTAAGATATTAGACCTTGAGGATGCAGGAGCGATCAATATAGAAAGCCTCTTTTTTATCGCTCTTTTTGTGAACCAGAACATAAATAAAGACTTTTTCAGAGAAGGGCTAGACCCAAAAGTATTTGGAAAAGCAGTCGCCAACCTCACCAAAGCGTCTGAGGAACAGGGATTCACCCCAGTAGCGGCCTATGCAGAGCGCAAGATAAGGAAAGAAGGCCTGTCAGCTATATATGTGATAGCGGAAAAAGCCGATGGAATAAATATTCATGAGGGCATCAAAGGCGGACTACTCCCTTTCTCCATGCACTCCGAGAGGATCGCCTCCGCCCGCGACGGAAAGGACGTGAAAGTGAACGCAGACGACCTCTACGCCGTCGCATCATTGATCGCCCACGGCGGAGCAACAAAGTATTCCAGATCGGAGCTTGAGGAGTTACTTTCATGGGCTTCATTCGAATATGGGGCGGACTATGCAGATGCGTTAAGAGAAATAAAGGACTATGATGTGGTTGGTGCGTTGCTGGATGCCGGATACGAAGATAAGGAATTCCTTATCGAAATGCGCCGGATGGCTGCAGACCTTGAAGGAAAGATGGATTATGTTCATCTCCTCGAAGTTGCAGGAAAATCTTATGCGAAATATATAAGCATATCCGATGAAGCTATCCGCGAAAAGCTAGCCTACGGAAGAATGTTATGGGCCGTCGGATTCCTTGCAGACGCCGTTGTACTGATGCTAAAAACCCGTTCAATGTACTATGAGGCCGAAAACGTGATATGGAGAATCGGTTTCATGGTCGGTTCAATGAATCATAGATCTAAAAATTATTCCTCTGAAGAGAAGTTTTCCAATCCGGAGAAAATAGCGCTTAAAAGGGTTGCAAAAGAGATCGCTAAACGCGTTTCGAAGGTTTACGTGCTTGCGGACAAAGACAGGATCAGCAACGAAGCTAGGTTCATGCTTACCGATATACTTTGGGAGATAAATGAGTATGGCGGCTCTACACTGATTAGTTCCAATATGGCGAATCTTAGGGAGAGTCAAACAAGTTATCCAACCCGTTATTCAGAGAATATCGAGCCTTTCCTAAAGAGTCATGTCGACGGCTTAGGGAAGCAGGCTTTCATAATCGATGCCGGGATCGCGGGAGGCAAGCCGGTTTTTCCGGAATACAATGAGCCCTCAATAAGCACTCGGCGCATGTCCAAGATTTTTGGAAACAAAGCAAAGATACTCGGCTTGGATCACACGATGACAGGCGTCGTTGCAGGGAAAGATATAGAGGAGGCAGGATACGTTTCAGAGCATCCATTCGCCCCTGAGGATACGAACTTGGCATACGCCAAAGCCGACATAAAAAGGCGCTGGCCTGTAAAACAAAAAGCCGACGTAGTGCTCGTCCAAAACGTCCTGTGCCACACCGACAGTACTGAGAGCTCAAAGATACTGCTCGAAGCACTGAATGCGATGCAAGAAGGGGGCCTGCTGGTGTATGCCGATGACAGGCTGTTCGCTCGCTCTCACGAGGTTTACCTCAAAGCAGGAGATTCTCTCGTCTATGCCGGGCATATAGAGGATCCAGGAAAGCTCGTAGAAGAAGAAAAAGCACAGACCCAAATGCTCCACGACGTCCTGATAGACTGGCATCATGATAAAGACCCGAGTCAGGCTTCGGTTTCAGGCGAAGAACTGCTCAAAAACGTCTGTAAGGATTTATTCAATAGAGAAGAAGGATTAAAAAGAAACCTTTCCTCCATAAAAGAAAAAGATCCGGACCTTTACGGAAAAATAAAAGACCACCTGCCGGCAAGAAGTCAAACCATCCCGCTTTCCGCCTATTATGAGGATGTATACCTATTCCTCCAGAAAATCGGAATAAGCACTGGAGATACTCTGAACAAAACGCCTGAAGATGTCTTGGAACTAATATCTGAGAGCCGGCCCACAGATGCGACTATACGCACCGCTAGTGAGGCTGCAAGCTCCGCTCAAATAATCTTGGACGAAGCCTCTGCACGGGACTTTATAAGCAGGATTGGAAGAACGGATATCGGCGTTTCCGAGAAGGCAGTTCTAAGTGAAAGGAAAAATCTTTATATGGTGTTATCCTGCCTTCTGGGAGAAATAGGCGGGGAAGGTCTTCTGGGGGTCGAGAGATCAGATTACGCCCAAGAGAAAAAGCCAGGATTAACCAATGCCGAGGTAGTTCTATGGAAGCTTGTTAAAGAAGGCTTTTTATCCTGCGAGGAGGTGGAATCCCGGGTCATTACATTGGTCGAATACCTGGACGGGGATCAGGCTTCGAATCTTGCGATCGCCATTGAAAACGTGTTATCAAGCATACGCGCAGGTCTGTGCTTCGAGACGGTTCAGGACGTAAAAAACAAATACGTCCCATTGGGCGTCGCGTCGACTGTGTGGAACATGCTTGCCCACTATGTTCTGCATTCAGGCTGGGAAAAGCCGTCCGGCGAAATAAGGGTGCTTTTGCCGGCATCGGGCATAGCATACGAAGCCGCTTCATGCGTAAGTTTCTTCGGAGGCGCAAGATTCCTAAAGCTGGGAGAAAAGGTTTCCGTATCCTGCGTCGACATAAAAAAACAGGACCCCATAAAATGGCTTAAATATATCGTCGGACAAGACAAAGTTTCGCAGTTCTCGGAAAGGATCAACTTCCTGAAAGCCGATGCTACGGACCTGTCCGGGGAAGTTGCGGAAGGAAATATTCCCGCTAAATACCATGCTGCGATCCTCAGGAATCCTTCTCCGGTAAGCGACATAGAAGGCATCGTCCAGGAAACGCTCAACAGGCTGGAAAAGGGCGGAATATTCATCGCGTCATCGGAAAACAATATCATCTTAAAACAAAGAGTCGTGCCCGCAATAGAGGAATACTCGCGCGAGAACCCCGGAGAAGGGCTGGAAATAAAATACAAACTCACGAAGAACCCATACACTACCGAAACAGAAGACGACGCATACGTGACCGTGATCATCAAAAAACCGGCAAAGGCAGGTAATGAAAGACCGGATCATCTCCCTGGAAGCGTAGACGGATCATTTACAGACGACCATAGTCCTGCCGCAAAAATCAAATCCCCGGAATCGATGCCCTCCGCTTCTGAAAAACAAAATGCTTTCCCGGCCCAATTCAGGGGAGTAAACGAGGTCTTATTTAACATACTTAAAACTGTTTTGCCCGCAGACATAAGCCTTCCGAAAGCGGAACCCGTTATCGTAGTAGAACTCGGATGCAACGTGGGTTACGTGACACCGTCGATAATATCTTTCTTCGGAGGAGGGAAAAACGCATTCGACGTACCCCCAAGGGAAGTGCGATACATCGGAGTAGACATAGACAAGGAAGCTCTTGGATTAGCGAAAACGATCCTGCCGAAAAACTGCGAACTATACAGCCTTGACGCAGGAAAAGACCTGACAGGCATAGCAGGGCCTAATGGAGCGCATGCGGTATTATTCAGGACTCCATACATCCCTTCGGAGACGGACAAAAATTCGATCGACATCGTACGCAGCAGCCTGAACCTTGTATCTCCCGGGGGCGTGCTGGTTTACACGTTCACGTCGGAAAAAGAGTACAAAAACTTCAGGAAGATAATAGAAGGGCTGGAGGGATATAAAGACTTTGACGTACTGCGTAAGGGAGAGGAGATAATCGACATGGGTCAGCCGTATGAATTGGACCGGTACGTATACGTTGCGGCAAGAAAGATACCTGAAGGCGTAGATAAGAGTAAGACTCTTACTGATTTAATCGACGTCCCGGACGCGATGAAACGATTCGGCGGAGTACCTTACATGGATGCAACAAGTGGGGCACTCCATGAACAAGCGTCGATGGTTAATGTATCGCCTGGCGTCTACGCCCGCCTAAGCGGTCCCATGACCCGAGAGGCTTGGGACGTGCCTGTCTCAGGAAAAACGCAGAACATCTTGGACATATTCGGAAGGGCATGCAGAGAGACTGAAAAAGAAATGAAGGAAAAAACCGGGAAAGACGTCAGAATCGCCGCATCCATAATAGGCAGCCCGACGTACTTTTATGAGAGTTCCGGGAAGATAAACTGGGATGAGAAATTTATCGGAAACCTGGAGTATGTTGTCTGGTATTCCGGCTCAGGGATTATAGATTCTTCCAATGATTATTTGGTTTCGACGTTTCACTTCAAATTAAATGAATCATTTACCGAGGCAAAACTGGACGCAAATCCGGAATTTCCCGACGAACTATTGATAACAAACTTCCCCACGGATGAGGGCGTAAGACAAATCCATGTATACGACTTTTTAGTCTCTCAAAACATGGATACTGCCTTGCAAAAGAGATCCTCGATCCCTTACATTTATAATGCTACTTTCATCGGAAGCAGGGAAGCTGTTGAATTAGTAAACAAAAAAATAGCGGAAAATCCACTTAACCTCGGACAAAGACGCAAGTTTTTTACAAACCGGTTATATGAAGCCTACGACCTGATCTCTCTAAAAAATCAGAGAAAAGGATTAAAGCGGCTTGCGGATGCCGCTTACCTGATGAGCGGCGCAGGAGAGGATATTAAGAACGAGATATGGGATGTGATTGCTTCAGACGAAAAGAAAGAAAAAGATTATTTAGACGCGCTATCCCGGAGGGTTTATGCCTTAGGGCATCCAAAGGCTTATCGGTTTACAAACAAGGAAATAACGGTCGTAGAGTACGATGGGACGGAAACAAAACGATCATGGAACGATTATGAAGACCGGGAAAGGATCCATCCCATTCTATACGTTGCCAAAGAGGAAGGGAAAATTAAGATAAGAAATAAGAAGACTAAGGAATCATTCGAACTTGAAATAAGGACAGAGAAAGATTACGTCGTAGTTGCATTCCCTGACGATGCAAGTTTTGAGTTAGAGTCCCATGATAAAAGCATTGCTGAACTGAAATCCTATTTCTCCGATCGAATAGACCGGCATCCTGAGGGCTATCCTGAAGGAGAGCGAAACAATAAGATACTCGAATGCGCTTCAAAGATCGCGTCGGATGTTGACCCATACGTCGCATTGTCTTTCATCGACGCAGCAGGATGGGCTCCGGAAGCCTTTGCGGAAAATGAGCTTGAGGCGTTAACGGAATTGATCGTGACGCTGGGCAAACTCCATAAAGATGCTGCCTGCGAATTCCTGGAATGGGCTGGACACATGAGGCCGGTATCCCCGCTGTTGACGATAGATAGGCTGCGATTGATAGCCCAGGTCGCAAAGACCCTCCTTGAGGCAGGAAAGGATGAAACGGCCTTGAGCATGATAAAATACGGGTTTATGTACCCCCGTTCCATTCAACAAGGCAATATCCTGGAGGTCGCCGGACAGTTGAAAGAGATAGCGGATCAAGAAGGGATACAAGATTACGTTTATTGGCAGTCGAAATATCCTGGAAGATTCGCGGGCCGTTCACCTGAGGAGGTGCCAGGGATAATAAGACAGATGGAAGAAGAGGACTTGAACCCTGAAGACCAGTACGATAGGCTTGTCGCAGAGAGCCCGAAAGAAGGCTTAAAGGAGCTGGTAAGTGAGCTTGAAATACTGGATGAAAAGCTTAAAATAAGGCTGAATAAATACGGTTACTCCTCCAGGAGGGTAACTAATTTCTTCATGTCCTACGTCAATTCGTTCTCAGACCTGCGCCAGTTCAACGGGTTCCTTGGCGAACTGATAGATTTTATGGACGAAGCAGGAAGTGAAGCTTTTAATAAGCACCTATCGGATTACATGAATCTAATATCCGTAGAAGGGATAGTAAGTGGAATAGAATACCGGATCCGTAAGGGAACAATGGATTATAGGGTGATCGACTCCTTCAAACGGTATTGCTACGACATGGGAGTGCCGATGCCGGCAGACCGGAGGACCACAGCAGAACAGGTCAAGGAGATGATCGGCGCCGATAAAAACGCCGAAGAAAAGTATCGTCTCCTGGAAGAAAACAGGTTCGCGGAAGGGTATAATGACTGCCTTACGGCGATGGACTACAATCATTACCCTTTCTATTACAACGGGCAGCGATACTGCAACGCGCTTGCGCTCGAGAAACAAAGACAGAACCTGCCAAAGATAAGGGTACTGGATAAAACAAGCGACTTAGATGATAATACAATAGCTGACCTGGCAAAAGAAAACGAGGGAACGATCCTCTGCTGCATACACCCGAAATTCGGTTCAATGTCTCCTGTCAGCAAGGAACAGTACCTAAAATACGTAAGGTCCCTTCCCCAGGTCATTGAAGAGAGCAGCGCGCCGGTGCTGGTATTCGTGCCGCAAGCCAATCTGATAAACGCTGTGGAAGAAATATCCCTTATGAACCTGCAGGAGCGCTCAAGGATAATAATCGTGCCCACGGGGTTCAATTTCCCGGACCCTGTAGGGAACGGCGCCTCAGACCGCATGAACGAAAAGCTCAACAAGAAATGGGGGGTTCGAAACGCCCTCGTATTCGGGGAAAACAAAGACGAATGCGTAAAGAGAGCCAAGGAACTTCTTGGCGGAACGGAACAGGAAAGAGGCATGCTCCAAGGCACAGTCAAGGTAATAGACGATCTATCCTACCCCAAAGAAAAAGGTACTGTGTACTCAAGTAACGGAAAATACCAAAGATTTCTCAGTACGAAGGCGCAGGCAGAAGGACTGTTCAGGGACAAGGGCGTTGTCCTGGAGAAGCGGAACCTGCATACAATAAAGGACCTCGATTTAGGATTATTCAATAAGATAAAGGAGAAAGCCCCTAAAAAAGAAGACAACGAGACGGAAGCGCACTACGCAGCCAGGATAGTAGTATACGTTCTCAAACAGGGGATAGATTACACCACTGATAAAACCAAGGACGGAAAACCAGATCCGAAAGGCAGACCCAATGTAACAGCAGAACAAATGATTCTGCTGACAGGAGATATAGTTAAAAAGGAAGCCTACGAGGCAGCGATAAAGCTTGCGAATCCGTATCTGGGGGGCACTGTGCCCGGATTCAAACCGGAAGATTTCCTTGCACAAGGCAACACAAAGGAAGGATACAAGGTCTCTTTCGACGGAAAGAAGGAATGGATATTCAAGTATTCAGACAGCGGAAAAGGCGAAAAGACCCGGAATTTCTCAGTCGAAATATACGACCCAGTAGACGGAAAATACGGGATCGCGCACGCCGACGCAGAAGTCTCAGAGCATGAGTCAATCCCCGTAATATCCAGCTTAAATTTCAGAGACGAGAAAACAAAGAATAAATACAGCGCTCAATTCAACGGCGGATACGATGGAATAGGCACCTCGCTCATAGCCTCATTGAAAAACGTTCTAGAAAATGCGGGCTATTCAAGCATGACCGTCGGATTCCCATACAGAAATTCGATCGTTTTCTACAACAAGGTCGGAGGGATCAATCCAAGAAACCCGGTCATCTCCAAATCGGTCGACCCGGCCGATGCGAAAAACATGATGATAAGGGCCCGATACCGGCCTTATTCCATGTCGTCCGGCACGACCGAGGGCGACTGGGAAGCGCACTTAACTGAAATAACCAAATGGATTAAATCCGACTCCAAAGAATTCCAAGAATACCGCGAGAAAAACAAGGAATGGTTTACAAGGATAAACACAAGGGTGCGTTACATCGACCTGCTGCAGAACAAGGAACAATCAGACCTCAAGGCCGAATACGGTGAACTCAGAGGATGCCTCGACGCGATAAGACAAGAAGGAACAAAAAACAGGGCCGAAGAATACCTCAGATTCGCAGAAAAGCTGGTAGGCTTCCTAAATGCCAGGAACAACGTCGACAAAAAACTATTGTCCGGGCTGAAGGAATTGACTGAATTAGACTGGGATAAGTCTTTCAATGAAAATCAGCAGGTCTTGAAAGCGATAGATGATTCGTTAGGACTCAGAGAAAAGATAGAGACTGAGTTGATCCGGAAGATAAAAGCCGTCGGCTGCGAAGAAGGAGTTGCGGATTTGATAAGTAAACAGCTCCTTAAAAAAGACAATCACCTGCCGTTGTTCGTGTTCGCCAAGGGGAGTATTCCTGAAGCAGGTATAAGAAGGGCAGGAGAAGAAACCCCGAGCGAAGAACGGATACGCGAGATATGCGATAAGAGCGCAAAGGAGATATGCGACGAATCCAGCGGAAGTATGATAGGGGATCTTCTGAAGGCCTTGCCTTACAGCGGCCAGGCCAAGGGAAAGGTTGACCAGGTCCTCCAGAGAGAAGGCCTGCAGAAAATCGAAGAAGCTTTCTCAGCCCTCAAAGGCGTTACCTCGTATGGTAGAACGAGCATAGGAAACTCTATCGCATGTGTCCTGGAAGAGCGAGGGGACAATGCCATGGGACGATGGCATTACGATTCTGCTGCTTTATGGTACGATGACGCCATTTTGTTTTGGTCCGATAATGAAAGAATAATTGAAAAAAGGTCAAAAGCCCTGAAAGAAGGTCGTTTTGAATCGATAGACAAGGTGCGTGAATCATTGATCACCCCTTCGGAGGAGAGCAATATCCGAAGAATAAAGAGTGATGCAGATGTAGCTTATTCCGACCAGAATTATAATGAAGCTATAAAGCTTTACGAGCGTGCGATAGACGACTGGTCCCGGATAGCCGATCTGCGGTTCATCCACAATGCGGAAGGGCTTCTGACATTCGGATTCTCTCTTGAAGAACCTTTAGACCTATCGGATTTTTTCAGAGACCTGGGTGAAATGTACCTAAAAAAGGGACGTTCCCACGAAAAGCTCGGTGAACAAGAAAATGCCAATGAAGCCTATATGCAGTCGCTGGAATTCTATGAAAGATCCCTCGAGAAATATCCTGAAAATGTTTTTGCGATGATCGGCAAAACAAGGGTCTATCTCTTCCTGAGCGAAGCAAGGGAAGAAGATGAGTACTTCAAGCAGGGAAGCGAGCTTCTGGAAAAGGCAGTCGAGAGGGCACGTATTGGAATAGGGCCGTCAGCCATTCGCCCCTATAATCCTTTCGAGGAGCCGACAGAATATGTCGCAGACCATATCATAGCGCTCGCCGAAGATTATGTTGAAGCGGGACTGATAGGCAAAGCCAATTATTGCTTTGAAAATGCAATCGCCATATCAAGCCTGCGCAGTTCGATTGTTTCTAAAAAAACCGAGGCAGAGATAAATCTTATCCGGAACTTCATGGCCAGTGAGCTCATGGACAAAGGAAACGAGTTATATTGCTCAGGAAAGCATACAGAAGGTCTGAAACTGTTCGATCAATCTATAGAATTGTATCCCTTAAGCTCGAAGGCTTTTGTTGTCCGCGGCCTGGACGGAGCTTTTCTATGGATCGACCAGACAGAGTATTCCAATCTATTGGATCAGGATTTCCAGGGATATTTTGACAAGGCGGTGTCTTTGAACCCTGAGGCGGCAATAATCATACTTAAACAAATTGATAAATTTCAATCCACCTATGCTGTAACTCAGAGGATTATCCTGTCGACGCTTCTAGTACAGATCGAAGCCCTTAAAGCCTGCGATCAATTCGCAAAGGCAAGGGATACAATTGAACTGGCTAAGATTGGACTAGACAAGTTTGAATCATTGGAAAAAGAGGAAAAGGAGATCATACGTATATTCCTGGAATTGGAGGAAGCGGAATCCGATGCATTGATAGGCAACGTTGAGATGGCAGAAAGATTATTTGCTTCCTCGATAAAGTCCGCAACTGAGAAGGGATTGGCGAACATCACAGACCGCATACAAAAGAGAAGGGATCAACACCTCTCCCTTGAGAAGTTGAATGAAATCCGTTCCGGCTCATCGTATGTAGGGGCCTGCAAAGTTAAGAGGATATCAGTAAAGACAAAAGCAAATGCCAGAGGCGAACTCCGAGTAGAAAAGGCGACAATAAGTTATGGCAAAAGAAAAGCAGCACTGGTTGAAAAAGGAAACTACGACGTAGCCGTCGCCAATGTACAACGCCTTCCACATGATGAACGAGTCCTGCGGATAAAGCTTCGAACCGGGGAATCATTCTACATCCTTAGAACTGAGTTCGAAAAGGAATTCCCAGGAAATCCGTTCCCGGCGGTTCGGGATGGTGATGTATCGTGCGCACCCTACGTGCAAGGGGACCAAAAGGATTCGAAGGATGTCAGCGAAGTACTAGATAAGCAGGTGAAAGAAAGCAAGACCTTCCCAGAGGAGACCCGACTATCGGACAATTCTAACCTGCTGGATGTTTTCTACGAACAGGGTATTCAGATTGGTTCGGCGTCCAGGGAAGTATACGATGCGACTTCCGGAGAGCGTGCTCCTGTGAAAGAATTCGCCGGTATATTGAACAAGGTAATCAAACGTAGAGTGGAGTCAGGAGAGAAGGTCACTGAGGCAAGTTTCCTGGGATGCGGAGAATCCAATTACAGCGTAACTTCCAAACTGGTCGAAGGCCTTTCCGAAGACAATCAATTTGAAGGCATAAACCTAGATTTCACTGCTATCGATTATGGAACAATAATGTTTAGGGTCAAACGCGAGGAAGACTACTGGATAGAGGTGGATGGCAGAAAAGAGCAAGCATGTAACTACTGGCTTTTTGACTTCCAGGGCAACCTTCAGAATTCGCTGATAGACGGTTCTGAGAAAGCACCTGACGAAAAAACTAAAAAAGAATACGAAGGGACAGCAAAAAGATTGATAGCCAATATCGAGAACCCTAAACCCGAGATTACCGGAGAAGGCCTTAAGGCAAAGAATTACACTGATTATGAAGACGGTTATGAACTGGATGTCGTTTACAAGATAAATCAAGAGGCTCTCAGGCAAATTCATGAGAACAAACTGAAAGTCGTTTGTTGCGATTTTTTCAGGCCATCCCAGGATATTGCGGAAAATTCCAAGGACATCGTTTATGTGCTGAACGTCATAGGTAAGTTCCCTGAAGTGCCGTACTATTCGGACGAAAAAACATTCGAATGGATACGGATGATGTCAAGATACGCCAAGGAAGACAAAGGTCAGGTGTTGATCGGATACAGTACCGGATTCGATTACGATAAAGAAACCAATGGTCAAAAGCAAGCCTTTGAAACGCATTATATACTATACGAAAAACAAGGCGATTCGCTCATCCTGATAGAAACGCAGGGCAACTATGAAAACTACGCCCCGGATGGAGGATGGCCTGCAAGGGTAGACCTGAAAGATAATTCGACAAACGAAAAAACCCTCTCCTGGAACGACACCGAGAAAGAAAGAAGTCTCTCAGATGCAATGCATACCAACAACTCCCCCTGTGCGCTTGAATCCTCGCTTGACCTAGATTCCGGATATATGGCCGGTTTTGACAGCAGGTTCATGAACCACTGCCTCGCATTGATCAATTCATACGAGAGTAGTCCGAACGTGTTCCTGAGCAGGTATGGCATATCCTTAAGCAACTTTAAGGAATTATTCGACAAACCCAGTAATACGCAATACAAAACCCGCGTCCAGATGGCCCTTTTCCTCATGATCCGGGACTGGCTGTACCCGGACGCTGCAACCTCGGGCAAAAAGAAGGCTCATGCGTTCACGGTCGACGAAACCAAGACTCACATCGAAGATCTCACGAATGAACGCAGGGGTTCTTCCAAAGTCCTGGCAGCGCACGTGAAGATGCTCTGCGACCGGAGGGGCATAGAATCCGGCTTCGTTTACGCCGACGGCGGCTTCTTTAACATTGTTAAAATAGGCCCCACCAGTTACGTCCTGGATCCGAAAACACTTGAGCTGAAACAGAGTTACAAATACAGGAACGCAATAGAAGTAGATACCGGGATTTTCGGCGGCTTGATAAAAATAGAAGAGCTCGAAAATGCAGGCAAATTCGACGAGGCCGAAAAATACTTAGAAGCCGTGTTCGATAAAAAATACCCGTTCAGCGGAAAGATAATCGAGGAATTTGAGCAAAAAAAGAAACTCTATCAATCAAAGTCCCGCCAGGCAGAGGACCTCGGCGAGGAAATAACAAGCCAGGACGTAGGACTACTTGATTCTGCGCCTGCTGAAACCGATGTCCCAGACCGAGAGGTATCGGACGACGAGACAGAAAAGGTCGCAGTAAGCTCTAAACCCTCAAACACAATAACTTTAGAGCCTATAAGCGACGACGGCCTGATCGATTCCCTAGACAAAAAATACGAATCCATTACGTCAGAAGAATTAGCCCGGTTGGTGGTGACAGCCTCTGCCGGAACATCGTTGTCGGACAAGGCCCTTGGCACCATAATGAAGTGCTACATGGTATATCCCGATCAGTTCTCTACTGAAGGCGCACTCCTCCGGCAAGCCTCAGAGGCCGGATTTGATACGGCGCCGGTCCTTGAAAAGGTCAGAGACGCCGCAAATAAATACTCCGAGGGATGCGACCTGTTCGACAAGGGAGCATTTATAGAAGCCAGGGCCTGCTTTGATGGCGCGATAGCGACGATCCCCGGTTTCAGGGCTGCTGCGATCAACTTAATCCTTATAGGCCTTGTCCTGGAAAGCCAAAGGAAAGAACAAATCAGGGTCAGGAAAATAAGAGCCTCCAAGGCAGCCGATAATCCTAAGACACTTGTACCGATCGTAAATTTTACATTGGAAGAAAGCAGAAAGAGCTACCCGGATAATAAATCCTACCAAAAAGATTTACAGATAGTCAAGGAAATACGCTCCAAGGTAGAGTGGGTAGACAAATATATGCTAAGCAGACCCCAAGCCGCATTGAAATCCAGA
>JAHEXG010000033.1 GCA_023252215.1 Candidatus Altarchaeales archaeon
ACCGCCCCCAACATGCTCTGAGGCGAAAACTTTATGGACTCGGCAGCAACGATAAAGTCGACGTTGATCTCCTTTGCGCACAAAGCCGCCTGGGAAGTCCCTATCTTGTTTATCAAATCGCCGTTAGCGCATACAGTATCCGCGCCCACGAATACCTTGTCCACGTGCATAGTCTTCAACATGATATGGACCGCGGAGTCGACGATCAGGGTCGTTGGGATCCCGTAGGATGAGAGGGCTTTTGCGGTTATGCGGCCCTGGTATCTTGGCCTGCTCTCGGTGCATATGACCTCTATTTTTTTGCCTTCGTCCCATGCCTTCTTGAATATCTCGACTACTGTGTCGCTGTTGCAGTGCGTGAGCAGGACGTCTCCGTCCTCTATGAGGTTTGCGCCTATCTTTGCAATGGTCTCAAGAGCCTTATTTTGCTCGGATATGAATCTTTCGGTCTCGCATAGCATCTTCCTTCGGAATTCCTGGAGCGGAAGATGCTTGTTTTTCCCGGCCAGATAGAGGATGTAGTTCACGGCGTTGGGAAGGGATACTGCGGTGGGCCTTGCGCCCTTGAGTTTTTTCCCTGCCGTTGTAAGCTTCTTTATGAGTTCTTTTGTATCCTGCGCATCAGACTGCGCAACCGCCGAAAGCGCATACGCCGAGGCGATAGCGATGTCCAGCGCCCCCCGCACCCGCATAGTCCTTATGTCTTCGGCTGTTTGTTCCAGGCTTGCCATGTTTATCTATTTAAAAAGCGAATATATAAGAATATGGTAAAAGACCTTCTTTCTATAAGCGACCTTGGAGCAGAAGAACTGGCCGGCCTGGTTAGGTTCACGGGCGAGGTAAAACACGATCCTGGAAAATTCAGAAAGGCCCTGGAAGGAAAGAAGATAGTCATGCTCTTTGAAAAGCCGTCCACCAGGACCCGGGTTTCTTTCGAGGCCGCGATACTGGACTTATCCGGCCATGCCATAAACATTACCCGGAATATGAGCCAACTAGACCGGGGGGAAACTCCTTCGGACAGCGCCAAAGTCCTGGAAAGATACGTGGATGCGATAGTTGCCCGGGTCGAGTCCCATGAGACCCTCAAGGAGATGGCAGAAAGCGCCAGGGTGCCGGTTATAAACGCATTATCCGACATAGAGCATCCCTGCCAGATAGTCTCAGACCTCTACACGGTTTACGAAAAATCAGGCACTTTGTCAGACATAAAAATAGCATACGTAGGGGACGCAAACAACGTCTGCAATTCTCTTATGATGGGATGCGCCATGAGCGGAGTATCCCTACACGTAGCAACGCCCAAGGAATACGCACCCAAAAAAGCCATAATAGAGAAAAGCTCCGCCTACGCCAGGAAGACAGGGGCAAAAATAGAGGTATCAAACGACCCATACAAAGCCGCAGAGAACGCAGACTACATATACACCGACGTATGGGTAAGCATGGGACAGGAAAACGACGAAGAGAAAAAAATCAAAGCCTTCCAGGCCTACCAGATAAACGACACATTACTCTCCAAAGCCAAAAAAGACGCAAAAGTCATGCACTGCCTCCCGGCGCACAGAGGCATGGAGATCACGGGAGAAATACTGGACGGCCCAAGATCGGTAGTATGGGACCAGGCAGAAAACCGGCTGCATGCGCAGAAAGCGATATTGCTAAAGCTTCTAAGAGCCTAGAAAGGATCAAGCAACTTCTTCTTCGGGGCACTCTTCGGAAACGTCGTCCTCTGCGTCATTATTTTCCTGCGTTTCCTCTGCTTCCTTTTTGTCCAGGTTTATCTCTCCTTTCTCCAGGAGCAGCCTGAAGTCGTCGATCGAGAGCCTCTTACTGGTCTGCAATTTCTCTTTTGCTTCCGTAAGGTCTTTATCGCGCTTGCGGTCCTCTCTTTCGCTTCGGATCTTCTCCATATCGTCCAGGTGGGGCGCAAGCTTTTCCTGATAGACTTTTATCTCGTTTCTTATCTCGTTGACCCTGTCGCGGAGGGGATTCATTGCGTCGTATTTCTCCAGGAGCTTTTTGTGGAACTCGTCCGACTCCTTGCGCAGCCTGGAAACTTCCTTATAGACGCGCATAGCCTCCTCATGCTGTTCCTGCGAGGCCTTTGCTATGCCCTGTATCTCTTCGTGTATCTTGTCCAGCTCGGTCTTAAGCTTCTGCACCTGGTCGTAGCCTGAGAGTATCGTCTGGTGGACGGTGTCCGCCTTCTTTGCCACTTCCACGCGCTCAGACAGTTCGAATATTTTGTCGAATATCCTTATCTCTTCGGAAAGAAGGATATCCCGGGTCAATAGAACGTCCAGGTCTCCGGAATATTTGCCCAGAAGGGACTGATCGGTTCCGCCTGCTGCTTTGTTCAATTCGTCTCTTACGTTTTTACTGTCCCTTATGCTTTTTGTGATCTCTTTTATCTCGTTTATGAGCTTGCTTCGTTTTTCTTTCAGGCCGGATATCTTCTGGTTTAGTTCGTCGCGGTTGGCTGTGAAAAGGCGGGCTTCTTCGCTCATCTTGTTAGCCTTCTCAGTAGACTCGTCCCTTTTAGCCCTCCAGTTGTCGGCATCCTTTTTATGGATGTTCACGTCCCGGTAAAGATCCTTGATCTGCTTGTCCCTCACGTCGATCTCGTGCCGCAGGGAATTCACGTGGTCCTTTAGTTCTTTCTCGTTCATGTTAAGGGCTTGTTTTTAGGGGAAAAAATTAATAGATAGATTATTTAAAACTTGAGCGTAATAAATGGATTAGGGAGCGGGCGATGGTTTTTTCTTGCCGCCTTTGGCTGCCTTCATTATTTTCTTGGGTTTCTTTGCCGCCTTCCTCATCTTTTTATGGGCCTCGGAAACGGAAGACTGCGACGCTTTTTCTTCCTTTTTAGGGTTCTTTGCTTCCGCTATTTCCTTTATCTTGTTGGTCCAATAGGTTTTGGCCTCCTCTTGAGCGGTTATCTGGGCCTTGAGCCATTTATGGCGGGCCTTCTGGTCGCTTTCCGCGGGACCATAGCTCCTGGGGCTTGTTTCCTTTATGGATTTTAGTTCTGCGGCAAGGCTGGAGAGCTCGTTTTCCGCATTCTTCATGGCCTGGAGGTATTTTTCATGCTGCGCAGGATTGGTCTTCGACTCGTCCACCCAGTAGCCGAGCTGCTCTTTCTTCTCTTTTAAAACGAATAACCTGTCCAGTATATCGTATTCCCGCCTGTACTCTTTGATAAAGTTCTCATGCTTTTCTACGAGCAGATTGGAAAGGTCCTCTTTTGCCAGCTTCTGGGATGCCATGTTGGATATAAACTAGGTACTCGATTTTTAAATAGCACTCAAATCACGCAGGACTTATTCGGCCTTATAACGGAGCACGAACCAAAGCCTTTGTAATGCGGTGAAATTAGCAAGAATGGCTGCCGCCGCCACTATATAGACGAGCCATAGGACTTCGTACATGCCTAAAAGCATGCCGATATATAAAAGAGTGAGCCGCTCAGCCCTCTCCAGAAGCCCGCCCATACGCCGAAGGTCCCGGGGATCGGTAACGACCCTGCGGTGGTCCGCGTAGGATCTGATGAACGTGGGCATGATAGCGCCGAACAGTAGGAGTGTTATCCAGACATAATCCGCTACCAGATACTCTTTTCCCGAAGATGTGAGAAAGAACAACAGGCCAAGGTATAACAAAAACTCCACGTATCTGTCGATGACTCCGTCAAGGAATGCGCCCAAGGCGGAAACCCTGCTGGTGACCCTTGCCACTGCGCCGTCGATTGCGTCTATGACGCCGGAAGCCAGGAAGAAAAGAAGGCCCCAGGGCAGGCTGTTGTAGACGGCCAATGATATGAAACCAAGTATTGCGGGGAGTATTGCAAGAACCGTCCAGGTATTGGGGGATAAGCCGACATGGGCAAAAAGCATCCCCAGTTTCACGGACAATTTTTCAGTATCGAAATGAGACTTGAGCATTGGATATCACGCAAACAAAACAATAAAATATTTTTTTAGTATAAGGATATAGAAACAGGCGAATATATAAAGAGAAAAAGAACAGGACTCAATGCTTTTTAGCTTCGTCCTTGATCCACTCGGAAGCTGCGGAAACCCCCATAAGGTTCGCAACCTCGGAAGGATCGCTCATCTCCAGCTCAAACACCCAGCCTGCGCCATAGGGGTCCTTGTTCATAATGGTCGGATCGTCGTTCAGTTTCTCGTTCACTGCGGATATCTTGCCTGATAGGGGGGCGTATAATTTGCCCACCCATTTTCCGGTCTCGACGCTTCCCACTTCCGCGTTCTGGGCGACGTTGTCGCCTTCAAAAGGCAGTTCGACGTAGCTTATGTCTCCTGCAAGTTTCTGCGCATAGTCTATGAGGCCCACGCGGGCGACGTTCCCCGTTATCCTGGCCCACATGAATCCCTTCTGGTAATACAGGTCATCCGGCATCTGGTATCCAACTACTTCCATTTTTGGTCCTTGATTATAGCGCCACTCCTATCGCTTTGGCAATTCCAGAAACCCCTGCCTGGACCACGAATGAGACCGCTATAAGAACTCCGGCCATCAGGATGGCTACTGCTACGTTGCCTTTCTTTAGTTCTTCCATTTCGTCGATGTTCTTGGTTATCTTGTCCAGGACGTTTATGGCCATGTATATCGCAACTACTGCAAGCGCTATTCCTACCAGTAGTTGGATTATTCCGGCGATTATGGCGTTTAGGGAAAACCCAATAGTGAGAGCCCCGGTAAGCCCCACGACTCCTGACTGCACGACATTTGCTATGGACAATATTATTGCCGCCATTAGTATGCCTACTGCAACGTTTCCTTTCTTTAGTTCCTCTTCTTCATCTATGCCCTTAGTAAACTTGCCGAACAAGGCCAGGCCGAGGTATATCGATGCAATAGCCAATACCAAGCCCACAACAAGCTGTAAAACGCCGACTCCTACTCCTATAATCATCTGGTTTGGATCCATTTTTTTGTTTTCCTCAGAATTTTTTAGTTTATATATTATAAATTCACCCCTATAAAAGAGGATTTACCGGTCACACCAGTCACATCCCTGCGGTGCGCCTGATGCTCTGATACCGGGCAACGTCGAGCAACCGCCCGGGGGTTATGTATCCTATTATCCGGCCTGCTTCGATGACCAAAACAAAATCCCGGGATAGGAGGAATGACAAAGCATCCTCCATCCTCGCACTCGCATCTATCACGTCCATGTTTCCGCGAGCAAAATCCCTCATCGGCCTGCCCTCGTCTGCAACGCGCAGGCCTCTCAAGTACTCCACGTCGAAAATGCCGATGACTTTGCCTGAAGCGTCAGTGACGGGATAATACCGTTGATCGGCCACGGCCACGTTCTGCACAAATTCTCTGACAGGAACCGACTCGGCAACATGCCTATAATCCGGGATGGCAACATCCCTCAGAGACACGCCAAAAAGGGCATGCTTTATTCTCAGGATCTGCAATTCCTGCCCGCCGGCAAAGAATAGGAAAATAGCTATGACCACGGTAAAGAGATTCCCCATGGCGAGTCCCCACAGGGCTATTCCCACAGCTATCACTTTCCCCACGTTCACCGCTATCTGGGTCGCTTTTACATAATCCATCCTGAACGCGAGGACCGCACGAAAAATGCGTCCTCCGTCCATGGGAAACCCGGGAAGCAGATTGAACGCCCCCAAAACGAAATTAAGCCACATGAGGCCCGATAGAAGAGACGAAGGATCCATGAGGTCTATGCCTCCGCCCTGAAAATACCAGGTAAGGCCTTTGAGAGGTACGTTCAGGGCATTCGCTGCCAAAAAGAATAACGCGAAGAAAATCATATTAGAAAACGGCCCGGCCAAGGACACCAGATACTCTTTTTTAGGATCCTCCGGTACCTCGATACTGGCAATCCCTCCAATAGGCGTAAGGGTTATCTTCTGCACAGGTATCTTGTAGTGCAGGGCCATAAGGGAATGGAATAGTTCGTGGATCAATACTATGGAAAAGACTATTATCAGGAAGCCGAAAAGCGGCGGGTCGAATAAGACCAGCAGGAGGAAGAGTATGAAGGTTATGTCCAGTTCTATGGATATGCCGAAGACCTTGAAAATCTTGTAAGAAGGCATTTTATCACACGCCGGACTTATCCTCTCTGCAGCGCAGTAACGCCTGTGCGGGCTACTTCCTTTACGCCGAAGCCCTTTGTAAGCCCTATGAATGAGTCTATCTTTTCCGGGTCTCCCGTGACCTCCACCGTCAACGTCTCAGGGCTCACGTCTACTATCCTTGCACGGAATACGTCTACATACTGCATTATCTGGGAGCGGTTCTTTTCCTCCGGGCAGTGCAGCTTTATGAGGCATAGTTCCCGGCAGATGGATTTGTCCAGGGAAAGGTCGCTGACCTTTATGACGCTTATTATCTTGTTCATCTGTTTTTCTATCTGCTCAAGCGTCGCATCCTCGCCGGTTGTGAGAATGGTCATGCGGGCTATGCCGGGATTCTCGGTAGGGCCTACTGTGATGCTGTCTATGTTGAACCTTCTCCTGGTGAACATGGAAGCTACGCGCTGCAGGACGCCGGGTTTGTGCTCGACCAGAGCCGTGAATATGTGCTGCCGCATTTTATTCCATTTATTTGTTTTAGAGCATAATAATAGGGTATACTACGTTGTTACCTACGTTGTTATCATATTAATTCGGGCCTATATATTTCGGCCCGCATAAAATGCCAAAACCAGAAAACACGTATCCAGAACCCGGAGAATACATCATAGGCACGGTCGAGAGCATATTCAAGCAGGGATCGTTCATCACCTTGGACGAATATGGAGGAAAGAAAGGCATGCTCCCGCTGTCGGAGATATCCCTTAAATGGGTCCGCAACATCAGGGACTACGTAAGAGAAGGGCAGAAGGTAGTCCTCCTAGTGCTCGGAGTGAACCCTGAACGGGGACACATAGACCTTTCGCTTCGCCGCGTAGTCGACGCCAAGCGCAAAGAGAAACTGCAGCAGGTAAAACAGCTTCAAAGGTCTGAGAAACTATTCGAGGTTTTGGCAGGCGAGTTGAAGGTACCGGCCGCGGAAATAAAGAGCATGTTAGGCGAAAAACTACTCAAACAATACAACAGCTTCTATGAAGGCCTGGAGGCGATAGCGTCGGACGAGCACGCAGCAGACAGCCTGGGCATAGACGAGAAATACAAGAAACCATTCGTAGAACTGGTCCAGAAAAGCATAAAGCCTCCGTTCGTATACATCACTGGATACGTGGAATTCAAAAGCTACGAGCCGACCGGCGTTAATATCATAAAAGAATCCCTGAAAAAAATAGAGAAACACGCGGTAGACCACGACTCAAAGATAGAGGTGAATTACATATCGCCGCCCATATACAGGATAAAAGTTCGGTCCGCGGATTATAAGACCGCCGAAAAAGTCCTAAAAAGCGCCGCAGACGAAGGCATAGAACACATGAAAAAGAACGCAAGCAGCGGCGAATTCCACAGAAAAATAGAGGAGATAAAGCATGAGAATACGTAAATGCGCAAACTGCGGCGCATACACGCTGAAAGAATCTTGCACACGATGCGGAGGGGCAACCTTCCGGGTTAGGCCGGCCAAATTCTCTCCCGAAGACCGCTACGGAAAATACAGACGGATGATGAAGGCCCAGGAGACCAGCGTATAAACGTCTTTTTCTCGCAACATAGAACAGAAAAAAAATGCTAGGAGAGATAGCAAAAAGAGAAGGCATCCCGGAAGAAAAACTGGAAAAAAACGCATCCAAAGGTTCGGTAGTAGTCGTCAAAAACGCCAAAAGAAACATACTTCCGATAGCCATCGGCACGGGCACGCACGTAAAAATAAACGCAAACATCGGAACATCGCCTGAAAAATCCAACCACGCCGAAGAACTGCAAAAAGCCAAGACAGCAGTAGACAGCGGCGCAGACACCTTGATGGACCTCTCCTTGGGAGGAGACCTGGACGAGATACGCAGAAAGATCCTGAAAAATACGAACGTTCCCCTGGGCACTGTCCCGGTATACCAGGCCTTCCTTGAAAAAAAACAGGACATGTCCGCAGAATCAATGCTGAAAGTAATAGAAAAACACTGCAAAGACGGCACAGACTTTCTAACGCTCCATTGCGGGATAACAAAAGACATAGTAGAAAACCTCAATGGTAGACTGATCCCGATAACCAGCAGAGGCGGAAGCTTTCTTGCCGCCTGGATGATAAAGAACCGGGAGGAGAACCCGTTATATTCGAAGTTCGACGAAGTACTGGAAATCGTAAAGGAATACGACGTGGTCATAAGCCTCGGAGACGCCCTGCGGCCCGCATGCACGCATGACGCAACCGACGCCGCCCAGATACAGGAACTCGTCAACCTGGGAAGGCTCACAAAAAGGGCACGCAAGGCAGGGGTGCCGGTAATAATAGAAGGCCCCGGACACGTCCCACTCGACCAGATAGAAGCAAACATGCTCCTGGAGAAGAAGATCTGCGATAACGCACCCTTCTACGTCCTAGGGCCCCTGGTAACAGACATCGCCATAGGATACGACCACATCACGGGAGCTATCGGCGGAGCGGTCGCGGCAATGTACGGCGCAGACTTTTTGTGTTATGTTACGCCTTCGGAGCACCTGGGACTGCCAAGTAAAGAAGACGTAAAAACCGGAGTCATAGCATCGAAGATAGCAGCCCACGCAGCAGACATGGTAAGGCTGAAAGACACTAAAAGAGACGACGAATTATCCCTTGCAAGGAAAAACCTTGACTGGGAAAAGATGTTCTCGCTCTACATAGACAAAAGCGTGAAAGAAAAACACTCCGAGCTGTGCAATAAAAAGGAATGCACCATGTGCGGAAAATACTGCGCCCTGAAGATACTAAAAGAATACCTGAAGGAGTAAAAACCTTTATTACCCCCTTAAGCAAAATAGTTAATAAGGAGAAAAATGGACAACATCACATTCTTCATACAATCGTTCGTGGCCTTCTTTGTCATAATAGACGCAATAGGCAACGTCCCCATATTCATCGGCCTGCTGGAAGGATTCAGCGCAGAGGACAGAAAGCAGATAATAAAGAAGGCAACGCTGATAGCTCTTCTCACCCTGCTCATAGTCACGTTCACAGGCAATTGGATATTCTTCTTCCTCAGCATAAAGATGTACTCATTCAAAGTAGCTGGAGGAATATTGCTCCTGATAATCTCAGTAGAGATGCTGTTCGGCAAGAAAAGCAGAACAGAAGCTTCGGAGGATATGGAGGAAAAGAAACACGACCTCACAGTAACGCCCCTGGCGATACCCCTGCTCACAGGACCGGGAGCACTCACAACAGGCATAGTCTTATTCGACAACGCAGGAGGCGAACTAAAAAAGATGGCAGCCCTGGTAGCAAGCATACTGCTCTCATTTCTCGTCTCCTATTACATACTCATAAAAGCCCCAAAAGTATTCAGGTACCTTGGCAAAACAGGAACAAAAGTTGTGGTAAGGATAATGGGTCTACTGCTCCTCTCCATAGCAGTGCAATTCATAATAAACGGCACATCAGAAGCTATTATCGACCTGGCAAAATCAAGCGATTTCCAGGCAGTATTCCAAAGCCTTTTAGCCAGATAAAAAAAACAAGCTCAGAACATCCTGGCATACACCGCCTTATTGCCCAATTCCTCTTCTATCCTCAGAAGCTGATTATATTTAGCAGTCCGCTCAGACCTGCACGGAGCACCGGCCTTTAATTCCCCTGCGCCCAAACCAACCGCAAGATCGGCGATATACGGATCCTCAGTCTCCCCGGACCGGTGCGACACCATCACGTTCCAGCCGCTCTCCATGGAAAGACGCGCAGCAGCAATGCTCTCAGTGATGGAGCCTATCTGGTTGATCTTCAAAAGAAGCGTGTTGCAGGCCTTTTCTTTAAGGGCCTTTTCTATCCGTTTCACATTGGTGACCAGCAGATCATCCCCCACCACCTGCACCCGTCCTCCGTACCTGCCTGTGAAGGACGACCAGGCAGGCCAGTCATCCTGCGAGAACGCATCCTCCAAAGAAACAATAGGATACGAATCGAGCATCTGCCCATACCGTTCCATAAGCCGGCCAGGCGTAAGCTCCACGCCTTCAAGTACATAATTGCCCTTCGCAGCCTTCCTGCCGTTCTTGTCCTGCTCAAAGAACTCCGAAGCCGCGGCATCCACGCCCAGTTTGACCTTCTTCTCATGCCCCGCTTTCTCGATCGCGGCCATTATGAGATCCAATGGTTCCTCGGGACGGGACAGGGGAGGAGCAAAACCTCCTTCGTCTCCTACGTTGATAGCGTCCTTCCCATATTTTTCCTTGATGACGGTCTTCAGATTCTGATACACTTCGGCAGATATCTCCAACGCCTCCCGGAAACTCTTGGCGCCCGCTGGAAGTATCATGTACTCCTGAATGTCCAGTTTGTTGCCGGCATGCACTCCGCCGTTCAATACGTTCATTGAAGGAACCGGTAGAAGAAATTTTTTGTTCTTGGAAAGCCGCCCTATATGCCGATACAACGGGACCCCCTCCTCGATAGCTGCCAGCCGGGATACTGCCATGCTGACGGATAATATTGCGTTGGCGCCCAGCCGGGACTTGTTCTCGGTCCCGTCCAACTCTATCATGAACCCGTCGACCGCATCCTGTTCCGTGCAATCCATGCCGACGATCTTCTTTGCTATCGTCTTGTTTACGTTGGAAACAGCCTTTGCAACTCCCTTGCCCATGAAACGGGCATCCTTGTCTCTCAACTCCAGAGCTTCATGTACGCCGGTACTGGCGCCTGATGGGACCATCGCCCTCGCGACACTATTTTTCGTCCATGCCTCTGCTTCGACCGTTGGGTTGCCCCTGGAATCCAATACCTCTCTTGCCCGGACACCCTCTATCTTAGAACTCATTCTTTTGCTTCACCCTTTTCTTCAACATGTTTTTTCTTATGCCGCCTATGAACATGGGGATGCTCCTCGGAAGAAGCCGCTTCAACCACCGGATTCCCAGAAGATTTCTTTTCTTTCTTCTTTTTACCCCCTAGTAAAGACCAAGTAAGGATCACAAGGGCCATTGCCACAGCCAGCGCAACCAGTATATTTTGATTGTTCTTATTTGCCTGACAACTGCTGCAAACCGGAAAAGTAGTGCTTGAATTTTCGGAAACAGACGTCTGCGGCACAGTTGTAACAGCTGATTCCAGGGTAGTCGAGGTGGTCTGCTCAGACTCTAAAGAGGTAGTAGACGACGTAGTAGTGGAGGTGGTCGTAGTCGTGGTCGTAGTTGTCGTAGTCGTAGGCATTGTGCAATCAGTTACGTTGAATGTCCCGCGCACATCCATGTACTTCTGCCTCTGGATAAAAACCTTAAAAGTGCCGGTCTTATTAGGCATAAAATATGCCTTACCAGTATAATCAGTATAAAGGGCGTAAGTCAAATTCAGGCCATCGAATACCCTCACAAAAGCGCTCCCCAACGGCTTACGGGTATTATGGTTCAACACCGTTATAACAGCAGACTCATTAACGCACAAGGGCTTGCCGGCAGAATCATTATATATGCCCGAAACCGACCACACAAAACGGGAATTTACCACAGTCCCGGAATCGGACGAATCAGCGGCAAAAACGCAAGAAACCAAACCCGTCAAAACAACAAACAAGACAAGGAAAAACTTTTTCATCAGATAACACATTATGATTACACAAATTAATAAAAACAAAAAAAAAACCGCATTTAACCCCATAATCCAGAATACCTACCATCCCCTCACAGGGTCACCTTGGCGGAGAAATGACATGATACTTGATCGATGACGCAGGGGGTTAGTGAGGGGTAACATAATAAACACAAACCATTAAGCCTTCCAGCTACTCTAGAGGCCTAAACTCCCATAGCCTGCCAAGCATATCGTTAACGGTCCTGCGATCTATCTTGTCCGCATCGAAGAGGACTTTGACGCGGAAGATCTTTTCACCGCTCCTCTTTATGGAAGCATGCAACTCCGACACGTCATCCGAATAACCCCTATCGGACTTATGTATGCGCTTTTTGCCGATCCTCAGGCTGTGCAGGTCGTGGCGCATAACCTTGTAATCCTCTTCCAGGGCATGGGAGGCAGTCTCCGCAGATAATGATTCCAGCGTAAAACATATGCCGGGATGGCTGAGGATCGATTTAATGCTGCGTATTTTCGGATCATTCTCCGAATCTGCGCCCACGTGAAATACGTAGGAACGCAGGCCTTTCCAGAAAAAGACCGATTCCGGATCAAACATATTGGAATACTTCCCCGGACGATTCGACTCCCGACCCATTTTTATGATAATATAACAAATTAGGCGAGTAAATATACAAACGTAATCAAGAAAAAACAGGGAAAAAGAAGACAAAAATATCAACCAACCGGACTGCAAGAGCTATCCCTTATTATGAATGCCCCAACGGATGCGCCGTCTGCCAGCCATGCGAATACTGCAGTTCCACAAGCTGCCAGACAGAAGAATACTGCCTGAGCATAGGGTTCAACAAGAGCTGGTATGGGAGGGGGTAAGGCCTAATGGAACATATTAGACGAGTAACGGCTTTTCCGTCTCCTGCACTGCTCCGTCCACTTCGGTCTTACGCTTTATGGTTCCTCTCCTCTTCGCGTTCAAGCGCGCCTTCGCAGGATCGTTCTTGTATTCTTCCGGTATCACCAGTTCGCTGATCGTGAATTCATGGGTTATTCTCATCTCTTTGTAGTCTTTTTTTGCGCAGTCGAAGCAGATGCCGTTTGCCACTGCGTCGGCCATGCTCGCATCAAGGGTCGCGGAAAAGAATTCTTCGTCTTTTTCTGATCCTGACCGGGGAGGCTTTTTCTTGGTTTTCAGCTTCGCCTTGTCGCTCTGCAAGTCCAGGTAGAAGGTTGCTTCCTTGTTCGAATCGTACAAATCGAGCAATTCTTTTGCATCAGCTTCTCCTTTTATTTCGGTGTTGTATATGCCTAGTTTCTTTTTTGACTTGACTGCAAGGCCGCTCTTTATCTCGTTCTTTGATAATATGTTTCCTGCGGCGCCGATCTTTCCGCTGATGCTGCGCAGTATCAATCCTGCGAGGGTGTCTGCGTATTCGTATGATCCGTTTATCTTCAGGCTGTTCCCTGCTTTTTTGACGGTTACGGCAGGACCGGAGAAGGCGCCTTTGCTGTATTTTACGAATTTTTGGTGCACGTGTTCCTGGTTTGCGTTCCCGGCGACTAGGTCTTTTATGTAGTCCATTTTTATTCTACGAGTTTTCCTTTTTCTTTTAGGTATTGCATTATTTTTGTGTTATTTCTTGGGTCTATTCCTTTAAAATATGCAGACGAGGGATAGCCTGCTTCCAGTCTTATGCTGTCGCCAGAGTTGATGCCTAATACGTCTAGCAGGACTACTCCATCGTTCGAGGACGAGGACAGGCTTGACCAGAAGGTCCCGGAGTATATTTCTTCCCCGTTTAGCCTTACAGTGAATGTTTTAAGGTATAGGCCGCCGAGCTTCGGAACGAGCTGCCCGTTCTCTTCTTCGTATAATATTTTTGATCGCATTACGCGCAGGCCTTCTTCGTTTAGCTTTATCTCGTGATTGGTCTGGTTGTAGGAGATGATGCCGTCTTCGGATATTACCTCGTCCTGTCCCTGGTATATGCCAAAGCCGGTCCCTATCACTGGCGGCGCAGGCGCATCTTTTCCTGTGAGGCGTACGAATACGTACAGCGACCTTATGGTCTTTTCAGGTTCGGGAGTGATCTTTAGGCTGATAAGGCTTTCGTATTCTTCCTGGGACAGGCGGTAGACGAGGTTTCCGTTTCCTTTCTCCGTTTTGGTGAATTCGTTTTGCCATATGTTCGCAAAGGCTTCCGCTTCCGTCTTTGTGAAGCCCTGCCGTGTTAGTTCTTCTGTGTAATCGGCCTTGGCAGGAACTTGTTTGAGCGGGACCGTAACTTTCTCTCCTGCGCCTATTTTGGTTATCACGTCCGCGTATATGTTCTTTCCCAGAAGCTTGTTGTAGTTCTGGGGAACTATGAGAAGAACGTCGTATATCGGATAGCTTCCCGCATTTTCAATGAGCGCTTCCCTTTTATCGGCGTTGTATATCATCCGTACCTGGTTTTCGAATTTTACCTCTCCTTCATAGAATAGAGACCTGCTCTTATGTCCCATGTACTGCAACAAATCCGCATCCACGTTGTTTATCGTCTTCAGTATCCCGGAGGGGTACGTTGGTTCCTTCCCGTTGTCCTCTGCGATCTGTACGTTCTTCCAGGTAACAGAGGAGGCATCCGATTCCGCAACTGGGTACGTGTCTGTCGGCTGGCCGTTCCTGAAAACTACGGCAACGTCGAATGATTCCTTGCTCTCGGAATGTACGTAGATCACAGGCTCTTTTACGACTGGAAGGTCTGGTAAGGTTGTCGGCGTTGCGCCTGCCGGGGCGGAGGACAGAGAGTATGCCGCATCCAGGCTTTGCCCTGAGAGGACGCCCCATTCGTGGACTGTGAATTTTCCTGTCGGTTGGGTAGACGACGTTATTGTGGGGAACGTGGAAGAGGTTACAGCAGTGGTCTGCGCAGCCGACGTGCTGGTTACGACATGGATAGTGGATGACGTGGTTACAGTCGGTTGTTCCTGCACGCATCCGCAGGACATCAATAGCAAAGCCAGAGATAAGAGGGCGAGTTTTTTCATTTTGGAATATGGCGTTTAATATGTTAGCATCCATCCCTTAAAAAACAGAAAGAAAGGATTTGCTTTTTGGAGGCCAAAGACGGGAGAGGTTTAATTTTGGTATTTATGCATGGTATGTTTAATATATATTGGTAGTACCATAATGAAAACTGAAAATTTCACCGTCCGGCTGAGGGGGGATGTCGCAGAAGTCGTGGATGAATTGGTCAGCAGGGGCTACTCTGAATCAAAAACCGAGGCGATAAGGACTTCTCTGGCCTTCTACGGAATGCATCTTGGCCTAATATCGCCCAAGAAACTGCATAAGAAAGTCCTTGCAAAAATGAAGAATAGCGGGAAGAGATACTCCGATGAAGAGATCAACGAGCAGCTTAAAAGCATCTGAAAAACATGAAGCCCCCGGTTTTCCTGGACTCCAACGTCTTCATCTGGGGATACTCCCGGCCCGAATCGAATTCTGCCAGAATCCTCGGCTTAATGAACGAAGGAAAAATAACCGTGATAGTCTCGGAGAAGGTTTTGGAAGAACTGAGGATATATTTTATCACCTACTACAATAAAGATGCCTGGTCGAGCGTCTACACTCATTTGTCCACCCTGGCCAGGATAGTCTACAGGGATGAAATCGCAGGCGAGAAAGCGACGTGGAAGGGAAAAATAAAGGAGAAGGATCTGGAGCATCTTGCTACCGCGAAGATGTTGAATTTGAAATACATCGTCTCATACGACAAAGACTTCAAAGGATTCGAGGAGCACAGGACGCCGAAGAGATTCGTAAAGGAACTCGGACTAAAGGAGAGCAGTACGGAATATTGAATCAGAAAAATTCTTACAATACCATTTATAGAGTTGTGAATATCTCTGCGTATGTGACCGACATACCGTATTCGTTAGCAACCATTATTTCGTTGCCTAGGTCTATGGCCCGGTTTATGAGGGTGAATAATATCATCGACAGAGCATGATAGTTTCTTATGTCTTTTCTGGCTATGATGCATAGGTCGTAGTAGGATGACGGGCGGTTCTCTCTTCTGGCCCTTGAGCCGTAGAGGTAAACAGCCTCAACTTCCGGGATTTTTTAAAGGTCTTTTACGACTTTTTCAAGCTCTTTAGGGATGTTTTTCATCTAAAAGATATAGTATCAAGGCAGCATTTTTTTCTTTTTGATCTTTTCCGGCAGGTATTCTTCTGCCACGAATTCCAGGGACTTGGATGCGAGGGCCTGTTGTTCTAATCTGACGCCCATGTCGACCATCATCTGTAGTTCTTCTTTCCATTCCTTTTTCTGGAACCAGGGGTAGACCTGTAGTTCGGATATTCTTTTCTTGTCTACGTCTTTTAATTTCTCTGTCACTTTGTCGAGGCCGTATTCTTTTATGTCCGTCATGGTCATGCCTACGAACTGCACTCCCGGAGTACCGAGCCTTCTGGATTCGTGCGCGAGGGCCATCGAACCTGCTTTCAGGACGGAGTATATGTAGTATCCCCAGGGGTCGCCGTCTGTGAATACGATGACTGGAAGCTTTAGTTCCGTGTTTATCCTGTGTACGAGCCTGCGTATCCCGCGGGCGGCCTGTCCTTTGGTGGCCATCATTATGCAGTTGTTGTCTATGTGGTATTTTTCTTCTACCAGCCGGTCGAACATCGCTGCGGTCTCTATTACAAGGACGTAGTCTGCCTTTACGTCAGTGAATTTGTAGTGCTCGACTATGGAGGGGATCGCTAGGCCGCTTCGTCCCAGTTTTGAGCAGTCTATTTTGTCGCCTGAGTCTTCTATGGTTATTTTTCCGATGATGGTTCCTTTGTCGTCCGCTTTCAGGTGTAGTTCTTCCCTGAGGACTCCGAGCGTTGTTTCCAGGTCGACGATGAGCGGGTCTGATTCGTCCTGTCCTTCGAAGGTGTTTTCTTTGGTGTCTGCTATTGTGTGTTTTAGCTGGTAGTATAGTTCCCTGATGCTGGCCGTCTTGTCTCTGTCCACGAGTTCTTTGCATTTTGCGGCTATCAGTATGCTTTGCATGAACTTTTTGGTGTGCGCGAGGTTCATGTAGTTTCGCGTGGATTTTTTGTCTCCCAGCTCCAGTATGTTGGTCTTGGGGTTGAATACCACGTTGTTCAGGCCACGCTGGGGGACCTTCATCTTGGGCACTTCGTTCTTTTTTATCTCTTCAAGCAGTTCGTCCCCGAGGCCTGCCAGCCTTTCCATGACTTCTTCTCTTCTGGCCATTTTATTCCTCCTTTTCCTCCTCTACCAGTTCGTCGGCCTGCGCGTCCAACGGAGCAGCATCCCCGTTTTCTTCCTCTCCGTCTTCCAGCATTTCGAGTTCGTTTGCAAGCTTTATCTTTTCCTCGATGAGCGCAGTCAATTCCTTGTATATCTTCTTTGCATCCGAGCTTTTGTCCGACAGTCTCGAAAGGCCTTCTGCAAGTTCGATTCCGTATTTGAGAAGCATCTGCCTTCTCGCCTCTTTTTCTCCTTCCCGCCTCTGCCGGGAGTAGAACATCTGGAATCTTCTTGCAACGTCCATCAATGCGAATTTTACCTCTTTTACGACCTCTGCCTCGTATGCCACTGTCTGTTTCCCGGCGGAAGTGTATGGTATGTGGGTAGATATCAGGTTGATGAAGACAGTTATCGGAGAATTCTCAAAGTCTTTTATCCCGTAGCGCTTCCAGTCTACTTCTTTTACTGCCTCGGTTAGGGCACATCCTCCTGCATCGAATAGCAGGGGCGAGCGGTTGGCGAATCTCATTATCTCCGCTTTTATGCCTGCCTCGTTAGGCCTGCCTGCGTGTCCTCCGTACGCTAGCGCGACTTCGACCTGGAATGGTATCCCCCCTGAGTAGACCTTAGGGGGCCTTGTCAGTACGAA
>JAHEXG010000082.1 GCA_023252215.1 Candidatus Altarchaeales archaeon
AAAAAACGGCTCAGAGTCCGATAACATCATTCCCACTGCTATGGACAGTCCTCCTGCTATGCCGAATACTGCGGGCCGGGTACTCAACATCTCTACGGATATCAGGCATACTCCAAAGACTATTAGGCCGATACCCAGCAGTGAGAATTCGATTATTGAAACGCCCCAGAGGACTATTGCGAATGCTATGAGGGGCATGAGTGCCAGCCTCAGGTTGCGCGTCCTGATTATGTAGACTGTTACAAGGCATCCTGCCAGGAAAAAGAGCGAGATTATCTGCGGGTTGGATAGATAAGACATCAGCACCTCGTCAAAAGACGGGTTCTGCTGGATTATTGCAGCGTCGGAATCGTTCAAGTCATTGAGCAGTTCGGACAAGCTTTCAGGAGCATAATCCACTATCTTCATTGCCTTGGCGGTTTTTCCGTCCAGGACGGTGCCGTTGGTTACGAATAAACGCGCTTCGGAGATGTTCCTGTGGTTTATGTCCGCCAGGCTGCCCATGTAATCTGCGAGTGACGTTATTGTCTTATTGTCAGGCACGAGAGGCTGCGCCGAGCCGACGTAGGCCTGGGGGTCTACTGCCCCGACCGGTGAAGCGAGGAGCACGTATGCTCCTGCGGAAAACGCGCCAGTGAATTTTTTGGAGACATATGATGCGACATTCACCTGGCCGCGGGAATTTATTATCTCTTCAGCTATCCCTTTTGTTGCCTTAATGTAGCCTCCACGCGCATCTATTCTTAGGAGCACCAAGTCAACGTTCTGTGCCTTTGCAGTATCGAGCACTCTTTTCGCGTACTGATAGGTGCCTGCATCGATGTTCCCGCTTATGTCTGCCACATAGACGGTTTTAGCAGATGCCAGGGACGATGCTATGAGCAATATAAGAACTGCCGCAGCCGCTCGGGAGACTAACCAGACCTTATTTTTTTCCATAACTCAGGGATTATGAACGCTGTTGATGAAACAGCCAATATTTTAAGCCAATCCATCAAATCAAGAGGCGTAGTCTTAAATATATTTTGGAACACAGGCAAATATATTATCAAAACCTGCAGGATTACGGAAACAATTATTGCCAGCAACAGATACCTATTAGAGAACAGCCCAACTGAAAAAAAAGATCTCTCAGACCTGCAGCTTAGAGCATAGAACATCTGGAATAATATGATGACCGTAAAGGCCACAGTAACCGATTTAGAAAGAGGGGACGAATAAAACAGCCACAGGGTTCCTGAAGCAACAAGCACTCCCACGAGGAAGAACTTAACGATACCGGACCGGTTTATTATATTCTCTTTATGGTCCCGGGGCTTATGCTCCATGACGTCCGGATCCCGCGGATTCCATGCCAGGGCGACTGCGGGAGCAGCGTCGGTCAAAAGATTCATCCACAGTATCTGCAATGGCTCAAGAGGCAGCCGGGCCAAAGCCACCATGCCCACGAAGATAGCCAGTACCTCCCCTACGTTGCAGGAAATAAGATACTTGATAAACAGCCGGATATTCGTATAGATCCCCCTACCTTCTTCTATGGCAGAAACGATCGATGCGAAATTATCATCGACAAGGATCATGTCCGCAGCCTCCTTGGCGACGTCCGTGCCGGTTATGCCCATCGCTATGCCGATGTCCGCTTTCTTCAAAGCAGGCGCATCATTCACGCCGTCACCTGTCATAGCAACGACGTGCCCCTTCTTCTTCAACGCAGCAACTATCCGCAATTTATGCTCCGGAGAAACGCGGGCATATATGACCACGTCGTCCACAATCCTGAAAAAATCATCATCAGAGAGCTTATCCAGTTCCTGTCCCGTAAGCACCTTATCACCCTGCCGATACACGCCCATCTCCCCTGCGACAGCCTCGGCGGTAAGCAGATGATCCCCTGTGATTATCACGACCTTTATACCAGCCTTCTTGGCTACATGCACGGCCCGGGTAGCATCGTCCCTGGGAGGATCGATCATTCCAAGGAGCCCGACAAAGACAAGGTCGCGCTCCAAGTCCGAGTCGTATTTCTCGTGCGGGGACAGATTGCGGTAGGCTGCTCCCAGAACCCTGAGCGCGCCTTTGGCGTAGGCGTCGTTCGCGGCAAGGACTTTCCTGCGCTCTGCGTCGGTTAGCGGCCTCTCTTCTCCGCCGACGAGGATACGGCTGCACAAACCCAGTATGACGTCGGGCGCACCCTTCACATAAGCCGCTTCTACGCCGGAGGGTATCCTGTGCACAGTGGTCATTCTCTTGCGCTCGGATGAAAAAGGTATCTCGCCAAGTCGCAGGTATTCTTTTTCGATCACGCCATGCCATATCCCGGCTTTGGAAGCAACCACCAGCAGCGCTGCTTCAGTAGGGTCGCCTGTTATCTTCCAGCGTTCTTCGGTCTTCTCAAGCGAAGAATTGTTCGAAAGCGCGCATATTCTTAATAGAAGCGCTAAGTCTTTGTCTACAGCGGAAAAAGGCGCGCCGTTAAATGAAAAAACTCCCTCAGGCGAATATCCTTGCCCAGATACGTCAAGCGTTTTTTCGCCCAGGTATATCTTGCGCACAGTCATCTCGTTTCTCGTAAGGGTCCCGGTCTTATCCGAGCAAATAACCGTAGTCGAACCCAGGGTCTCAACAGCGGAAAGCTTCTTTACCAAAGCATTCTTTTTAACCATGTTCCGCATGCCCCGGGCCAAAGCCACGGTAACCACGGCAGGAAGCCCCTCGGGAATAGCGGCCACCGCAAGCGCCACAGCCACAAGGAACATATAGATAACAGAATCAGCCGTAACCGCACCCTCACGCCACAGGCCCACCGCAAAAATAGCGACGCAGAGAAACAAAACAATCAACCCGATCTGCCGGCCCACCAAGTCAAGCTTCTCCTGCAAAGGCGTTTTCTCCTTCTCCATGGAAGAAATCTCCTCGGCGATCCTCCCAAGCTCGGTACGCATCCCGGTCTCCACAACCAAAGCCCTGGCCTTCCCATAAGAAGCATGAGTGCCCAGATAGACCATGTTCCTGCGATCCGCAAGACACTCCTCATCCCCCAGACAGGAAACAACCTTGCTGACTGGAACAGACTCCCCGGTAAGGGAAGACTCATCCACCTTAAAATCTACGACCTCCAACAGGCGCGCATCCGCAGGGATCCTGTCCCCGGCCTCCAAAAGAATAACGTCCCCGGGCACAAGCCCCCGCGAAGGAATACGCCGCAACCTCCCATCCCTCAGAACAGTAGCCTCGACAGACACCATCCGCTTCAAGGCAAGGATCTCTTTTTCAGCCCGGTACTCCTGGAAAAAACCCATGACAGTTATGAAAACCACAACGACAAGTATGGCCGCCGCCTCATAGATATCCTCGCCGTTCCCCTCCGCCAAACCGACAACGACAGACACGACAGCAGCAAGAATCAAAATGATGACAAGAAGATTTTTGAACTGATCAAGGAACATGCTCAAAGCAGACGATCTCTCAGTTTCTTTCAGCTCGTTCACTCCATATTCTTCCAAGAGCTTACCTGCTACGCCGTCCGACAGGCCGAACGCGGAGGAACCAAGTTCCACAAATACGCTATCAGCCTCCTTCGCATGCCAGTTTCCCCCGTCCATCACCGCAAAACAAACAAAAAAAGATCTACACGCCCCGATTCTGCAGCTTCTGCTTTTCTTCCAGGTCCCTTATGTCGATACCCTTCATAGCCTCCGAAAGACCCTTCGAAGCCCCAAGCAAAAGCTTAGGATCATTATAATGCGCAGTCGCCTCAACTATGGCCTTGGCCATGGTCAAAGGATCCGCGGACTTGAATATGCCGGAGCCGACGAAATTTCCGTCCGCGCCAAGCTGCATCATAAGCGCAGCATCCGCAGGCGTCGCTATCCCCCCGGCCGCAAAATTGACGACCGGAAGCCGTCCGAGCTTCTTTACTTCCTCGACAAGATAAAGAGGAGCCTGCAAATTCTTTGCCTCCTGATACAATTCGTCCCGGTCCATGTTCTGGATCTTCTTCATCTCTGCGTTTATGAGCCTCATATGCCTTACCGCTTCGACAATGTTCCCCGTGCCAGCCTCACCCTTGGTACGGATCATAGCCGCACCCTCGCTTATCCTGCGCAGGGCTTCTCCGAGATTACGGGCCCCGCAGACGAACGGAATAGTAAAATTCTTCTTATTAACGTGATTAGCCTCATCAGCAGGCGTGAGAACCTCGGACTCGTCCACCATGTCCACGCCAATCTCCTGCAATATCTGCGCCTCCACAAAATGGCCGATACGACACTTAGCCATGACAGGAATAGTAACGGCAGCCATTATCTCCTGGATCTTCTCCACATTCGCCATACGCGCAACGCCC
>JAHEXG010000034.1 GCA_023252215.1 Candidatus Altarchaeales archaeon
CTGGGTCAGGAACGCTCCTTCCTATAGCCCTCGACGATGTCTTCCAGGCGCACCCTGGATTTATGTGCCTCACGGGCCTTCTGTACATCCGAAAGACGCACATAACAGCATCCCTCGAATTCGCGCACAAGAGACGCATCCGCGCAGATCACGTCACTAGCTTCCAATAATAGCTTGCTGCTCTTATCGTCGGTGAAAACCATGGAAGCGCAAAGCAAGCTCGCAGCCTCCTCCCTGCGCAGGCTTCTCTTAAGCAGCACATATCCCGTCTTCTGCGCGGGAAACAAGCCCACAGGAACTATCACGCCCTCCAAGACCAGCTCCCAGCGCTTCTTCAAACCGTCCACGCCGGACGCCCTCCTGCGCTGATCAAACAGGATACGCTTTAAGTTCTTTATCGACAACTCCTTTTTCACAATCTCCGGATCCCTGCGCAGTCCCAGGGCGCACTCGCGCCGGATCCTCGCAGCCTTCGCTTTAAGCGCGGCTATCTCCGAATCTTTTAAAGAGACCTGCGTGCGCAAAAAAACGTTCTGGCGCTCGAGCATTAGCATCCTCTTACCGTACTCGGATTCCGGGATAGGTTGGGGGCCGGGTTTCGGTTTCTCTGCGACCGGTTCCTTTTTTTCTGCCGGTTTTCTATTCCGCTCATCGATAAAAGATCGGGCTTTGTCAATCGAATAACCCCTGACAAACAGGTGCTTCACCTCATCCGCCTTCGCAGCATCCATGCCCAGTGAATCGATCTTGGCGAATTTGTTCCGATACGCGCCGTAGGCGATCAATGCCGCAGCCAGCGAATCCCTCTGATGCGCGTCCTCTGTCCTGTGGCTGCGCGTGAGCGCTATCTTGTCCAATACCAGCGCAGACTCCGGCGGGGCATAGACGACTGAGCCGAGCTTGCTTGCCATCCTCAGCACGAAACCCGGGGCAGGAGAGACGTCGGTTGCGAGAACGGAAACACTGCCAAGAGCTACAAGATGCTCGATAGCCTTGTCCAGGCCAAGGTCCTTGGAACTGAATAGATCGACGACTCTGCCATTAAAATCGACTGATGCAAGGCCAGTGGTGGTGCCCGGATCTACGCCGACGATTAGGTGCAATTTCTTTTCCCGATCCTTTTAGATATTTTGGAAAACAGAAAAGAAAAAGCAGGCTCCCGGACTGATAGCGTTTTTATTCTATGGCTTCCTATAGATTACTATGGTTTCATCCATCCAGGTCAGCGAGAAGCTCCTAGAAGAGCTTAAGCGGCGCAAAATATACGGCCGCGAAAGCTACGAAGAGGTCATAACGGATCTTATAGAGGATACAAAAGAGCTATCGCTTGAGGCCAAAAAGGACATAGAGAAAGCCCGTGAGGAATATTCCCTGGGTAAAATACGCTCCCTCGGCGATATAAAGAAAGAGCTAGGCCTATGACCTATGAGATCCTTTTTACGGAATCCTCGGAAAAAGATCTCAAGAGACTAGACAAGGAAACCCAGAGGCGGATTATTTCAGCCCTTGAAAGAATAAGGATAACTCCGGAGAAACACGTCCGAAAGCTGGTAGGCGTGCCCGGATACAGGCTGCGCGCCGGCGACTACAGGATAATATTGGATATAAAAAAAGACAAACTGATCGTGCTTGTATTAAAGGCCGGGCACAGGAAGAATGTGTATGATTGATAGCTAGGTATATGTCAGCCAATTCGTGCTCATCGTATCGGATATTTTCCGTTTAAAATGCGGTTATAAGCTGGAAAACTACGTATATTACTTATATACGATGAAACCAGAGGAAAAAGCGCGAGAGCAGATAGATCGCCTCCTTAAAGATGCAGGCTGGCAGGTGCAGGACCTCAAAGACCTTAATCTAGGAGCGTCTCGCGGTGTCGCAGTGCGCGAGTTTCCTCTCGAATGCGGATTTGCCGACTACCTGCTTTTCGTGGATCGTGAGGCAGTTGGGGCAATCGAAGCCAAGAAAGTCGGAACCACTTTAAGCAGCGTAGCCGAGGAGACAGCCGACTATCTCGCTGCAGTACCTGAAAACCTTCCTAAAGTTCAACTCCCCTTACCCTTTGGGTACGAAAGCACAGGAGTCGAGACATTCTTTACCGACCTAAGGGACCCTGAGCCTCGTTCAAGAAGGATTTTTTCTTTCCATCAACCTGAGACGCTGGCGAAGTGGGCAGAACAAAAGGACACCCTCAGATCCCGTCTGAAAAGCCTTCCGACGCTAAATACTGAAAGGCTGCGCCCCTGTCAGATCGAGGCGATAAAGAACCTGGAGTTGTCGTTTGCAGATGCAAGGCCAAGGGCACTGATACAGATGGCGTCAGGCGGAGGGAAAACATTCACTGCCGTAAGTTTCATCTATCGCCTCATAAAATATGGGAAGGCTGAGCGGATTCTTTTCCTCGTAGACAGAAGCAACCTGGGACGGCAGACTAGAACCGAGTTCCAGCAGTACGTAACTCCTGACGACGGAAGGAAATTCACGGAGCTATACAACGTGCAGTACCTTACTTCCAATACCCTGGACCCTACGAGCAAGGTCTGCATAACAACAATACAGAGGCTTTATTCAATGCTAAAAGGCGAAGAACTGGATTCTTCGCTTGAAGAAGAGTCTGCTTATGAAACCGCGCTCGCAGACGGAAAGCCCCTGGACGTGAAATACAACCCAAACATTCCGATAGAATCATTCGACTTCATTGTGACCGACGAATGCCACAGGTCGATCTACAATCTCTGGCGCCAGGTACTGGAATATTTTGACGCCTTTCTAACCGGGCTCACTGCGACGCCATCCAAACAGACACTGGGCTTCTTCAACCAAAACCTTGTAATGGAATACAGCCATGAAAGAGCGGTCGCAGACGGTGTAAACGTTCCCTACGACGTATACCGGATACATACGGATATGACTGAGCACGGAGGCAAAGTATCTTCTGGCTTCTACGTAGACAAAAGAGACAAATTAACCAGGGGCACGCGTTGGGAGCAACTGGACGACGACTTAGCCTATGAAGCAAGTCAACTGGATAGAAGCGTTGTCGCGCCGGACCAAATCAGGACTGTAGCAAGGACCTTCAGGGACGCGCTCTACACTGAGATATTCCCCGGCAGGACCGAGGTGCCTAAAACCTTGGTCTTCGCAAAAGACGACTCCCACGCCGAAGACATAGTCCACATCATCAGGGAAGAATTCGGCAAAGGAAACGACTTCTGCAAGAAAATAACCTACCGGACGCCGGAGAAATCCGAGGAACTCATAACCAGCTTCAGGAACTCGTATAATCCGAGAATCGCAGTGACCGTGGATATGATCTCCACAGGAACCGATATACGACCACTGGAATGCCTGCTCTTCATGCGAGACGTAAAATCCAGGACATACTTCGAGCAGATGAAAGGCAGGGGTACAAGGATCATCTCCTCGACGGACCTGAATTCAGTGACTCCAGACACGTCCTACAAGACTCATTTCGTGATAGTCGACGCCGTAGGAGTATGCGAGACCGACAAGACGGACTCAAGGCCGCTGGAAAGAAAAAGAACGGTGCCCTTCGACAAACTGCTATTAGCAGTCGCCCTGGGCAAAAAAGACAAAGACTCTTTGACGTCTCTTGCCGGCAGATTGGCCCGCCTCGACAGGGAACTAAACCCCAAAGACCGTCGAGAGATACAGGAAGCAGCAGGCGGAAAACAGCTAAGCGAACTGATAAACGGCCTCCTTGATGCGGTTGATCCGGACAAGAAGTTCGAGAAAGCAAAGGAACTCTACAAGACAGATAAGCCGACGCATGAACAACTCGAGAAAGCCGAAAAAGAACTCGTAAAGACCTCTTGTTTGCCATTCGACGATGCTAACCTGCGTAACACCTTAATAGACATAAAGAAGAGAAACGAGCAGATCATAGACAACGTAAGCAAGGATACTGTGATCTATGCGGGATTCGATCCCAAAGCCAGGGAAAAGGCCAAGACCATAATCGACACCTTCAAGAAGTTCATAGAAGAAAACAAGGACGAACTGACAGCGATACAAATCATATACTCCCAGCCTTACAAGCAGCGGCACATAACCTACGAAGAGATAAAGAAGCTCGCAGAAGCCATACAGAAGCCGCCCTATGCTCTTACCCTGGAGAACGTCTGGAAGGCCTACCAGGAACTAGAGAAAACAAAGGTCAGAGGCAATCCACAAAGGATATTGACCAACCTGATATCGTTGATCAGATACGCGATCGGCTCATCAGAGGTGCTGGAGCCGTTCCCTGAGACCGTAAGCAAGAAATTCCAGGCCTGGCTTACGCAGCAGGAACGGGCAGGAAACAAGTACACTCCGGAACAGATGGAATGGCTGAACCTGATAAAGGATCACATTGCGACGTCGCTGTCGATCGAATCAGACGACTTCGAATACGCGCCGTTCTATGAGAAAGGGGGGCAGATAAAGGTTGTGCACCTGTTTGGTGGTAAGCTGAATCAGATAATGACAGAGTTGAATGAGGTGTTGACGGCGTAAAAGCACTATATAAGCTTCTTTTTAACCTAGATTCCTAAAGTTATATCCCAATCTGTACCTTAAAGATTATATAGACGTGTTTGTTAATACGTATTTGATTAAAATGTCCCTAGAAATTAGATCCGCGAATATAGACCTGTACAAGCACAAAATCCACAATTGGTTTGATGAGCAACAGGCAATATTTTCTGTTGAAAGCCAGATTCTTCAATGGCTTAAAGACAACGGAGAAGATAAAGACGTCCTTGGGAACAGAAGTAGTTCTTTACTGATTAACAAGCTAATATATTTTATCTCAGAAAGGCTCGAAAAAACGAATCCCTCTCTGGTAATTTCCAGAGGCTGGTACAAGTACGGTCCATGCTTCGAGCATGGCCGAAAAGGGGAAGAATCTATGAGCCTTTTTGCATTTGACAAACACAAGACGGTATCAAGAATATTACCCGAAGTCTCGCAAGAATGTGAACAACAGGTACCAAAATACTTGAAAAGCCTGGAAAAAGATGGAAGCTTTCCCTACGGATACATCCACTACATCTACTCTGAGAGATGCAACTATCCCTGGCTCCAGGAGTATTACCTCGGCAAGCACAGGCTTTCACAGGTATTGTCCGATCTGGAACATGGGAAAACAAAAGAGAAGGACATAATTAAAGCTTTTATAGACTTTGATCGGGCAATCATCAACACTAAATACCAAAAGGAAATAAATGTCCGCCAAATAGATATAGACAAAATATTGGAGGTAACCGCCCTTCTAAGCTGCACGGCACGGGACCCGGAAAATAGCAAAACCGAGTACTTCAGAAATATGAGAACTTATTTCACGGAAAACGTTCTCCTGGCATTCGCAATAAAAAACTACGAACGAACTCTGCATACCGGCACTTTGGGCTTTCAGAAACTTATCGCAGAAAACATGGAAAACAACTACAAAAACTACCTGCAAGACATACCCGACAAACTCAGGTTTTACTACTCCCTGATGCCGACAAACGCATAAAAATGACGTTCTTTCTCGACACCTGCATTCTGATCCATTCAACAAGCCCGTTTGACAAACACTATTACGGCAAAGCCTCCAGGATAGTTAATGCAGGCACATGGCTTACCTCAAACTTGGTATGCGAAGAACTAAGAGGAATCAAGGAGCGCCGTGAAAGGATATATAAGAACGTGTTGTCCTATGATCACCAAAAACAAACAGGTAAGACTCTCCAGGAATTCTACAACAACTGCTTTAAGTCGTCGCTTGGAAGCAATAAAAATGATGAAAAACACTTAAAGAGGCTCTTCGAATCCTGCATGGAGGCAATCAACCTCAAATACAACCACACGCTGCGTAAAGAAACACTTGAAGACTTCCTGATGGAACTGCACCCCAAGATACAGGACATCAAGGTCCGGCTCGGCAAAATACGGAACGATCTCTCCTCGCCGGAATACTACAAAAACCACGTCGTGGCGGAATACTACAAATCTTCCGCCTGCAAGCCCCTAAAAAGCGACCTATACGCCCTGCAAGACGCCGCCCAACACGAACAAGACCTCCTGATACTGATCGATGCCGTCGCCCACTCGGAAAACGAAAACAAGAAAATAGACTATGTAACGACGGATGCGATCTATGACAAATACCGGCCGGACCTGGAAAAACTCATCAAAAAACACCATCCGACGGCGCAGATAGTGATAAAACACCTCAACGAGACCTGAATTACGCCAACTACTTGATCAAAGCCCTTAACTTTTCTCTCAACTCCATTCCGCCCTCAGTCAACTTGGATTCCGGGAATTCGACATATGCATCCCACAACATTGATAACTGGGTGCGTATGCCTTCGATCCCTTCATCAATGGTCTTGCACTGCTCGTACAGGCCGTAAACCGGCTCTGAAAGGAGGAATTTGCTGCCGACTGATTCTGCTACGACTAGCAAAGGATCGCTGCGAATAGTCCGCCTGACGCCCCGGGTTACAAACCAGGAGACGGGATGGGTGGGTGATTGCATTCTGTTTACCTGGAAGATGCGACGCTGATTATCTCTTTATATCTGCCGTCGGTAATTAGGCCCTTACTACGCAGATTAGATGCCAGACTATCCTTTTTAGCGTAAATCTTTTCGGAAACAGCAGACTCCATTTTATAGTCTGGATAAGTCAGATAGCTCAGAAGCAAAAGCTCGTCTCCGGACAGCTTATCGTACATCCTCCGGGTGAGCTTTATGGCCTCCAGAAGCTGTTTAAACCGCTCGTCGTCCTTGTAAAATGACACGAGTTCTCTATAGACCTCCTGACCCTCCTTGGTCAGCCTTATCTGAGGCTCCTCAAGCTGCCAAGAATTAGACAAATACATCGGCGACTCCAACGCCTCCTTAATCTCCTGAGAATACGGCCCCTTGTAGTGCTTCTCAAAATGTATGAATTCCCTCAGGTTCTTGTAAACGTTTAGGAAGACAAAAAGCTCCTTCTGGAGGTGCAACTCCGAGGGGATCGGATCAAGGCTTGCGCCAAGGAACAAAACGATATACCTCTCTACGACCTCGTTCACGTCCCTAGGATCCTTTGATAACTTGACGACCATCTCTAAACCTCGAAAAACTACGCCGGATGACTATAATATCTTTTAACTGCGTTAACTAACGGGGAAAAGGAGGTTAATAAAGGCGTGAGAGCGCGACAGAAAAGTGGGACATAAAAAAAATCGAATTAGGTAGCCTAAAGAGTTTCTGGTTTCTTATTTTTGGAAACCCCTTCAAAAGTTCGCAGGATGTTAATTCCATTATCTGTTAAGTTTATTGCAGATTCCTTTCCCTCTTTTTTCGCACTAATCCATCTTCTTATGATTAGCGGCTCTAAATACTGTCTACGGAACTTTATGTATATCCCGTTTTCACCATCCCCACGAGCTAACAAGCCCTCTTTATCGATGGCTTCCATCCACTCTTTTTGACTTATCCCTGGCCTCTTATCAATTATCGAAAGAGCTTTGACAAATTCGTCTTTGGGTCGTTTTATAGATACGTATTCCGGTATATCCAATATATTTTTTACTCCTGATGAAAGGCCTTCGAGTGACTTACCCTGCTGCTCCAATATCTTCATGTAATTTTGCTCTTCAGCCTGCACATAGTATGGTTTCGCACCACACATGAACGCAGCATTAGTGCTTGCGACAGCCGCTAATTTACTTCCTGATGAAGCATTAACATAAACGCTGTGCCCTTCCTTAACCTCATAATTTACAATTTCACAAATTTTGGCCATCATATCGCGATAGTCCCACAGGTTAACTGCTACTAGCTTGAATTCTTCTTGAGGGAGAAGAATTTTTTCCTTATCCGTCCCCACAATTCTCTTTTTAAGAAGGTTAATGAACTGTTTACCTCTGTCAGATTCCTTTTCTCCTACAAGAAGATAGAATCTGCTGACCCCTCTACGCTTAAGGGGTTCGACAATACGATCAACTTCGTACCCTAGAACGGCCACATGGACCTTAAAAGGGATTGCTAGATCGTCTGGTGTATCCATGTCCGATGATAATAATAGAAGCCATCTATAAATCCTTATATACAAAAAACTGCATATTTAGTATATTTAAACGCAAGAATGAATATAATATAAAAAATACATTAAGGTGAACTTATGGCTGAGACAAATTATAAAACGGGAATGTTGATAGCGCTCCTAATAAGCGCTATGTTTGCAGGCTGCGTAAGTAAGCCGGAAAGCAGCCTGGAAATAAATCCGGCGGTGAAACAGAGTAACTGGAATATATTCGGCTGGGTTATACTCCCAATGGATAAGTCCTACATCCAGGTTGAGATCAAAAATACCGGCGCCCGGGAGCTTAACTTCGTGAAGTGTGATTACAACATCGTAAGCGCTGAAAATCCGATCGTTAAATACACGGGCACGATTGACCTTATCGACAAACTGGCGCCGGGGAAAACAGTGTCCAGGGATAGCAAAGAAATAAATGAAAATCTCGTCAACAACAACGACGGACGCAACTTTATACTGGGCCTATCTTGCTATTCCCAAGAACTTAAGGCTGCTGGCGTTGTGTTCAAGAGAACGATAGACTTCACATGATCCAGGAATAACATTCTACATCATGATGAGCCCACCAACATTACGTCCCGGTTCGAGAATAAGGTCTGACGGAAAGGGAAGCGGTACTCTGGGCCCTCTCGCCGTAACCAAAGAGGGCGAGGTCATGTATGTGGTGACACAACACCAACTTGAGGGTTCTAAGGGACCAATGTACTTGGAACCAGAGATGATACCCGTGAGTAATTACGATTCAAAGACACGGGGTTTTGATTGTTCCCTAAAGATGAAGGATGTTTTCGATGATTTGCCTTCGGTTTTGAAATCCGCCATTGAACCGGAGATCGGCAGGAATATATTTAAGGTTGGCATGCAAACCGGACTAACACGAGGAAGGGTCAAATCTGTTTCTGCCAAACCAAGTGTTGACATGAAGAACGGCTCTATAGTGCAGATGCAGGACATGATAGAAACAGACGCGTATAGTGCGGATGGGGATTCAGGTTCTTTTGGTTTGACTTTTTCGACCTTGGAACCAATGGGTTTGTTGTCCTGCGGAGATCCAAATAGAAAAAGGTCGTACTTTGTAAGTCTTAAAAAGATGCAGGACTGGCATTCACTTCAAGGGTTCTATGCTCCTTTAAGTCTCCCTCAAAACACGCCCAAGGGAGTAAAACTCGCTATCTCTTCTTTTTTACCTGATGGAATTTTCCTCCAAAAGAAAAGTCTAGTCGACAAGGACATACAGACGTTAATGGATGAGATAGGCATAAAGCGGGTGGTATCCCATGAATCAAAGTCTGGAATCACGTATACGGTTACTTATGACGGTATGATGACCCTAGCAATGCCCTTTAATCCCTATGAAACTGGGGGCCTATTACAAACGGAGGATCATAAGTTAGTAGGTCTAATAGTGGCCGGGAGTAAGGACATGACAACGGCGATAGGGATATGTCCGGTTCTGAAAGCCCTTGAATTGGAATTACTCAAAATTAAACCCGAATCATATGGTACGCTACTCAGAGCCTCTTACTGGCGAACGAGATGTCAAAACCCTGAATGTGCAGTTATCATCCCCCCAATTGCTACAACCTGCCCTTTCTGTGGGGCAACTCAAGACCTTGAGGTTTGGCATAATCAATATCAGCAAAACGATTTTTAGATTAGGCTATTAAACTCCTATCCCCAAAAATGAAAATGAAGACAGTCCTAGGAAAGAAAAAAGAAATTTTGGTCATGGCCTTTCTAGCGATTATGATGATCCCTCCCACAGTATGTGCTTCAGTGTATCAGACAGAGTTCAACAACCCTGATGAAAAAACAAGAACTGTGAGCTCATGGCAGTATGAAACAAAAGATGGGGGTTTGCAATGGGTTGATGTCTATGAATATTGTAAAGATACGGACTGTATTCTTGTGGCTTTTGACACTCTAAACAAAAAGGAATTGAGTAACCAAGAATGTTCTGGGTTTTTCCAAAATTATAATCTACAACAAGAGATAGATAAAGGCAATCTAAACGAAGACGTGTATGCACTACAAAGCGACCATTCCATCACTTGCGACTTTTTTGTCCCTCAGTTTCCGGATCAATTGAAGGCTGGAACCATTGAGGTGACGGCTGATAAGATTTTGCCTGAACTTCTCCCCAAGAATTTGGGTGCATTAGTGACAAAAGTATACTCCCTAGGTAAGGATCTGGAATTGATAGACTCTGTAAATCCTACAGTGCTTGTCTTGGGCGCATCCTGCCTTGGTGGGGAATACTTTGAAAATATAGCCTTCTCTACGTTGGAATCCTGTAAGGCAAGCGTTAAAAATCTTAAAGCGTACAAAGCATATGAAGGACAACCTGAAGATTTGTTTAACTGCCATAAAAAGGCCATTGACAACTTAAACCTTGCTAAAAATTCCCCGAACCTTTTAACGCAGAATCTGGAGGTACAATTGTCAAACACCGGAAAAGAAGCGCAGTATCAAGTAGATTCCGCTTCATGCAAATTGTTGGGTTGGCTAACAGGACCGTGCGATCCTCTAAAGCAGGCTCTAGACGTAAGCAGCTTGGATAAATTCATCTCCAAGGTAAATACGTTGGGCGATATTAAAATCGACATTGCGGGGATAAAATCAGAGTCAGGGCAACAATCTACAACGTCCACTAAAAGAATAGCAGATAAAAGTAATGAAGCTGCAAATGCCATCAGTATGCTCCAATCAAAAATAGAATCCGAGGAAGAGAAACTCCAAGAGAAGAACGGGCTGGAAATACAACTTAAAAATCTGGTATTAGCGCCTGCATATGACTTTTCCATGGCGGAAACCGAGATTTCAAAAGCAAATCAAAACAAAGTCAACGCTGAACTATTAAAGGAAACTTATCGATTCAATTCAGCCGCTATCCAAGCGAAGGAAGGCGTTTTCCATGCGGAGACAGCATCAACCCTGCGATATCAGGAAGAAAACAAACCACGGGGACTTAATTTTATCAATTTAACGATACTTGGTGCAATAATACTTATACTTCTTGCGATTAAGCCAAAGAAGCCAAAAGCACAAAGAATCAGATATAATGCACCTCCAAATGACGTCAATTCAACGGGGTTGGACAGAAACAACGCTTCAAGATATCGCTGAAGTTATTCTCGGTCAGTCTCCTCCATCGGCATGTTACAATGAGGACAGTGTCGGGTTGCCGTTTTACCAAGGTAAACTCGAATTTGGAGACCTTTATCCAACCCCTCGAAAGTGGTGTAGTGCGCCAAAGAAAATAGCCGAAAAGGGCGACATCTTGATTTCTGTCAGAGCCCCGGTAGGCCCTACTAATATCTGTCCTGAAAAATCCTGCATAGGCAGGGGACTTGCAGCCATTCGTCCTTTGGGTGGAATTGAAACGAATTTCCTCCTATATTTCCTACGTTCCTCCGAAAATGAAATAGCTGGAAAAGGCACTGGAACCACATTTAATGCTATCTCCGGAAGCCAGCTAAGAGAATTTCCGATCCCACTTCCTCCCCTCCCCGAACAACGCCGCATCGTCTCCAAAATCGACGAACTCTTCTCCGATCTCGTCGTCGGCGTCACATCCCTGAAGAAGGCGAAGGCCGAGCTTGCGCGTTTCAGGCAGAGCGTCCTCGCGCACGCCTTTTTCGGCAAATTGACCGCGGAATGGCGAAAACATCACCGAGATGAATTAGGATCAGCATCAATAGTTGTAGAGAAAACCACAGCCCAGAAGAAAAGATATACTGGGGTTAAATACAAAGATGCTCAGGCGTTAAACCTAACTGATTTACCTGAGCTACCTGAAGGTTGGGTTTGGACAAATTGGGGACAAATATCTGATTGGATAACTTATGGTTTCACACGACCGATGTCTCATGTAGATAATGGGATTCCTATCGTAACCGCCAAAAACGTAATCGACAGAAAAATCGATATTAACAGCTCGCATTATACTACCAAAGAGGAATGTAATGCTCTTTCAGAAAAAGACCGACCGAGAGTTGGTGATATTCTCATTACTAAGGATGGCACTATGGGACGAGCAGCAATAGTAACAGATAAAGATGGCGTATTTTGTATTAATCAGAGTGTTGCTGTTATCTGGCTGAGGTCGTACTTGTATAGTCGGAGATATCTACTATCCGTTATTGAATCTGAGGCAACTCAGAAGTTTATAAGGGCCAAAGCGAGAGGAGTAGCAATACAACATCTGTCGATTACTGATTTTGCTAAGCTACCTATTCCTCTTGCACCGCCTTTAGAACAAGAACAAATAGTTAATGAAATAGAACGTTACTTATCTACGGCGGATTATATCGAGAAGACAATTAATCAAAGTTTAGGGGAGGCATCCCGCCTCCGTCAAAGCATCCTGAAACGTGCCTTCGAGGGCAAACTCGTCCCGCAGGATCCATCCGACGAGCCCGCAAGTGTCTTATTAGAGACGATCAAAGGAGAAGTTAATAAAAGCTAAATTTGGTGAGTCAGAGCGAGCTAATCTGGATCCATAATTTTTCCACCCATCTTTTCAAAAATCTTGGTCAAATAGGGCATGACTTCTTCCTCTTTTTCAATGAACTCTTTGTATAATGATTCAAAGTCGACTAACATATTCTCTGGATTCCGGGGATCGAGAATTATTCCATTGTTTTCATAGGTGGTATTCTCTGGGTCGTCAATGTATTTTATATCGCAATGTGCAAAATAATTTCTTATTGTATTAAGTCGATTTAATTTTTGGATCATTTTCTTATCCAAATCTTTCACCAATTTTTCAAGAATCCGTCGCCTTAAGCCGAAGTTAAAATATTCATCATAAAGAACTATGAAATAGAAGTCTTTATGGATTTTTTTAAAATAATGTTGTGATATGATGGCGTTGATCATCATTTCACACGCTATGAATTTTTCTATTACTTCACTTCTGTACTTAGACTGATCCATTTTTATTCATCTACCTATTCTCTCCTAATATTAAACACTCTATCTTATATTACATGAAATAATGGCCACCGAATCAGCAGCGATCGTTCAGCGGTTGTGGAATTATTGCAATGTCTTAAGAGACGACGGAGTCAGTTACGGCGACTACGTCGAGCAGTTAACGTATCTTTTGTTCCTGAAGATGGCGGACGAGCAGAGCAAACCCCCGTTTAACAAGCCGTCGGCGATCCCTAAGGGCCTGGATTGGAAGTCCTTGTTAGAGAAAGACGGCGACGCCTTGGAAGTGCACTACCGTCACATCCTGGAATCCCTGGGCAAAGGCAAGGGACTGTTAGGCGTTATCTTCCGCAAGTCCCAGAACAAGATACAGGACCCTGCGAAGCTGAAGAGATTAATCGATCTTATTAACGGCGAGGTCTGGGTTGGTTTAGACATCGACGTAAAGGGCGACATCTATGAAGGACTCCTGCAGAAGAACGCCGAGGACACGAAGAGCGGCGCAGGCCAGTATTTCACGCCGAGGCCTCTCATAAAAGCCATGGTCCAGGTGATCAAACCTGAACCAGGGAACACGTTATGCGACCCTGCCTGCGGCACAGGCGGGTTCCTCTTGGCAGCACATGATTACATCTCTAATACCTACAAGCTGGACAAGGACCAGAAGAAGTTCCTGAAATACGAGACCTTCAAGGGCTGGGATATCGTGGACAACGTGGCCAGGCTGTGCGTAATGAACCTCTACCTCCACGGCATAGGCGGAGATGACAGCCCGGTCCAGGTCGGAGACGCGCTCGTATCCGATCCAGGGGAAAGGTTCAATATAGTCCTGACCAATCCTCCATTCGGCAAGAAGAGCAGCATCACCATCGTAAACGACGAGGGCAAGGCCGACAAGGAATCTTTGACCTATGAGAGGCAGGATTTCTGGGCTACGACCTCAAACAAGCAGCTAAACTTCCTGCAGCACGTTAAAACGCTGTTAGAGATCAACGGAAAGGCCGCAATAGTCGTCCCTGATAACGTATTGTTCGAAGGCGGCGCAGGGGAGACTGTCAGGAGGAAATTATTGACCGAATGCGACGTACATACTTTATTAAGGCTTCCGACAGGCATATTCTACGCCCAGGGAGTAAAAGCTAACGTCTTATTCTTCGATCGCAAGCCTGCCAGCGAGAAGGCCTGGACAGAGAAATTGTGGATATATGATCTTAGGACCAACAAGCATTTCACCCTAAAGGAGAACACCCTGAAATTGGATGACTTGGACGAATTTGTCAAATGCTATAATACCAAAAACAGGCGGGATAGGAAGGAAACAGAGAGGTTCAAGGCCTTTACTTACAAAGAACTAATGGATAGGGACAAGGCGAGCCTTGATATTTTTTGGCTGAAGGACGAAACGCTTGAGGACTCGGAGAATCTGCCTGACCCGGACGTGATAGCGCAGGATATTAAGGAGAATCTTGAGACTGCGCTGGAGCAGTTTAGCGGTATATGCGATAACTTAAGCGAAAAAGAATGATACTTAGTTTTACGCTCTGTTTCCAATAGAATAAACATAACGAGGTTCTAAAAATGTGCTGCCCCAAATGCGAACAATATTATACTTGCGAGGACACGGAAAGAAGCGAAAGCGATGCATGCTGCGACGAGTGCCAGAGCGTGAAATGCAAGAACCATCCCCAGAAAAGCGACGATGACTCAATTCAAAAAGAGATGCAGAAGAGCAAAGTCGACAACAATCCAAGGAAGATTAGGCCTAATCCGCTGTTTCGCAGGGGATGATTTTGATATCAAGGTCCTTTCAGGCACCATTCTACTTTGTTTTCAGAGTGCGGCATCTTTTATCGCCTCCACTATTTTCTCGTACCCAAAGGGTATTATTCCTTTTCCAAGGGCTTCGAGTACGACCCTGTCTCCCTTTCTTATGTTCTGTGCCAGGTCTTCTTTTGTCTGCTTTACGGCGTGGATCTTTTTGACGTTTAGTTGGTTTAGTTCCTCTAACGCCTTTTCTACTACGTCGTTTTGCGAGGGCTCCAGTATAAGGAGAACGTCTACGTCGCCGTGGTCTTGTTTTTCAAGGACCGATCCGAACATTATCGCTGCTTGTGCTTTGTCCGATAGTTTTCTAAGCTCCCGGACCCATTTTTTTACCCTTGGGCTTGATTCCTCGGCTTGTTTCTCGAGTAAGAGTTCGAAGAATCTTTTGGGGTAATCGTCTGCGAGGTTGGGCTTGTAGAACACTGCCTTGCCCATCTTTTTGGATCTCAGGAGGTTTTGTTTCTCCAATCTTTTGAGTATCTTTAAGGCGCCCATCGCAGTGATCCCCTGATTCTTGCTCAGGCTGTTCGCATTATAATCGGCCAAAGGCTCCTTTAAGAGCTTCAGAGAGGACCGTATCTCATTCAGGGACAAAGCTTCCATATAAACCACTAGTTTATATATGTAAACTACAGATTTATATATCGAGAATGTGGCTCTTTAGATCAAATATCCGATAGTTTTGTCTGTTCCTCTTTTATCGGGTAGTTCCCGTTGAGGCATGCGAGGCACAGTTTTTCTTCCGGGAGGCCTATTGCGTGTACCAGTCCTTCGAGCGAGATGTATGCGAGGCTGTCTGCGCCTATTTGTTTTTCGATCTCTTTTACTTCTTTTTTCTGGGCTATGAATTGGTCGTAGCTTTGCATGTCTATTCCGTAGTGGCAGGGGTGGCGTATCGGGGGGCAGGATATCCTGACGTGGACTTCCGCGGCTCCCTGGTCTTTCAGTAGCTTTACGAGCCTCTTTATTGTTGTTCCGCGTACTATGGAGTCGTCTATGAGGACTATTTTCTTGCCTAATACTTCGCTTTTTATGACGTTGAGTTTTACCTTTACTCCCAGTTCTCTTTGCTTCTGGCCCGGCATGATGAACGTTCTTCCGTGGTAGCGGTTCTTCATCAAGCCTTCGCCGTATGGGATCTTTGATTCCTGCGAGTAGCCGATGGCTGCGGTGATCCCGGAGTCCGGCACAGCCACTACCAGGTCTGCTTCGACGGGCGCCTCTAAGGCAAGTATCCTTCCCAGGTTCCTCCTAACTTCATAGACCGGTATCTCGTTTACTATGGAGTCCGGCCTCGCGAAATAGACGTATTCGAACATGCAGTGGTGTACTTCGTCCTTTCTGCCGTAATGTGATTCGACTGTGTCGCCTATGACGAGTATCTCGGAGGGCTTCACGTCTCTTACGGTCTGCATTCCCAACGAGTCGAGGGCGCATGTCTCTGATGCGACTGCCACGGCTTTGTCTGATCTGCCGTAGACGAGCGGGCGGAATCCCCACGGGTCCCGGACCGCGATTATCCTGTCTTCTTTGAGTATTACTATGGAGTATGAGCCTCGCAGATAATTCATGGCGCTCTTTATCCCTTCTATGAAATCCCCGGTGCGCAGGTGCTCTTTTACTATGAGCTGCGCGATTATCTCAGTGTCCGACGTTGTCGTAAATACGCTTCCCTTGCGCTCCAGTATGGCCCTCAGTTCGTCGTCGTTGACGAGGTCCCCGTTGTGGGCAATGGCAAAGCTTCCGCCTGAATAATTTATCACCATGGGCTGCGCATTCTCTATCCCCGGGGATCCGCAGGTGGAGTATCTGACATGGCCTATCCCGGATCTGCCAGGCAGCCGGCGGTCGTTTTTCAGGTGGTCTGAGAAGACGTCGGAAACAAGTCCCATGTTTTTATAAAGAATTATTTTATTGTCAGAAAAAGTAGCGATGCCTGCGGATTCCTGCCCCCTGTGCTGGAGGGCGTAGAGGCCGTAGTATATGCTGTCAAAGACCTCTTCGGCCGCGGAACGGATGCCGAAGACAGCGCATTTCTCCCCCGGCGTATCTTCGCACTTTGTCATTTATCAATCCTGTAAGTAAATAAATATTCTATCTATAGACTTATTAATCGGGAAAATGGAATACACGAAGACCGCCTCAGGGATATGCGTAGACGACTTTTATGCAGGAGGCGTAAAAGAAGGAAAATACGGAGTAGCCTTGATCATGAACAAAAAGCCTTGCAGGTGCGCCGCGGTCTTTACGACAAATACCATGAAAGCCGCACCAGTTCTCGTCTCCATGGAAAAGGTGAAAAAAGGAGACCTCCAGGCAGTCATCGTCAATTCCGGAAACGCCAACGCATGCGTGAAAGGCGGATTGGAAGACGCAAAGAAGATGTGCGAGCTAGCGGGAAAAATCCTATCCATTTCCCCGGAAAAGGTCGCAGTATCGTCTACCGGCATAATCGGGAGAAAGATAGATCTTGCCGTAATAGAGGATAGGGCGAAAAAAGC
>JAHEXG010000083.1:0-558 GCA_023252215.1 Candidatus Altarchaeales archaeon
GATTTGTTTTATCAATTTGAGGCGGGTGCTTTCGCGGACCTCTTTGACGAACATTACGTCTTCTATGCCGTGTAATTGTATGTATTCTGCGCCGCTTCTCTCGATCTCTTTTATCTCGCTTATCCTTGCGGGGGATGCCACCACCACTCTTGCGACAAAGGGGGGCATTGCTTTGAATATCTCTCTTGCGTCATGCAGTTTTACGTATCTTTTGGATTCCGGCACATTCACTATGCCTATTGCGTCCGCTCCGCACGAGGCCGCGGATAAGGCATCATCAATGTTCGTTAATCCGCATATCTTTACCTTGATCATTTTCCTGTCAGCTCCAAAACTTTTTTCTCTATGTCCTTTGACGACATTATGGCCGTGCCTACCAGGAAGGCGTCTGCGCCCGCTTTTTGCAGCCTTTCGATATCCTGCCTCGTATTTATTCCGCTTTCTGCGACTATTATCCGGTTCTTGGGGATATGGGGCGCCAGCGTTTCCGTAGCCCTAAAGGATGGCCCATTTCCGGCCATGCCTGACTCCTCCTTAAGGGTTCTTAGGTTTCGGTTG
>JAHEXG010000083.1:568-4129 GCA_023252215.1 Candidatus Altarchaeales archaeon
TATCCCTATGAGTCTTGCCCTAGAGTCGAGGGCATAATCCAGGTCTTCTGCGCAGTGGACTTCTACGAGCGCTTCCATTCCCAGTTCATGTGCTATGTCAACGTATTGTGTCGTCTTATCTTTTAGCAATGCCGTTATTAACAGGACTGCGTCTGCGCCGTTTCCGCGGCTTTCGTATAACTGGAATGTGTCGATGATGAAATCCTTGCGCAAGACCGGCAGTTTCGCCGCTTTTTTGACCTGGCGCAGATAGCATATCTTGCCGTCGAAGTGTTTGTCCGTTAATACCGATAATGCGCAGGCTCCGCCCCTTTCCATGGACTGCGAAGCGTCTATGGGCTCTATCTCCCTTATTTTTCCTTTGCTCGGGCTTTTCTTTTTTACTTCTGCGATTATTGGCGTCTTTCCTTCTTTTTTGGCTTTTTCTATTGCGCCTATGAGGGACCTGGTCTCCTTTAGGTCCGTTATTTCCTCTATTTTTTCTTTTTCTATTTTGTCGTAATCGAATTTCATTTTCCGCAGTATTTTACGTACTCGCATAGTTTTTTATAGGCTCTGCCGTCTTCCAGGACTTCTTCTGCGATGCTTAGGCCTGCGCCCAGATCGTCGGCTTTTCCCCCGACTAATATGCCTGCTGCTGCGTTTAGGAGGGCAATGTCTCTTTTTGGCCCGGTATCTACGCCCTTTAATATGTTCTTTAATATTACGGCGTTTTCCTGCGGCGTTCCGCCCAGTAAGTTTTTCATATCGGCTCTCGCAAGATCGTATTCTTCCGGGCTTATGTAGTATGTATTTAGCTTGCCCTCCTTTAATTCCGAGATCTTTGTCTTTCCAATAGTTGACAGTTCGTCTAACCCCGGCATTCCGTGGACCACCATCGCTCTTTCCAGTCCGAGTATCCTGAATACCTCGGCAAGTTTCTCTGTGAGGCCCGGGTCGTAGACGCCCATTAACTGGGCTCTGGCATTCGCAGGATTTGTGAGGGGTCCCAGTATATTGAAGACCGTCCTGTAGCCGAGGGCTTTGCGTACCGGCATTACGTATTTTGTCGCTGAGTGATGCATGGGCGCGAACATGAATCCTATGCCCACGTCCTCAATGGACTTGCGTATCTTCTCAGGGCCTATCGAGAGGTCTACGCCGAGCGCTTCCAGGACGTCTGCGGACCCGCATTTAGAAGTCATTGCCCTATTCCCGTGCTTGGCTACAGGTATTCCGGCCCCGGCCACGATGAACATAGCAGTCGTGGAAATATTGAATGTATTCGATTTGTCCCCGCCTGTTCCGCACATGTCGACCAGAGTCCCCAGAACCTTGGGCTCGATCTTTAAGGCATATTCCCTCATGACCCTGGCAAAGGATGCTATCTCTTCAGGGGTCTCTCCTTTTATTTTGAGGCCTGTGAGTAATGCGGTTATCTCTATGTCGTTTGACTGTCCGCTCATTATGGTCTTTATTGCCTTTTTGGCATCCTGCGCGGACATGTTTTTTCCGCCGACTAAGCTGGAAATTATTTCTTTCATCTTATTCGCTCCTTGCTCGTTCCAAGAAAATTCTTTATGAGCGTCATGCCTTCTTTTGTGAGAATGGATTCCGGGTGGAATTGCACTCCGTAGATTGGGTAATCCCGGTGTTTGACGCCCATTATCTCGCAGTCGTCCAGGCTCCTTGCAGTTACCTGAAGACGGTCTGGGAGATTTTTTTCTTCTATTACCAGGGAATGATATCTTGTCGCCTCAAATGGGTTGGTTATATTCTTGAATATGCCTGTTCCATTATGTTTTATCATCGAAGTCTTGCCGTGCCTCAATTCTTTGGCCCTCCTAATCTCTCCTCCGAATACGTAGCCGATGCATTGATGCCCCAGGCAGACGCCGAGGGTGGGTATCTTTGACCCGTATTCCAGGATGACTTTATTGGATATGCCTGCGTCCCTGGGTGACTTGGGGCCGGGGGATATGATGATATGCGTTATATCATTTTTTTCCATTATTTTCTGGATGATGCTAAAATCTTCCCTATTGTCGACCACGACGGGATTACCTCCAAGCATTCCCACGTATTGCACCAGGTTGTAGACAAAGGAGTCTATGTTGTCTATGACGAGGACGTTTGCGGTTTTCATGTTCTTTCTTCTTGTTTTTCGATTTTTTCCTTTTTTTTCTGGTATAATCGTTCGGCTTCTTCTTTTCCTTTTCTTTCGATTTCTTCGATCTCTTTTTGGGTGAATCTGGCTTTTTCTATTCTTTCCTCGGCTTGTCGGCCGTATCCGTTGGCTTCTTTTTTTCAGTATTCTCTGGTGTGTTCTCCTACGTTTATTTCGGGATCGTCGGCCAGTTTTTTGTGGGCGTCTTCCTGGGCCTTTAGTGATATGGATGCCTTCATCTTCTTTTTTCTGCCCATCTGTCCACCTCGATTTTTATATTTGCCCATTTGTCTGTTATCGCGTCTCTGAGCGTTTTTAGGTCGTTTCTTGTAACTTCTGGTACTCCTCTTTGGCCGGCTTTTGACAGGCGGTAGAGTTCTTTTGCGCCCTTCAATATTTCTGGGCTTATCTCTATCCCCGTGGTTTTTCCGGATAGTTCTTCCTCTACTATTTCAAGCCCCCGCAGGCTTGAATACAGTATGTGGGCTGCGTCCATGATTGCCAGGGACTCGAACAGTCTTTCATCGTTTAGTTTGAAGAGGCTTGATCGTATTTCCTCAAGTTTTTTGTCGTAGTCCTCCTTGGTTGTTTTGGAATCCCTCACCACATCGAGTACGCCCTCGTCGTATATGGTTTCTCCTTTTTTTATGGCATTGTGGACATAGATTTTATCATACCCTCCACTGGGCTGTACCTCTATGCTCACCGGAAATTTGTATTTATCTTCCAATTCCGCGAGATTTTTATCGGATATTATCAGGATGTCCACGTCACTTAGAGGTGTAAGGTCCCCTGAGACCGTTGAACCATATAACAATATCGCCCTTATTTCTTCCGAGTGCGATATGAGATCTTCTATTAATTGATCGGGTACCGGCAGATTCCTCATGCCAAGCCCTTTGATTTGGATCCATTTCTTTGGTTCTACAAGGCGGTATTCTCCTCGCCCGGTGGTTACTGCCATGTGTTCTTTTCTCATCCGGGACAATAGCACCCGCAACTTAGCTTGATTTATGTTTAATGCCTTTGTTGCGTTATTGGCGCCTATCACTTCATCCTTTAACTTTGACCACAGTAATTGATACTGGTTAAGTAAACGCACCATGTTAATAATATTGTTACTAGCCATTAAAATAACAAATTTGTTACAAACAATTGAAAATAACAAATTTGTTATATAATTTCATCTATTCCGCCTCTTTTATGGCTTTAAGCACTCCGTTGGCCTTATTCAAGCTTTCCTGGAATTCTGTCCCGGGGTCCGAGTCGGCGACTATCCCCGCGCCTGCTTGTATATAAGCTCTGTCTTTCTCGAATATTATCGTACGGATAGAAATTGCCATGTCCATGTTTTGGTTAAAGGAAAAGTAACCGATGGCCCCGGCATAGATACCTCTGCGATTCTTCTCCAGCTC
>JAHEXG010000035.1 GCA_023252215.1 Candidatus Altarchaeales archaeon
TTATGCGTGCTTTTTAAAGGATGACACCCCAATAATTTAACATAATTAATCATGATAGATTAAAAAAGAGGTGTTCGGAAAATGGATGATAAAAAAACGAACCGCTGGCTCATCGTGGCCGGGGGAGTTATCATTAATCTGATGCTCGGCATAACATATACCTGGAGCATATTCGGCTCCACGCTGGACAACCAAAAAGGCCTGTATAAATGGACTACGCCGGAGCAGACACTGGTCTTTTCCATAATGCTCCTGTTCTTCGCGCTGACCATGCCAATCGCAGGAAGGATACAGGACAAAAGAGGCCCCAGGCTGGTTGCGCTGATAGGAGGGATACTGCTCGGCATAGGATTCATAGCATCCAGCCAGGCAGTATACGATAAAACACTAATGTATATAACATACGGAGTACTGGCGGGGTCAGGCGTAGGATTCGCATACGGCGCACCGATCGCCGCGGGCAGCAAATGGTTCCCGGACAAAAGGGGATTGATAGCCGGAATAATGGTCTTCGGATTCGGGTTCGGCTCGGTATTGCTCGCACCGATCGCGCAGGTGATGATAAACGGGCTTCCGGCTCAGCCTAAGGGCCTTATACAGCCATTGATAGTATCGCTTTTCCAGATGCCTGCGTTATCAAGCCTTCTAAATATCGGCCTCCAAAACACGTTCATGACCTTGGGCGCAGTATTTTTAGTAGTGATATGCGCAGGAGCGCTCATCCTCAGAAACCCGCCGGAAGGCTGGAAACCCGCAGGATGGGACCCGTCCAAGACCAAGAAGGCAGTAACGCACGCTTATAAGGATTACACGGTTTCAGAGATGATCCGTACCAGGCAGTTCTGGATGCTGTGGGTTATGTTCATATTCACGGCCGCGGCCGGGCTCATGGTCATCGGATTTTTGAACAAGTTCGCAGAGATCGCTTTCAGAGACGCATTCCACTATCCCGCCGAAGCTGCGGTGCTTGAGGGAGCGGTCGCAGTAAGCGTTCTTGCCATATTCAACGGCGTGGGGAGGATATTTGCGGGCTGGCTGTCGGACCAGGTTGGAAGAGCGAAGACCATGTTCGTATTGTTCGGGCTGCAGGCATTGCTCATAGCGTCATTCGTATACACCACACCCATGTCGCCGATAATGGTATACGTCGTGATGGCGTTGATAGGCCTGTGTTTCGGGTCGTGTTTTTCGTTGTTCCCGTCGTCGACAGCCGACTTTTTCGGCTCAAAGAACTGCGGCGTAAACTACGGCGTAGTGTTCACAGCCTACGGGATAGGCGGAATACTCGGACCCATGCTATCTGCTAGCATGGTCCCGGCTGCCCCGGTTATTTCAAGCTATGCCTTGCCCGGGCTGATACTTGGAGCGCTCGTGGGGATGGCGGCACTTGCCGCGCTGTTGATAAAAGCGCCTAAGCCTGTATCAAAATAAAAACTCAAAAACCCAAGCAAAACAAACGGTGGAAAAATGACAAAGACACATAAGGACGTTGAGGTATTGATGAACGAACAGAGAGTGTTTAGCCCGCCTAAGGAGATGGCAGATAAGAGCAACATCAAAGCCTGGATGGACAAGCATCACATAAAGAGCTACGATGAGCTTTTGAAGAAGGCCGAAGACGTGGAATGGTACTGGGGGGAGGTTGCAAAAGAGCTGGAATGGTTTAAGCCCTGGGAGAAGACCCTGGATGCGAGCAAGGCCCCGTTCTACAAGTGGTACACCGGCGGCAAGATGAACATCGTGCACAACGCAGTGGACAGGCACATGAAGACCTGGCACAAGAACAAAGTAGCATTCATATGGGAAGGAGAGACCGGCGAAGTAAAGAAACTCACCTACAGAGACCTGTACATACAGGTCAACAAATTCGCAAACGCATTAAAGAGCCTCGGAGTAAAGAAAGGAGACCGCGTTTCCATCTATTTACCGATGCTTCTCGAACTGCCAATAGCGATGCTCGCATGCGCAAAGATCGGCGCAGTCCACTCAGTAGTGTTCTCGGGGTTCTCGGCTAAGGCTCTCAGGGACAGGATGAACGACTGCGGTTCAAAGGTCCTAGTCACAGCCGACGGATTCTACAGGAGAGGCTCGGTGGTTTCGCTGAAGCACAATGCCGACGAAGCGCTCAAAGACGCCCCCGGGGTCGAATCGGTGGTTGTCGTAAAGAGCGTAGGAAACCAGGTGCCGATGACCACGGAAAGAGACATCTACTGGCACGACATGGTGGAAGGAGAATCCATGCACTGCAAGACAGAAGAGATGGACCCGGAGGACCCGCTATTCATATTATACACGTCGGGCACGACCGGTTCGCCCAAAGGAATAGTCCACGTACACGGAGGATACGCCGTAGGAACATACAGCACCACAAGGAACGTCTTTGACATGAAAGAAGAAGACATATACTGGTGCAGCGCGGACGCAGGATGGATAACCGGGCACTCATACGTAGTATACGGACCATTGATAAACGGAACGACGTCCTTCATGTACGAAGGAGCGCCAAGTTACCCGCACCCGGACAGATGGTGGGAACTGATCGAAAAGCACGGAGTCACAATATTCTACACAGCGCCCACAGCCATAAGAGCGCACATGCGCCTAGGAGACGAATGGCCCAAGAAGAGAGACATGAGCTGCCTGCGCCTATTGGGAAGCGTCGGAGAACCAATAAACCCCGAAGCATGGGTATGGTACCACGAATTGATCGGCAAGAAGACGTGCCCCATAATGGATACCTGGTGGCAGACCGAGACCGGGATGCACATGATATCCCCGGTTCCGATGACGGTACTAAAGCCGGGAACGGCTACAAAGCCCCTGCCCGGAATAGTCGCGGACATATTCAGCGAAGAAGGAGAGAGCCTCACTGACAAAGGAGGCCTGCTGGTCATAAAGAAACCCTGGCCCTCGATGCTGCGCACGCTATACAAGAACCCGGACAGATACACAGAAACCTACTGGAGCAAATATAAGGGAATATACCTCGCAGGAGACATAGCCAGAAAAGACAAAGAAGGATACTACTGGGTACAGGGCAGAGCAGACGACGTACTAAACGTATCAGGCCACAGGATAGGAACAGCCGAAGTAGAATCAGCGCTGGTCTCACACGCAGCAGTCGCGGAAGCGGCGGCGATCGGCATACCCCACGAAGTAAAAGGAGAAGCCATAAGGACATACGTGGTGCTCCGAAAGACGCACACGCCCACGGCGGAACTAAAAGACGAACTAAGAAAATGGGTGGGAATAGAGATAGGCCCAATCGCAAGGCCGGACGAGATATGGTTCGTAGAAGACCTGCCCAAGACCCGCTCAGGTAAGATAATGCGCAGGGTCATAAAAGCCAAAGCCAAGGGAGAGCCGGTCGGAGACCTTTCAACTCTTGCAAACCCTGAGGCAGTGGAAGGACTGGACCATCTGAAATGAGCTGACGCTCATTTTATTTTTTCTATTTTATTTTTACATTAGCCCGTATCTCCTCTTCAACTCGCCTATTTCTTTCAGTCGCACATAGTCCAGGACAGTTCCTTTGGCTTCGCGTAGTTTCATGTTATCCACAAGCGGCTTGTATTTCCCGCCTGCCAGGCCGTTTGCGACCAACGCCGCCCCCTGCGCAGCCTCCTTCACCTCGCAGGAGAACCCCTCAACCCTTCGCACTGGAGCGATCCACTTAAGCCTTTCGGATAGTTCCTGCACGAGAGCAGGTATCCGAGAAAGCCTGCCGGATAAAAGGATCTCTTTTGGTTTTTTAACGGATGCCAGGAGCATTAGTACGTCTTTTACCGCGCCTTCTATCAGGCAGTCCCATGCTGCCAGGTATTCTTTGCTTGTGTCTTTTAATCTGGACAATTCTTCCGGGCTTATTTTTTTGTCTATGAGGCTTGATGCTCCGCCGGAAAATAGCAACGTCTTATCAAATCTTCCGAGGAGGTAGGCTAGTTCGCCGTCCACGGAGCCAAGGGAAGTGAACCCTGGGCTGCCGGTCGTCCCGCCTACTCCGTCAACTATCCTGCCCGCTTCAACCGCCAACGCAGAAGTGTAGCCGAATCCCACCTCAGCAAGTATGAAGGAGGTCTTATCATATCCGATACCAAGACGCCTTGCCTGGTCCCATACGCCCAGGACAGCGCAGCATAACTTGTCTGCAGTGCCCATGTCCAGTTTGTTTATCTTCCGGTACTCGGGCACGGTAGGCAGGTGTATCACGCCGGGGATAAAATACATAGGGATATCCTCTTTCAACAGGAGGGCAAAAGATTTCTGCATGCCTGCAAGAACGCTTATACCCTCAAGTTCCTCAGGCTTGACAAGAGTCAAAAGAAAAAGATCCTTTTGGTCTAGCTCGCTTAATTTCTTGATCGGTAGACCGTAGCCGGAAGGCCCGACGATGTAGTCTGCGTCAATGGATCTGATCACTTCCACGAACCGTGCGGGGTTTTTTGCTATGTCGTCGGATAATACTGATTCGTTCAGTATCACTGAATCGTCCTCCATTCCGCAGAAGTCAAAGCTCTTTGTTCCGGGGTCTATTCCGATAACTGTTACCATGTAGGAATACTGAATTTGGCAACTAAAAAAAGAAATCCGCGAAAAGACAGATATTTAACGCTTTAAGCCAAATTTATACTAAGCAAATTGAAACAAAACGCAGACTATAGTAAGGCAGCAGACGAGTCCCTGGCCCTGATGCATGCGAACATCGACATGCTGAAGAAACACCGGGGAGGCAAATTCCTGATAAAAGACCTGAAACCATACGTAAAAGTCGTAGAGACCCTGAATCCTTCAGACTCGCAGGAACCGGCGGTATACGACCTGCACAAGGAATCGGTCAGGCAGCACTACGACATATTATGCGACCTTACAGACACGATAAACTATGCGGACGAACCGTATACGGAACACATACAGACCCCGGCTTTGATGGAGATACTCTACGAAAAAGATCCTGCGTTCAGAGCCTTTGTGGATAGATTCATCGAAAAGATAGGATACTCTGAGGCTTTGGTATCAAAGGAGTGCGCAAGGAAGCATTCCGGCTTCTACGGCCCGGTATGCGTCGCAGATTTCGCGCTAACCCCCGGCTCCACAGTGAATGTCCTAAACCAGATGCTGCAAGGAATGAAGCTTACGGAAAAAGAAAAATACTACGCCCGCATCGTTCTTGCCTCCAAGTCCTGGGGCATGAACACAAGCTACGTCTTCGGCTGGAGATACATTGACGCAATGGAGAGCGGAAAAACCGCAACAGACGCAGTCAAAGAAGAGATCGACATGCTCAAACGCATATTCGATGCGCCCGTAGAGTCCCAGAATGAGCTGATGAAGGAATTGGGCGCCTTTCCCTTCGGCATAGACAAATACCAGAAAAGGTACATGAAAGGCATGCGGCCGGTCGTGGAAGAAGCGCTCGCAAAGGAAGTAAATTACGCCAACATACTCTCGGTTCCCTCGCTGTCGGTAGGGGACATAGGCCACCACCTCTGCCAGTCCACGTACGACATGTACAAAGACGATTACGCGCTCGAGGTTCTGGAGGGAGTGGTGGATGTCGTCGAAGATACCATAAAAAAAGGCATGCCTACCTATGAGAACATGAACCAGATACTTAGCACTGCAACAGGCGCATCGGCTGCGGCTGTCACATACCTTCTGGAAAGCGAAGGATTCACCGCGGAAATGGCAATAGACTTACTGATGAACAGATTCAAAAACTTCATACAGAAATACCCGCACCGGGGCGCAGGCATAGAATTCCACAACGTGGACTTCATGGACGTAGTGCACAGGGGAAACAAGATACTACACAGCGACAAGGGAATGGTCAACAAAACAATACAGGTAGACTTCTCCCCTTTAGTAAGGCGCAAGATAGTAAGGGACTACAGAGGCTGCATATACCCCAACTGCGCAATAAACAGGACATTCTCGACGCTGATGAGATTCGCAGACCACTTCTGCCTCATAAACATAGAGCCAATAACCATGGGGATGATGACAAACATCGTAGCAACAAACCCCAAAGGCTCGATGTCCCCGGTAAAAGGATGCAAGAGATGCTCCGTATCCGCGGCAATGCCCCACAGATGCGAATACTGCGAGAGAACAAAGGCCGTATAAACAAATGAAAGACATAGAGCTTCCAAGAAAAGTAGTCACAGGCGACGGAGCCATAGACAGGATAGCAGACATCGCAGACGAACTAAGGCTCTGGGGAGACTCCATAGTCATATCGGACCCCACAACCAAAGAAATAGCAGGAGACAAAGTAAAAGACGCCCTCAAATCCCAGCTATACCTGATCGAAGGCCCGGCAGACGAAGAAGTCGAAAAGATCCTCGCAGAGATAAAAAAAGGAACCAATATAAAATACGTAGCAGGCGTAGGCGGCGGAAAGATAATAGACATCACGAAGGTAGTTGCGCTTAAAGCAAAGATACCGTTCCTATCCATACCGACCGCCGCATCCCACGACGGCATAGTCTCCCCCCAGGCATCCATCAAAGGAAAGACCCCGATGTCCATAAAAGCCCACAGCCCCCTCGCAGTCATAGCCGACACCGCGATACTCCAAAAAGCGCCGCCCAAGCTCACGGCAGCAGGATGCGCAGACGCCATATCAAACTAGACCGCAGTCCTGGACTGGAAGCTTGCAAACAAAGAAAAAAGCGAATACTACGGAGACTACGCAGCAGTCCTGGCCATGCTCTCCGCAGAAATAGTCATACACAACGCAGAAAAAATAAAAAACGACATAAGCATACTCGTAGAATCACTCATAAGCAGCGGCGTAGCGATCGGCATAGCCGGGAGCAGCAGGCCATGCTCGGGATCAGAGCACTCCTTCTCGCACGCACTGGACATACTATGCCCCCACCCCGCGCTGCACGGAGAACAATGCGGAGTAGGCACAATAATGATGGCCTACCTGCACAACGTCGAATGGGAATTGATAAGAGACGCGCTCAAAAAAGTCGGCGCACCCACGACCGCAAAAGAAATGGGCATAGAAGACAACTACATAATAGAGGCCCTGACAAAAGCAAACAGCATCAGGGACAGGTACACCATCCTAAGGGACGGACTGTCAGTAGAAAAGGCAACGGAACTGGCCAAGTCTACGGGAGTGATAGAATAGATGTGCTTATTTCTCTGCTAGTTTCAATATCGCATCCGCTAATTTCTCCAAAGTCGAATCCATCTTCTCCATTCTATCAGAGATTTTATCATATTTTAAATCCATCCGATCAAAGCGGTCAGTAATATTTTTGTCGAGATGATTGACAGAAAAATTAACCTCTGAGAAGCCGTTATCTATTTTTTCACCCACGGAGTCCATCTTTTTCCCCAACTCCTCCCGGGTCTGATCCTCTTTCCGATTAAGGCTTTTAAGGTTTTCAGCCGCAACCCCTATCCTCTCAAAGCCTTCTTCGCCAAACTCACCGTATTTGATGTCAAAATATTCATATTCCTCTGAGGGTTCAGCATAGGACACATCAACGCCAGTGACTTTGATCATTGGTTCGTCTTTCGGCCGGACCAATGAGATAAACTCGTTAAGGGTCTTCTTATCCGCTTCTGCAACTATTTTAACAGTTTTGTCAGAAAGGTTCTCAACAATACCACCCACATTAAGCCGATTGCCTATTTCAGCCACATAATCCCGGTAACCAACGCGTTGAACACGCCCCCGGACAATTATAATGGCTCTTTCAATTTTCATGGCATATATTATATAACCCAAAAGATTAAATAGACAGCCCACGCAGCCTGCTTTACATGTGTTGCCCAGGTATTTAGTCCAATACAGCTCCTTTATCAGCCGAACTGACAAGCCGCGCATACCTCTTCAAATACCCGGTAAGCTTCTTCTCAGGCTTCTTCCAGGCCTTGAGACGATTTTTTATTTCTTCGTCGGATATTTTGACATTCAACCTGCGCGCAGGCACGTCTATTTCTATGACGTCTCCGTCTCTCACTATTGCGATAGGCCCCCCTTCCGCAGCTTCCGGGCTGACGTGTCCTATGCACGGCCCCTGTGTCCCGCCGGAAAACCGCCCGTCGGTTACCAATGCCACGGAATCCGATAGGCCCATTCCTTCGATGGCGGCTGTTCCCTGGAGCATCTCTCTCATCCCAGGGCCGCCCCGGGGTCCTTCGTAGCGGATAAAGATAACGTCTCCTTTCTTTATTTTCCCGGCCATGATAACCTTGTTCGCCTCGTCCTCTGAATCAAAGACCCTTGCAGGCCCGGTATGCTTAAGCATCTTTGAATCTACCGCGGACTGCTTTATAACCGCGCCCCTCGGGGCAAGATTCCCCCGCAGGACAGCGATACCGCCTTCCTTGTGATAAGGATTATCGAGGTCTCTTATGACTTCTTTATTTTTGGCCGGGTTAATTATGCGCAGCTCCTTTAAGTTCTCGCCCAAGGTCTTAGCTGTCACAGTCAAGGTCTTCTGGTTAAGCCTTCCTTTGATCTTATCGAGGACTGCTTGCACCCCGCCGGCAGCGTCCAGGTCGGACATGTGATGCATCCCGCTCGGGCGCAAGGATGCCAGATGAGGCGTCTCCTTGCTTATTTTGTCGAATAAGTCTAGCGTAAGTTCCAGGCCGCATTCGTGGGCTATTGCCGGCAGATGTAATGCAGTATTCGTGGAGCCGCCGATGCTCATGTCCAGTCGCACCGCGTTCTCGAATGCCTGCATCGTCATGATGTCCTTTGGCTTAATGTCTTTTTCCAATAACTTCAGTAATTGCATTCCGGACTTTTTAGCTATTCTCTGTTTTTTCGCATCTGTGGCAAGGGCGGTCGCGCATCCCGGAAGAGACATGCCGAGCGCTTCGGTCATGCACGCCATAGTATTCGCAGTATACAGGCCGGAACATGAGCCGGCGCCGGGGCATGCGTATTCCTCCAATTCCCAGACTGCTTTTTCGGTTATTTTACCGGCCTTGTATTTTCCCACAGCCTCGAAAACAGACGTGAGATCGATCCCCTGGTCATTGCAGCAGCCGGTCGCCATCGGTCCCCCTGTCACGAAAATGGAGGGGATATTCACGCGTGCTGCGGCCATGAGTTGCCCGGGGAGTATCTTGTCGCATGATGAGACGAACAATAGGGCGTCCATCTGCTGCGCCATTACTTGTAGTTCTATGGAGTCGGCTATGACCTCCCGCGAAGGAAGGGAATAATGCATCCCGACGTGTCCCATCGCTATGCCGTCGCATATGCCGATGGTATTGAATTCGAACGGCATACCGCCTGCAAGTAGGATCCCTTCTTTTGCGCTGTCGGCCAGCCGGTCCAGGTGTATGTGGCCCGGGACGAAAGTATTGTAGGAATTAACCACGCCGATGAACGGGCGAGAAATCTCTTCATCCACAAGGCCCAAGGCCTTCATCAGAGAGCGGTGACCCGCCCTCTCCACGCCTTTTTTGGTTTTGTCGGAATTCATTTTAGCCACTCGTCTACGAATTTAGCAGCAATATTATAAGCTCTTTCTGCTTTATCTAAATAATCACGCCCGTCTTTGTCGTTGTATTTTTCACAGGGAATCCAAATGTCCTCTCCCGATGCCGGATACCTGCTCAAAACGATATGTTCTTCCATGTCCGCTGCTATGGATATAAGTTCCTTCAAGTCTCCCTTAAGCAAGTCTCGCTCCCTGGCCTGCGACTCAAGGAGAGCAGACACCTCATGCTTCCTTTCAAATGCTCCAAAACATATGAGGATCGCCTTAACCGCCTTCTCCACGCATAAAACCGAATGATAAACCGATTTCTCGAATAGACCATGAGTATATAAAATCCTGGCGGACTCCAAATCCCTTGAAGAGTCGTTTATCCAAACGCGAGCCCAATCCGCGTTGCTGATTTTGGACAAAGCCGCAACATGGGTCTTCAAAGGGAAGAACCATGCAGTTCCTTTACGCACGATGTTGCGATCCTTGATATACCTGGCAGTTTCGTCGATCAAGCCGCGTGCAAAATCATTCATATCATAGACGACCACGCCATCCAGGGTAACATCCAGGAATAGAGGGTTGTGATTCCTGAAATTGCCCGCGCACTCTCTCTTGGACAAAAGCAGCACATCAACCGGGCTTGAAACATCCAAAGACGCCTTGAACCCGACGATATTCGGAATACGCCTGATACGGTCTTCCTTTATGTCTTTCAGAACGATCAATAGGTCAACATCGTTATATTTTTTTCTCCTTTTGGCGAATGAACCGAAAACTACAATACTGACCAGGTCTTTCATCCAGTAGGTCTTGGCCTTCTTCGTTATTTCGGTAAGGATTGATTGATCCATCATTTCAAGATTTCAAGTTTATAGAGTTTTTTTAGGTTCTATTACCCCCATAATCAGTTTTTCACCTTCTTTCAATTCAGGATTAGGCTTGAACCGGCTTGTCATTCGTCCAATTCTTCTGCCGCCTATCTCATTTCCCTCATATACTATAGCAGTGAAGAGAATGTTTGTGTCAAGTAAGCATTCCTTCAAAGTTCGTCACCTTCTCGGAGAGCTCTTATGGTTTCTGCGGAGCTTTTGTTTGGGAACCAGTTTTTCAATGCGCCTAGCATTTCCTCTGAACTGAATTCCTTCTTTTTCTTTGGCTTGGACTCGGCAAGTCTTACGTCAGGCAGATAGAACTTTGCTTCTTCCAGCCGTTTTAGCACTTCAGGCATTCGAATCACCTCAATAATCTTACGAATCGCTCCTTTATATTACTAAACTATTTCATTATCCGGTTTATCCCGTTTATGAACGCGATCACCGACGCCATTACGACGTCTTCGTGCACTCCTCTTGCCAATGTTGTGTCCTCGCCTCTGCGCAACGTTATCATTACTTCTGCGAGCGCGTCTGATCCGCCGGTTATTGCGTCTAGGTGGTATTCTTCTAGGGTTATTTTTTCTCCTCCTAGGGCGTTCTTTATCGCGTTTAGGGCGGCGTCTACCGGGCCTACTCCTTCCTGGGTCGATCTTTTTTCTGCGCCGTTTACTCCGTTTACTTTAAGGATCACTGATGCGCTGGGTTTTTCGTTCAGCCTTGAGTTGAGGACTAGGTCTATTAGTTCTACTTTTCTTTCTTTTTTCGGCATCATGCCTGCTACGTCTTCGGCTATTGCTGCGAGGTCTTCTTCGACTATTTTTTTGCCTTTGCCGCCGAGGTTCTTTACTTTGGCTGTTATCTCTTTTAGTTGTTCGGGGTCTACCGTTATTCCAAGTTCTTTTAGTTTGGCATCTATGCCGTGTACGCCTATGTGTTTTCCCAGTACGAGCCTTCTTTTTGCCCCTACCAGTTCTGGCGGGAAGGGTTCGAATGTCTCTGCTCTTTTGAGTACCGCGTGTACGTGTATCCCTGATTCGTGGGCGAATGCGTTGTCTCCGACGATGGGGTAGTTGGGCATTAATCGCACGGTTGTGAGCCTTTCAACCAGTTTGCTGGTCGGGTATATGCGTTCTGTTTTTATGTTCGTTTCCATGCCGTATAATAGTTTGAGTGCCATCGCCACCTGTTCCAAGTCCGCGTTCCCTGCTCTTTCCCCTAGGCCGTTTACTGTCACCTGTACCTGGTTTACTCCCGCTTCTACTGCGGCCAGGGTATTTGCCGAGGCCAGTCCGAAATCGTTGTGGCAGTGTACGTCTAGGTCTATTTTTATCTCTTTGCGTATCTCGGATACGAATTTGCGCATCTTCTCAGGATACATTACGCCTACTGTGTCCGGGACGTTTATTATCTTTGCGCCTGCGGCTTCCACTCCTTTGCATACGCGCAAGAGGTAGGGCATTGGAGTCCTTGTCGCGTCCATCGGCGAGAACATGCAGGGTATGCCGTGGTCGACTACGTATTCTACTGCCTTTACTGCCATCTCGTATACTTCGTCTTCGGTCTTGTTCATCTGGTATTTGAGGTGCTGAGGCGAGGTTGATATGAACGTGTGTATCATGTCCACGTCTGCTGCGATGCATGCGTCTATGTCCTGGGTTAGCGCGCGGGCCAGGCCGCAGACTGTTATGTCCAGTTCCTTTGCTATCTGTTTAACTGTTTCTTCTTCTATCAGGGAATTAATGGGAAAACCGGCTTCTATGGCGTCCAGGCCGAGTTCCTGCAGGGCGTATGCTATTTCCAGTTTTTTCTCTTTTGTCAGCGCAACTCCCGGCGTCTGTTCTCCGTCCCGCAGGGTGGTGTCAAAGACCCGTATTTTTCTTGGCTGTGCCATGGTGATTGTAATAAAATAAGGTATGTATAAAGAAAAATGCCCTGAAGGGCGTCACATCAAAAAGAAGGGAAAAAATCTATTCTTTCAGCGCATTGACTATCTCTTTTTTCAGTCCAGGGAATTTGTTGAGCCAGGCTTCTCTTTCTTTTTTGAGTTCTGACACCATCCGGTCTATTTCCTGAGGCGGGTAGAATTTGCGGGGGTCGTATTTTGCCATGTCTACGCCTTCCACATCTTCCGGTACGAGCATCCCGAAGAAAGGGTCTTTCTTCCATTTGATGGTGCCGCGGACTATGCCTCTTATGATCCCGGCCATCTCGTTTATCTCTACCCTTTTTACTTTTTGTTTGATTATGCGGTTTCCTTCGGCGTCTTTTTCTATTATTTCCCCGACTCCTCCGGTGTTTAGGAGGTAGCATTGTGTTTTTTCCGGGTTTTTCTTTATGTATTCGTAGAAGCGGTTTCCTTCTTCTGCGTAGTCTCCGACGATGAAGGGGTTTGTGCCTACTTCTCTTACGGATTCGCCTGCTCTCTTTGGGTCGCTTCCGGACGTTTCGATGGATTCGCCGAGCATGAATATGGCCGCTGCCTGTTCCAGTGTCAGCTTGGCTGCGATTGGGGCTACGGTGTGTCTTCTTGTGATGAAGGCCATTATTACTCCGTCCAGTTCATCGAATGGGGGCAGGTCTACGCTTTTTGCTTTGTATTCTCCGAAGTCGTCTCTTTGCATTATGCCCCGGCCGTTCCCGGTAAGGGTTTCGTCTCCGAAGTATACTTCTCCCTGGTAGTCTACTACTACGTTCTCGAATACTGCTCTTGGAGTGGTTACCGCATTATATATGAGGGGCTGTATCTCGGGGTTTATGCCTTCGGTCTTTAGGTAGAATCCTCTTTCGGTTCCAAGCGCTGATAATTCTTTTCTTAGGAAAACGACGTCGTCCTGTGCTATCTCTATTCCCTCCCCGGGGAGGTTGAGGCCGTGGTTGTGGCAGCTGTGCGTTGTTTTTCCAGTGGCTGTGAGGCCGAATATCATCATGCTGTAGCGCTTTATCTTTTTGGTCTTTGCGTCCTGCGCTTTTATGATTTTTGCGCCGGCGTGCAGGCCGAGCATTCCTTCCTGTTTGGCGTACCACATGGCCATCCTCAGGAAGCCTTTCTTTGCTTCGCCGTAGTAGTCGGAACCCAGGACGAACGTTACGCCCGCTTCGGGGAAGACTAGTATCTGGCGGTCTTTTTCCTGCCATTCGGGTATGTAGACTACGTATTCTTTCGGGCCTTTTGCGTCTTTGTCGGGTTCGAATAGGGTCTGGTTTATCATGTGGGCGAGGCGTACCATCTCTTTTCTGTGCGTGGACACGAAGAGGGTGCAGTAGGGATTAAAGAAAGGGTTCTCGCCCATGGTCCGTTCGGTGCATACGAAGGGTGCCTTCTTTATGTATTCCATGACCTCGGCCATGGTCTTGGGCAAATTCTTGAGTATCTCTTTCTGCCGGGGGTTGAGTTTTTCCAGTGCGACCTTTGGCGAGCCTACGTAAACTGTGAGTCCTGCGCTGCGGTTCTTTACTGTGGATACGAAATTGTAGTTGTCCCATTTGGTCCGGGTCCCGTATTTTTCGGCGGCCTCCTTCATCTCGGATTCCGAGCAGTGTTTGACATTGGGCATGTCGTACATGTCTTCTACAAAGCTTTTTACCTTTTTTATGTCTATCAGGGATTCCAGGTCCATTGGTTTTTCAGCCGGCGTTTCTTTCTCGGCATAGGGCTTGGAGTATTCTCTGGATACTATTATCTCCTGGATCCTTTTCTGGACTTCGAACATGGGCTTTGCCGTGTTTACGCTGTAGCATGCTGCGAATTGCAGGAGTTCTTTAAAGAATTCGGTCTGTATCTCGTTTCTGTCATCGTTTGAGACCAGCCTGTGCGGATTGTAGAACATTGGCTGCGATGTTGTCAGCAGGGAGAGTGCTTCTTCAGGGGAGAGCCTTCTTGCTATCTCTTTTTTGTCCTTTTCTGGGTTGAGTATGAGTAAGGTCTTTATCCGGGTGGTGTCTACGTATTTTTCTTCTCCGCCTATCCACCAGGGGTCGAGTAGGACGTATTCTCCGTCCTGTTTGCATTTCTTGAACAGGTCTTTTAGGCGGGTGCTTATCTTCTCCACGTCTTTTTTGACGTAGAATTTTCTCTCGGATACGTGAGTCGAAATGCGTCCCTTCTGCCCGCCCAGGTGCTCTACGTATATGAGCTCGTCGGAGTGTATCCTGGCCCGGTCCATTTCCATGAGAAGGAAGGTATGGGTGTATTTTCCCGCGCCCGGCGAACCGGTTATGACGACCGCTTCTCCGTTGACGTCCACCAATGAGCCTCTAAGGAAGTGGGTGTCTTTCTTTCCTTCGGATATGTCCATGAGGATGCCCATTGCCATGCTGCGGACGGCGGCATAGGAATCCATGTTGAAAAGTATGCCGGTCTTGCTCTCCTGGTTGTAGTAGACAGAAGGATGCGTATCTGATATCCCCTTAAGGGCGTATATTACTCCGTGGGGGCTGATGTTGTGGTCGCAGGCCGCAGGAAACCAGTTCTCCTTCCAGTAGTCGTCAAAGTGGGAATCATTGGTCCGCAGTTGTATTATGACTCCGTTGATGTTGGCATTCCATACATAGAGAGAATCATAGCCCATATATAATTCGGCGAATTTTACCAGCTCATTACGCTTTACAAGGCTTATGCCATAATCCCTGCTAACATTCGCAGGCTTCACCGGCTTATTGTTCTTTTCCATGCGGAAACACCCCTAAAAAAACAGATAAAGAATAAAGAGATCAGATAGAAACAGCGTTTATCACACCGTCCTGGCCGGGCCTCGAAGACACACGGACTTCCAGCTCTTTACCGTCAGGCGACGCAACCTTCAAGATTGCGCCCTTGGTGATTATCCTACGCCTAGTAAAGTCCTTATTGGCAGGGTTCTTGACCAAGTCTACGATCTTACATACGACGTTCTTGCCGTCCAGATTGACGTTGACGCGATCAGACGATATGAGTTTCAGCTTGCTTGCGCCGCCCTTGGAGGGCATGGTTTTCTTTTTCTCGCTGCCTATGGTCGTCTCGGCGGGTTTTCCGCCCATGTTGTATTTCCGCTTCTTCCTTGCTTCTGTGATTTTTCCGTGATACATTTTGACTACCAAATAACTAAGGATTCAGGGTTAAATAAATAAGATTACCCGGGCGGGGGGTAACGGGGTTAGGGTTTTTTCACGTAGAAGGTCCAGGATTTTCCACCTGGCGCTGCCGGGTTGCTTTGCGCGTTGAACGGGAACACCGGATCAGCCACGCCGTCCGAGCAGCCTACAGTCCATCCATAGACTCCTTCAGGCACGCCGTAGAGCACATCGTAGTTAGCCGTCGTCCTGCCGATGTTCACATACGTCTTATTAACCCTCCAGCTACCGGAGACATTCGTCCAAAGAGAACAATTAAACTTGGTAGCATGGTCGTCGGTTACATTAAACCTCAAAGACACCACACGCGTGTACAAAGTGGTCGTAGTAGACGCAGCAGAGGTGGTAGACGTAGTAGTCGCCGTAGGACTGGGACACCACCATCTTTCCTGCCGGCAATTATTATCCTCAACGCTCTCATTTACTGCGCCGCCGGCATCTGCACAAATCTTCCAATAAAAGAAACTACCGGGCGTCGGACATACGTGTTGGCCCAGCCACTGATTACTGACCATGCCCGCAGGCAGAGAAACAACATTGTCCAGGAGGGTAGATCCAGGGTTTCCGGCGGCGTCAAGCCAAGTAACGGATGATTGACTCGCTCCGGCGACGAAGTTACCTATGTTCTTAATGTCATAGTAAAGAATACCCGCGGGATCTGAGGTGTTTGCAACAGGGTCTGGCAGGCGGTTCCCATACTGGTCGACAAGGTATATGTCGTCGATTACCAGATCAGGGAGACCAGGAAGCGTAGTGGTAGTTGTAGGACTGGTCGTAGAAGTGGTAGTAGTGGTAGTTGTAGTGGTGGTAGTGGTCATAGTTGTAGTGGTTCTAGTGGTCGTAGTGGTCATAGTTGTAGTGGTTCTAGTGGTCGTAGTGGTCATAGTTGTAGTGGTTCTAGTGGTCGTAGTGGTCATAGTTGTAGTGGTTCTAGTGGTCGTAGTTGTA
>JAHEXG010000084.1 GCA_023252215.1 Candidatus Altarchaeales archaeon
TAAGCCGCTTTGAAAGAGACCTAAAAAAGAACCTCGAAGAATTCGAGAAAGCCAAGACAGACGTAGACATGCGGCGCAGGGAGATAGAAGAGAAAGCAAAATACGTGAAAAGAGGCGAAGAACTAAAAGAATCCGAGGAAAAGCTCGACTCCAGGAAAGAAGACCTCAACATAAAAGAGGCCAAGATAAACCGGATGAACGACGACCTGGACAAGAAGAGAAAAGCCCTGCAAATAGTCGAAGAAGACCTGGTAGAAAGAAAGATAAAGATAGAAGACGAGGAAAGAAAGACCAAGGTCATGAAAGACGGCCTAGAACAAAAAGCCAAAGAATTCGAGTACCTATTCAAAGAAGACGAAGAAAAACTCAAACTAAAAGTCGAGGAACTGGACAAATTCCTGGGAGTAAACAAATCCAAGACGCGAACCGAAGCAGCGGACGAACCAATCAAACGGACAAAGACAGAAGAGAGACCCCAGGCCCAAGACGCGACTAAACCGGTCAGACAGGTCACGGAGCCTTCGCCAAGGCAGCAGGCCAGGGATGAAACAGTTATGCAGCGGGCTACCCCAAAGCAGGCACCAAAAGAGTCGATTCCTCCGCTAGATTCTAACTCGCCGCAAAGATCCGCCAAAGAAGATGAGATAATCAAAAAGCTCAAGGCCGAGAAAGAATCCAAGGAAAAGGAGATAGAGAGCCTGCGAGAGCAGGCGGAAGAGATAAGGACCGTGGAAATAATAAAGGAGATGCCTCCCGAAACGCCTGAAAAACTCCCGGAAAGCGATAACACCGAAGAAGAGGTCAGGCAAAAAGAATACGCCATGATGGATGCCATGGACAAAACCAAGGCGGAAGGAACGGAAAAAGGCCACGACGACCTGCTCAAACTGATGCAGAAAGACAAGAGGATAAACGTAAAAACCGCGGCAAAAATATTAGGCGTAACGGAAGAAGTCATAAACCAGTGGTCCAACGCGCTCAAAGAGCAGGGAATACTCAACATCCACCCCAAATTCATGGGAGGAACAGAGCTCGAACTCACCAAAGACGCGATAAGAAGACTCAAAGAACTGGAAGAAGAAGAAAAAGTCGCAAAGATCAAAAACGAACTGGAAAGGATACGGGAAGAGCAGAAGAAGATGAAAGGCTCGTACTAACAAGCAGAATCTGATTTTTCCCGCTTGATTTCTTATATCAATACATGCAAGAGAAGGTGCTCGTCCTCAAATCAGGAACATGCGGCTGGGCCAAATGCTGCTTCTGCGGCTACGGGAGGATCCCGGGGAAGGAGCCGTCGTATCAGAACCTGAAGAAGGATTTTGACATCTTCTTTAGAGACGTACGGAAAGACGACACCGTAAAGGTATTCGGCTCCGGAAGTTTCCTGGATATAAAGCAGGTCCCAGCGGACGCGCGCAAATACTTCATAGAAAAATTCAAAGGATCCGGAGCCCAAAAGCTGTTCATAGAATCCCGGCCAGAATACGTAAACGAAGCCGCACTAAAAGAATTCTCAGGGATCGAACTATCTGTCGCAATAGGCCTGGAAGTCGCAGACGACGCCCTGCTGGACAAGATAAACAAGGGATTCCATTTAAAGGACTACGCAGAGGCGGAAAACACGATACACAAATGCAAAATGATGGTGCGAACATATCTTTTGGTGAACCCGCCTTACGCAAAAGACATAAAGAAAACGCTCGACAAGTCCGTGGAATACGCGCTCCAGCACTCGGATACCATAGTACTCATAAACCTCCTGCCCCACGGGAATACGCCGGTATTCAAGATGTGGCTTACCGGGACATGGAATTTCCTCTCAAGAGAGGAATTCCGCAATGTAACCGATAGATGGAAAAACGAACCCCGCGTCGAATTAGACGAGGAAACCTTCAGGTTCGCCCCAAAATTCCCGGAACAGGCAAAAGAATCCCTCAAAGGCGTAGGGGAAGCATTCCTAACACATCCGCACTTCGAAGTATGGCAGGATTACCTGCAAAGATGGTACCGGCCGCCCGAAGAAAAAGACCTCCTGTTATTCCTACCCTGCTCATACACAAAACCATACTCACATTCGGCAACGCACAGAGGCATAATAGACACCCTGCGCAAAACAGAAAAATACCAAAGGATACACCAGGTCATGCTCAGCAACACGGGAGTCGTCCCAAGAGAATACGAAGACAGCTACCCGTTCAACGCATACGACTGGGACGAAAAACTGGAAACCGAAGAAATAAAGAAGCGCTACATAGAGGTCACAAAGAGAAGGATAAAGAAATATTTAACCAGCCACAAAGATAATTACAAGACAACCGCCTGCTTCCTGAAATACAGCTCGGAAAGCTACCAGGCGTTGGAGGATGCTTGCAATGAGCTCGGCATCCCCTTAGAGAACCTGCTCTCAAAAGAGACATACGAAAAAATCAAAAACGACGGAAAACCGCTGCAAACAGAAGCGGCGCTTAGCGACCTATACGAAAATCTAAAAAAGGAAAGATGAAAATAATCCCCGCGATCGACATAAAGGACGGCAAATGCGCGCAGCTTGTTGGAGGAGTGGCGGATACTGCCAAATACTACGGAGACCCGGTAGACGCCGCTAAGAAATGGGTGTCTCTCGGCGCAGACATACTGCACGTAGTAGACTTGGACGCTGCATTGGGAACGGGGAACAACCTGGAAAAAGTCCTGGAAATAAAGAAGGCGGCGGGCGTACCGATACATTACGGCGGCGGAGTGCGCGACTACGGATACTGCGAAAAACTCATCAAGGAATACGACATCGACAGAGTAGCCATCGGCACCCTGGCCATAAAAGACTACCTCGAAAAAGACATAGACGGGATGCTGGAGATAAACAATTATCCAAAAAGCATAAGGCAGCGCATAATAGTCTCCCTGGACTCCAAGGGAGGGAAAGTAGTCACCCACGGATGGAAAGAGAGAACAGAGATCGACGCAGTCTCCCTGACAAGGGAATACGGCGGCCTAGTATGGGGCTTCCTATACACAGACGTAGACGTCGAAGGACAGATGAGGGGGATCAATCTTAAAAGACTGCAGGACGTAATTAAGTCTACAGAGAAGCCAGTCATCGCATCCGGCGGGATAACGTCAGTAAAGGACGTAGCTGACCTGAAGAATGCCGGCGCCTGGGGAGTAGTCCTCGGAAAAGCATTGTACGAAGGGAAGATAGATTACGCAGAGGCGTTGAAATGCTGATAGACGTCCACGCCCACCTGGATTTTCCGCAGTTCGACGCGGACAGGGACGCGGTAGTAGAGAGGGCGAATGCGGAGGATGTTATAATAATAAATTCCGGGTTAGGCACTACAGGAATAAGAAAGACGTTGGAACTCGCTGAAAAATACGACAACGTCTACGCCACTTTGGGCAGCACGCCCACGGAATTCGACTTAAAAGAACTCGACGCATCAATAGAACTCATAAGGCAGAATCGGGAAAAGATACTAGGAATAGGCGAAGTCGGCCTAGACTACTACTGGGTTAAGGACGAAGAGAAAAGAAAGCAGGAGGCCGTTAACTTCAGAAGGTTCATAGAATTGTCGAAGGAATTACGCCTGCCCCTGGTCATCCACTCAAGGGACGCGGAAGAAGACTTGCTTCGCATACTGAAAGAGAATAATGTAAAGGCTCTGCTGCACTGCTTCGGCGGAGACGCAAAACAGGCGGCCTCTGCTGCGGCAGAAGGCCACCTCATATCGATCCCCGCAAACATCCAGAATTCAAAGCAAAAGCAGTCGGTTGCAAAAGCCGTCCCGCTAGAGTCGCTCGTACTGGAAACAGACGCACCGTACCTGTCTCCCGTATCGAAGACAAGGAACGAGCCAGTGAACGTCAAGCAAACCGCAAAAAAGATAGCGGAAATAAAAGGCATAGACTACGCCTCAGTAGAAGCCGCGACCACTGCTAATGCAAAAAGATTCTTCAACCTCGCCTTCCGCTGATGAAATACTCCGGGTGCCTTAGAACAAAAAGAGACGACA
>JAHEXG010000036.1 GCA_023252215.1 Candidatus Altarchaeales archaeon
CCGTCTGGAGAATACGACGTATTATTACGCCAACGGAGAGCTCGTAGCACGCAATGACTCAGGCGGAATGCATTATTATCACGGAGACCAATTGGGAAGCACGTCCTTGATAACGAATTCGTCAGGAGGCGTAGAAGAAAAGACGAAATATTACCCGTTCGGTCAACTACGTTCAGGCGGGACGAAGACGAAATACCTATATACTGGCCAGGAATACCTGTCCAGTGTAGGTTTTTACGATTACGGATTCAGGCAGCGTAAAACCGATCCTCCGATGTTTATGCAGCCGGACCCGGTTACGGCTGATGTGTATGACCCTCAAGGATTGAATAAGTATAGTTATGTAAGGAATAATCCGGTGAGGTATAATGACCCTAGTGGGGAGATTTTTTTTGTTCCTTTCCTGCTTATGGCTGGAGTGGGTGTGTTGTATGAGTGTAATTATCTTTCCACTAATTCTAATCCGAGTCTTGAGGGGACTTTGACTTCGGGATTTGTTGGATCGACGACTGCGGCGGCTGGTATTGCCGGTGGGGCGGTTGCCGCGTCTGCCGGGGGTGCTGCGGCGGCGAGCGCAGGTTTGGCCGGGACCGGAACTGAGTTGGCTGTTGCAGCCGGCTCATCCGTGGTCGGAGGGCAGACCGCCCGAGGCGTCGGCAATATACTTACAGGAAACGACGTAGGAGCAGGCCTAGGAAATGTAAACGACATGACCGAAGACGCAATATTCGGAGCAGCGTCATACGGCGTGGTAAAAGGAATTAGTTCTGCGAAAGGGTTGTCAGCAAGTTCATCCCAAGAGCCATTAACCTTAAAGCCTTCTCCACAATCAGCACCGAAGGAAACTTATCAAACAAGTCTTCACTTATATGATCAAATGGCAGAGCGACAAATATCTTTAGGGGATGTAAAATCTGCACTTGGTGGTAATAAATTCAGTTTTGTATATAAAACAGGGGAATTACAAACAGGGTATTATGATTCCTCAACAAAAGTCTTTGTACCTCAAAATTCGGAAGGTATACTGAAAACAGTTTATAAATGCAGTCAAGAGTCTATAGATAAAAAAATCTGGGGGAAACAATGAGACTGGAGTACTACAAAAGGTCCGATCGAATGTATATTCATATGCAATCTGAAGAAAAGCAAAAAAATAGGGGAATAGTTAAAAGATCATTTAAAGAAGGGCTAATACAACTTGATTTCATGGCAGACGAACAATTATTCGGAATCGAAATAAAAAATGCAAGCAAGATGGTTGATCTTGAATATCTTAGAAATCTTAAACTAGGACCCTATGTAGCCATAGATATGTATATTTATATGGAAAATGAAAAATTACAAAACATTAGAGGAATAGTAAAAGAAACCGGAGGAGAATATCCAATACAACTTGATTTTATGGCAGATGGGAGATTACTCGGGATAGAAATATTAAATGCTGACAAAATGGTTGATTTTGAATATATGAAAACATATGAATTCATAGAAAAGGATTGACTAGAATATACAACTCAGTTTACTCGAGATAGCATGATTTATAATCTCAGCTATCTAAATTCAATTCATAATGCACATTCCCTCTCAAGGAATGGAATCTTTAAAACCTCTTTTTCTTTTCATATTTCACATAAATCGCAAACGGCAACCTCGTCCAGGACGGCACCCACTGTTATCAATATAACGCCGCCAACCGTTTGGAAAACGTCACCAACTGCGCAGGCACGACAATAGCCCGATACTGGTACGACTATACCGGGCGGAAGATCAAAGCAGTCGAGAATGGTACGACGATTTATTACCCGTTTTCGGGTTATGAAGCCCGCGTGAACGGTTCCCGTCTGGAGAATACGACGTATTATTACGCCAACGGAGAGCTCGTAGCACGCAATGACTCAGGCGGAATGCATTATTATCACGGAGACCAATTGGGAAGCACGTCCTTGATAACGAATTCATCCGGCGGAGTAGAAGAGAAGACAAAGTATTACCCATTTGGAGGGATACGTTCCGGCGGGACGAAGACGAAATACTTGTATAACGGGAAAGAACTGGCGAGCGCGACGGAACTGTATGACTACGGCGCAAGGCCGTATAATCCGGCGACGATGCATTTCATACAACCGGATTCATTGATTCAGGATGTTTATAATCCTCAGAGTTTGAATCGATATAGTTATACTGAGAACAATCCTTTGAGTTATGTTGATCCGAGCGGTCATAGCAAGGTTGGATGGGTCATTAAGTTTGCCAGTGGCATCTTTAAGTATGGCAGTATAAGCATGGGTGTTATGGCGATCGAGTCTGATTTCAGGGACTTGGTCAATCGAATGGAGCATGCCAAGAATTCTGCCAACGAGAAAGGACTTGCCAACTGGGACACGACATGCGCCATCGCAGAAGTAGGAACCAAAGCCCTTGAAATAGGCGTATTCGGAAAAGGCGATCTGGACGAAGCCGCAGGGCTGGTAAAAGGGGGAGGTAAAGCGATTGGATTAGTTGAAGATGCAGATAAGGTTGTCGACGCTGAAAAGACAGCCAAAAGCCTTCAGAGGCAGCTTCAGCAGAAATACAGCCAACGGTGGTCAGATAAGACAGATGAGATGCATCAACTGGGATTTACGGGTAAATGGGGAAGTGATGAAAGCAAGTGGAATACTCTACAGGAGACCGTAAAAACGTCTTATGATAAATCAAGTGCGAGTTCTTGGCGCGGAACAGATGCAATTTGGTATACTAAAACAGTAGATAATGTTGATGTAACCGTGATAGTGAATAAGAATTCCGGCGAATATATAACAACATTGTTTAACAAAAAACTACCTCAATAAAATGGTGAATTTAGTCAGAAAACCTCTAAACACTGGTGGGGGGCCGAATGAAGAGATTAGCTTGTGTTGTTTAACAAATTATTCTCCAAATATTATTTTTAAGATTTTGGAAACCCTGTCCGCACATAAATCTATATCAATTTTTGAAGCCTCATTTTATGATTTTAGTGTTCCTCGCGCTACTTACCAAAATGTGATTGATAATTCCCCTGAAATTAGTATCTCTAGGCCTAACCATATAAATTTACGAAGATTGCTCTCAAAAAAAGTTTTATTTGGAATAAAACTAGTTACTGATTTTCAAGGAGTTCCTATCGTTGTTGGATTAAAGCCTTATATTTGGCAGGATTGTGTTATTTATAACATTTGGACTAATCAAAATGATATATATAATGAGAAGATATTCTCAGAAGATCACGCAATAAATAATTTGTATAGTTATCTGGCTATTTTCAAAGATTTAGTTTCCAATATTGATTTTAGTTATGCCGGATACGGAAATGAAATAAATTTTCGTTTACCTCAACCACAAGAACTTGTTGATAATACTGGCAATTTAGCTTTTGTTTCAGGGTTTTATAGTGAACAAGTTTTGAGTTTATTAAACAATGAAAAAATATATAAACTTTTAGAGAGTAGCGAGTATGAATTCATTAAAGGTAAGGGCCTCTTTTATATTTGGACTGAACAGATTAGAGGATGGTTGCTTAAATCCAGATCATACAGGCCCGTGCAGGAGTGGGAAAACTTTCGAGATTATATCCTATCTATTCCTGGTTCGCAATTTTCCAAATTGAACGATGAACTTCGCAAGGTATGATTAATAGTTTTTTTAAGAGATATATCCAAAATTAAGATGACTGCTTATTATGTCCACTCTGATTGCTATTATTTGCCTGACAGCTTTAGCATTTACAGGAACGGATGTTTATCAATACGACGCAAACGGCAATCTAATAAGGGACGGAAGCAAATGCTATCAATACAACGGCGCCAATCGGTTGGGGAATGTCACCAACTGCGCAGGTGTTATATTCTCTTAGTAGGGGTATGATTATACCAGGTATAGTGGTTATTTGATGTACCTAAAGGTCTCTGTTATGTGGGGTTTTTTATCTTATAGTCTTGATTATATGGGGGATATGTCTTGTCCATGTGTCCTGTCCATAATTTATGTTTCTTTGTCTTATGTTATATCATGGCTTTTACCGGCAGTGTTACGGCAGTTTTAGGCAGAGACCTTGCGCACGATCTTGGCAAGAAGGGTACGGTAAGCGACGTCACATTATATAACCACAAGCAGGGCGAGACTGTTCTTGCGTTCGTGGAGCCCAGCGGGTATCCTGACAAGGTGCAGTCCCTGATAACTGCTCTTAATATGTCCGATCAGGTCATTTTCAAGGTCTCTGAGTTGAATTCCTATTTCGCAGAGACATTGGTCGCGCTGGATGCGGCCGGGATGGAGACCGGTTTTCTTATCCTTGGCCCGGATGTGTTGGCCGATCCATTGAAGAAGCTGTTTGCCGGAACGCCTGTTGAGAATTATCAGTTGATCGAGCAGCAGGTTGTCCCGATCCGGGAAAAATTGGCGGAGTACAAGACTGATAGTGCGGGTGATCCGGTACTGCAGATAGACCATTCCTTTGCCGTGAAGGGCGTGGGAACGGTCGCATTGGGGGTCGTGAAGAAGGGCGTTTTGCGCAGGCATGATGAATTGACTATCTATCCGAATCATTTGAAGGCTCTTGTCAAGTCCATACAGGTAAGCGACGTGGACATGGAAGAAGCGGGCGTCGGCGTGCGGGTGGGGATAGCTGTAAAGAACCTTCGCCCTGAGGAGATCGACCGGGGATGCGTCCTGTCTAAGAAGGAGGTTCTTACGACCGATACTTTGGAGTTGGATGCCGTGTTGTCAAAGTATTCGCCTCGCTCACTTGAAGTAGGCGACGTATTCCTGGCGTCTTCGGCGCTGAACTATGCGCCTGCGACGGTGGTTGACGGCGCGGTAACTCCCGGTTCGAAGGGCCGGATAAAGATCAAATTGGACAAAGCCGTTCCAATCATAGCTGATCGTGTCCTGTTCATGGATCCGGGCCTGAAGATGCCGCGCGTTTTTGGATATGGTTTGGTTTGATCTGCTATGGCCGTTGAACTGCTTGCACCTGCCGGCGGCTGGGACGCGCTTCGCGCGGCTGTTTCTAACGGCGCGGATGCCGTTTATTTTGGGGCTGGCAGTTTTAATGCCCGCAGGAGGGCTGAGAATTTTTCCGATGCAAATCTTCCGGGGGTTGTTTCTTTCTGTCATGACACGGGGGTGAAGGCTTATCTTGCTGCAAACATTCTTGTAAAGAATTCCGAGCTAGAGGATTTTTTTGGCCTATTGAAGCGGGCATATTCTGCAGGTGTGGACGCTGTTATAATACAGGACATATCTTTTGTCCGGATAATAAAAGAGTGTTTTCCCGGCATGGAGGCGCATGTATCGACGCAGGCTGCGGTCTTTAATTCTTTTCATAAAGAGCTCCTGGAAGGGGTTGACAGAGTCATACTTCCGCGTGAATTGACGTTGAACCAGGTAAAAGAATTCCAGGATAAGACCGGCTTTGACGTGGAGTTATTCGTCCAGGGGGCGTTGTGTTATTCCATGAGCGGCCAGTGCCTTCTCTCAAGTTTTCTTGGCGGCAGGAGCGGTAACCGGGGTCTGTGCGCGCAGCCGTGCAGAAAGGAATACAACGGTAAATTTCTTTTGTCCACAAGGGACTTGTGCCTTGTAGAAAAGATCCCAAAGATCGTTTCCGCAGGGGTTTCTTCTCTGAAGATCGAGGGGCGTCTGCGCAGCCCGGAATATGTGGCTGCGGCAACTGCGTTGTATCGGCGGGCTCTTGATTCATTGGAAAAAGGCAGGTTTGTCGTTGACCTGGATTCTTTTGTGGATATGGAGCTTGCTTTTAACCGGGAATATACTCAGGGGATGCTTATGCGTATGAACGATGTCGTTACCCCTGATGCCGGCGGGAAGCGGGGAATATCCCTTGGAGTGTTGGGCGCAGGCGGCAGCATAACCCTAAAAGCCGCTCTGCGTGTCGGCGACGGAGTAGGCATATTGTCGAAAAGAGGAATGCATGGAGACCATGTTAAGAGAATAGAATACAAGGGTAAGATGGTCGATTCCGCAGGTATCGGACAGACCGTCCGTCTGAACATCAACGCGCATCCGGGTGATGTGATAGTCCTCTCATCCGGCATTCCCCGCAGGAAGCCGTATAAGCAGGCTGCAAGAAAACCGATAATAATGGAACGCGCGCCTCCGCTTAATTACTTTCCTAAGATCCATTCCGGCGGATTCTCTGATGCATGTTTGCTTGTAAAAGTCTATTCCCTAAAAGACGCTTATCTTGCAAAAGACGCGGGAGCAGACTATGTGTATTACAATATCTTTGCAAGGGATTATCCGTGCGATGATCCGCGCATATCTGCTTACGTTCCGCGCTGCCTGGGGGAACATACTGCGCAGAAGGCCTTGTCTCTGGCGCAGGATTCGAATGCTTCTTCGGTTCTGTGCGGGGATCCCGGTGTTGCTGTCCACATAAAAGGGAGGAGGGTTTATCTGGACATGTCCGGCAACGTATTCAACGATCTTTCAGTAGGGTTCTATAATGATCGGACCGTTATTCCGGTTATCTCCCCGGAACTGTCTTTTAAGGAGCTTTCGCAGTTCTCGGATAAGCGTTTTGCGGCTTATGTTCATGGGCGGCTTCCATTGTTGTCTACGAGGTACTCTCTTTCTTCGGAGTACTTGAGGGACGCAAAGGGATACGTATTCCCTGTGCGCGGGGAGGGCGAATATAAGCAGGTTTTGAACAGCGTTCCGTTGGGATTGTTTTCGTCTATTACAAAACTAAAAGATGCCGGGATAAACCAGTATCTTTTGGACCTGGAAAAAGACGTCTCTGAAACCGTTAAATTGTACGGGAAAATAATTTCCGGGGAGAATATTAAGAAATTTCCCGGAGAATATACGCTGGGCAATTACCGAGAGGGAGTCTTGTGACGTCCAGGCCCCAAAGTTTGGCGGAACTGAATCGTAAGGCTAATCGCGACTGGTTATGCGGAGAAGAGAGCCGCATCCGGCACGGCAGCCTTGAGGCACTGCAAGAATACGATGCATGCTATAAGAAACAGAAAACAGGGGCATTGTATTATGTCAAGGCCCTGCTGTTTCTCTCTGTCATATACCTGCTGTGGGTGGCATTCCATGAATCCATGCATTACACATTATGCTCGGCTTCCGGGAACCATGCTTATGTAGCGTCTGTTCTGCCCACTCCCGCCATCGCCTGCATGCGCGGCAATACCCTCGGCCTCTACGGCTCATTTATCTATTACATGTCTCCTTACATTGCCGCATTATTCGTTCTGGCATTGTTCGCCAGGACAGAGAGAAGTATGCTGCGACTTATTCCCTATACCGCGTTCTTTGATCTCCAGTATAATCTTGCAGCTACAAGCCTCCTTGGCGGAAGGCTGAACGGGAGGGAAAACGACGTATTGTCTCTCATGCAGAATCTGGGCGCATCTACGCCGTACTACAGAGTCTATGCCGGATTATACTCTGCTGCGGTGGCCTTACTCATAGTTCTTTCGCTTGCAGTCTTCTATTGCGGCTACAGAAACGACCTGTCTGATAGGGAGCATAGAGGGCTTTTCATCGCAGCATTCCTGTTCTATACGGTATTCTATGCGGCTGGTACTCTGTTCTTGTATTATTAGCCGGCCTGTATTTTGGACGGGAAGTTTCCTTTGTAGTGCAATGATCCGTCTGAGACAGAGAAGTCTTCTATGTTCAGGCCCTGCATCCTGGAAAGCTGCCGGTTTATGGCATTCTCCAGTTCCGCAGACCCTTTCCGGGCGTATTCTGCTGGCACGGGTATCAGGCCTGCTTGCGCATTGGATAAGTCTATTTTGAGCGCGTTTTTCCCGTTCTTCACGATATTTCCCTGGGCGTATATGGGTCCGTTATAGTCGTAGCCGTATTTTCTAAGGTCCAGATTGCCGCTCATCTCCATCTCGTTATTGCTGCCAAGCTTCACCTGGACGTCTTTCATGGTTCCCTCTTTGTCGTTGGCGGCTCTTATCATCGAGGATAGTTCGGAACTGGTAACGGATATGTCCATCGGCTTCATGCCAGAATAAGTTATATAGCAGTCTATGCAGTATCGGTCATATGAGCCGTCCACTTGTACCGCCTGCTTGTTCAGCATGTCCTGGAAATACGACGGATCGGTCCTGACTCCAAGGTCTCTTGGCTTGTCGGTTCCCAGAAGCGAATTAAGAACTGGTATCTTTACGAAGCCGCTCGCAGCTACTAGCAGCACTCCGCAGAAAACGATCAGGAGCCCTATTGCTATTAGTCCGATTAATATCTTTGTTATTCCGTTCATTTTGTTCTTTTACTTGGTTTTAAGCTCTCTTAATACTTTTTCAACTATTTCCTCGTTTGTTGCGACTTTTGCTTTGTTGTCCTCGAAGCGGGGTTCGATTATGGTTATCCCGTTTTTTTCCAGTTTCTTTATGTTCTCCGAGACAAAGGGGTTCTTGTACATGGAATAGTGCATGGCCGGCGCTATTATCACTTTCTTTCCTGAGCCTATGGCGGTTGCAGCAAAAGTCGTCACAGACGTATCGTCTATTCCGTTGGCTATCTTGGATATGGTGTTCGAAGTCGCAGGGCAGATGAGCAATAGTGCGGCTTCTCCGTCTACGCCGCAGAGCCTTACGTGTTCTGTCTTGCCCGTTATCTGGGTTATCGCGTCTTTTTCCGAGGCCCATTCCAGGACGTTGGGGTTTATTATCTTTTTGGCGGCTTCAGACATAACGCATTCGACCGCGACGTTGCGCCTGCGCAATTCCCGCACCAGCTTGGGGGTCTCGACGGCTGCGACGCTTCCGCACACTGCGAGTACGATCTTTGTGTTTTTCATCTTTTTTAGTTTGTGATATTATATTATAGTATTGTTATTTATTACGCGGATTATGAGTTACTGTGAATCCGTTTATGCCGTCGTCGGGCAGGTGCCAAGAGGCCGCGTGACTACTTATAGATTGATAGCCTCGGCTTTGGGAAACCCGCGAGGATGCCGGGCGGCGGGGAATGCCTTGAACAGGAATCCGGATCCTGTTGGAGTGCCTTGTTACAGGGTGGTAAAGTCCGACGGGACGCTTGGCGGATACAATGGCGGCCTCCCGGAGAAGATTCGCAGGTTGCGCGCAGACGGAATAGAGGTGAGAGACAATAGGGTGTTAAGCTTTGACAGGATATTGTTTTCTCCTGCGCCCCTCAAACGTTCTTGAGGTGCTCCGCAGATACCTTTGGTATGTTTACCAGGTATCCTTCGGATGAGGTTATGTCCAGCATCTGTACGTCCGATCGGCTTGCCAGTTCTTCTATCAGTCTTTTTCCTATTGCCAGTTTTTTTAGCTTCTTTTCTCTTACGTATGTTCCTGCGTATTCGCCTATCTCGTCTTCGAAGCCCATGCCTGCGAGTATTATAAGCCCTGCGCGAAAATGTTCTGCCAGGTAGACGCATCGGTCGCCGTCTGTGAATCCGCCGAAATTGTGAAGCCCTCCAAAGGGCTTCACTTGCGTGGTTCCTATGGGGTCTTTGAGTTTTGGCACGAGGTCTTTGAGCTGTTTTATGTTGTCTGCGTGGGCGTGGACGACCGTTATTGCGCCTTTTTTGTTTGCCGCAAGTATGTTCTCCGGGTAGCCGTCTAGGTCGGTTACGTGGATCTCGGGGATTATTCCTTCTTCCATGAGCGCCTTTCCGGCCCCGTCCGCTGCGATGGCTACGTATTTTTTCTCCTGGTGCAGGTAGGCGGCTTTTATGGCTTTTATGTCCTGTTTCAGCGTGGGGCCTGCGCCGTAGACAAAGACGTATCGGCCTTTTATTGCTCTCTCCAGGCGCGTATTGTCTTCTGTTTTCTCCTTTTTGGGCAGAAGAGAGTTGAGTATCTGCGCCGCTTCCCGGTCTTTTTCTTCGTTTAGGCCTAATTCCGCGGCTATTTCCCTGTATTTTTGGGGGTAGTCCATTTATGATAAGATATTTCCCGTTGATTACAAATATTTGATTGTTTGTTTATGAAAGGAAAAAAGCCGGTTGCAAACCTGATGATAGATGCGTCCCTTATCGGGAGGATATGCGATTATGCCGATCTGAAGAAAAAGGATCATGTCCTGGAGATCGGCGCAGGCACTGGTAATTTGTCGCTGGAGCTTGCGAAGCGTGCGGGGCATGTTTATGCCGTCGAAAAGGATGCGCGTCTCTTCGGGGTCCTATGTGAGAGATTGAAAGGGGTCGGTAATGTGGAACCGGTATGCGGCGATGCCTTGAAGATCGCGCTTCCGGAGTTCGATAAAGTTGTTTCGAACATGCCTTACAGTATTTCGCGTAAAGCCGTGGAATTGTTGCTGAAAAGTAATTACGGGCTTGCGGTGCTTGTTTTCCAGAAGGAGTTCGCAGAGAAGCTAGTTGCGATGCCCGGGCGGGAGAATTATCGTTTTATCTCGGCTTTGGCGCAGTCTTCTTCTGATAACGAACTATTGGAGGAGATAGCGCCTGAGGCGTTCAGTCCTATGCCGCCTGTTTTGTCGGCCGTGGCGCGCATGCGCCAGAGGCGCGTATTGGAAGCAGGTTACGTTGCTTTCCTGCACAGGGTCTTCGATCATCGCAATAAGCGGATCGGTGGCTTGTTCAGGGGGATGGATGCCGGGCCTTATAGGGATAAGCGGGGGTTTGAGTTATCCGCGGATGAGCTTTTTTCGGCTTATGAACTGGTATCGTAACTTATTCTGAGATGCATGTTATTTTTTCTTTCAGTTTTTTTTCAAGGTCCTGGTTCATTGTCGCTATGACATTGTTGATTACTCCCGTGACTTCTTTTTTAAGTCTTTTGTCTTTTTTGAAGAAATCGTTGTCTTCTTCTGCGTTGTGTTCTGCGCCGTGCGTCCTGTATGCGAATCCGTATGGTGCGAGGACGTAGCCCATCTGCTGGAAGTACACGAATATGTCCATTGCGGTTTTGAGCGCTCCGTCTTCGTGTCCGTTTACCAGGATGCCCAGGGTCTTTCCAGTTGTCATGCTGGGTTTTCCGAGGAGGCAGACGTTCTGTATGCAGGTTAGCCGGTCGAGGAAGTCTTTTAACCGGGCCGGCATGTTGTTCCAGTTGATCGGCGATGCGACTATTACTGCTTTGCAGTCCAGGAGCATTTCGTGGAGCGCTGGCATGTCGTCCAGTTGGTTTCGGCAGGGGTATGTGCAGGCTGAGTCGCGCATCGAGTAGCAGCACCAGCAGTGTTGTATGTCTAGTTCGTTCAGGTTGTAGCGCCTGTAGCTTGCGCCTTTTTCCCTGAGAGCGGTTTCGGCCAGGTCCGCGACGACGCTTGTGTTGTGGGCTTTGTGCGTGCTTGCGTTTATCAGTAGTATGTCGAATTTTTTTCCGTCGTATCTGAGTTTTTCAGGGTCTGTTTTTTCCACGAAATTTTTTCCGTTGGAACTACATTGCGGGCATTCGACGGGGGGCTCGTCTCCTTTGTGGATAAAGCCGCAGACGGTGCATCTCCAGAGTTTCATTTTTTATTGGATTGTTCTATGTCGTTTCCGCGGGTGCAGTAGAATACGCGCGTATAGCCCATTGCCTGCTCCACCGGGCATGCAGGGCATAGGCAGCCTTGTTCTTTCTTTATGCATTTGCTTTTAGAGCTTGAGGAGCGGCAAAAGCCCCGCTCTTTGCAGTCGACGTATGAGGGGCATGAAGTGCAAAGGCATTTTTCTTTTACTTCTTTCTCGCTCATTTCTTTCTTTTGTTCTTTGGCCATGAAAAATATTTGTTTATTTTTCTTAAAAAGCCATATTAACCCTAGTGATATGAAATTATGTGTCTTATTCTCGGGGGGAAAGGATTCCACTATGGCGCTTTACCGGGGAATGGAGGAGCACAAAATAGAGGTCCTCCTTTCGATGCTGCCTGCCAGCGGCGACAGCTATATGTATCATGTCCCGAACATACAGCTCACGAAATATTCAGCGGAGGCATTGGGCCTTCCGATCGTCTTGAGAAATACCGTCGGTAAGCCGCCGCAGGAGAATGCGGACCTGAGGGATGCGCTTTCGGAAATAAAGGACGTATATGGAGTAGAAGGCGTTGCGGCAGGCGCGATTGGGTCGAATTACCAGTATAACATCGTATCAAATATCTGCAAAGAATTGGGCCTTGCGGCATATACGCCTTACTGGCAGAAAGACCACGAGATACTTATAAGGGACGCAATTGACGCGGGTTTTGACATGCGCATGGTAGGCGTCGCGGCGGCAGGCCTTGACTCGTCCTGGCTGGGTAGGAAGCTGGACTATGGAGCGCTGGAGGAGTTGAAAAAAATACGCAGGAAGCACAGGATAGACATCGGCGGAGAAGGCGGAGAGTACGAGTCGTTCGTGGTCGACGGCCCGGTATTCAAAAAGAGGCTTGAGATATTAAAGGCCCGCAAAGTATGGGACGGGGTCAGAGGAGAATTGGTGATAGAAGACCTGCGTCTCGTCGATAAGTGAATTCCGCAGGTTATTTTTTTAGTTTCAGTATGCGCAGCGCCAGGTATGCGGCGTTTGCTCCGTTGTCTATCCCGACGCAGGCGACCGGCACTCCGGGAGGCATCTGGGCGATCGACAGCAGGGAATCCATTCCGCCTAGTTTTGATGAAACAGGGACGCCTATGACCGGTTTGTCGGACAATGCCGCAACGGCTCCTGGGAGCGCCGCAGAGAGCCCGGCTATGCATATGTATACCCGTGCCTGGGATTTTTTTACTATTGCTTCCAGCCGCTTTGGCTCCCGGTGAAAAGAACAGTATTCTATCGCGTAGCCGGTCTTGGCTTCTTTGAGTACGGCTTCGGCTTTGTCCACTACTTCTTTGTCTGATTTGCTGCCTGCTATGATTAATATATCCGCCATGTTTAATTATTTAAACAGGATGATAAAAATCGCAATAATCGGCTTCGGCCGCATGGGAAAAGAGATACTTAGGCAGTGCCTGGAGGATAAACTGGCAGTCGTAGCCGTTGTCGATGCTCCGGAAAGCCTTGGTATCGGGAAGGATGCCGGGAGCCTTGCGGGTCTTGAGGCTTTGGGAGTTATGGTCACAAGCGCATCAGACCTTTCTAGAACCCTTGAGAAGGCCAGGCCCGACGTAGCGGTAGATTTCACAAGCCCCCAGGCTACTGTAATGAACTCCAGGATAGCTGCGGATAAAGGCGTGGACCTGGTCATAGGGACTACGGGACTGTCGGAGAAGGATATCTTGGAGATAAAAGAGACTGCGAAGAAAAACAATGTGGGCGTTGTCCTCTCGCCCAATATGAGCATAGGGGTTAACATATTCTGGAAGATCGCGGAAAAGATGGCGGAACTGCTCCCGGACTATGACGTCGAGATATTGGAGAAGCATCATCGTTTCAAGAAAGATGCCCCCTCCGGGACTGCCCTTAAGACCGCGCAGGTGATAGAGGACGCGCTTGCCAGGAGCCTATCCAAAGATGCGGTCTATGGGAGGAAAGGCCTTTCGGAGAGAAAGAAACACGAGATAGGCATACATGCGGTAAGGGCCGGAGACATCGTGGGAGAGCACACCGTTCTATTCGGAACACTCGGGGAAACACTGGAATTAACGCATAAAGCGCATTCGCGGGGTGCGTTAGCCAAGGGCGCTTCGGCCGCGGCCAGATACGTTCACGGAAAGAAAGGATTCTACGGCATGAAAGAAGTCCTCGGACTGGATTGATATCTAAAGAAAACAGACGATACCTCATTCTTCTACAGACTCTACGTAGTTGCAGTTGCCATCATCGTAGTACTTGCAGTTCTTGCAGCAGTCGCTACGGTCGTCGCACGACGCATAACGGGGACAGTCTTCGCAACACATTTTGTTTAACAATATGCGCGAGGAAGTATATAAATCAAAGAAGAATCAATACCATCCGAACAACTTTTTCTCGCGGGCCTGATTGGAGCCGCCCCATGATATCACTTCCAATCCCGACAGCAGGACATTAGGGCTACGCCTGTCGCGCGATTTCCTGGCAAGCATCGCAGGATATTCGGACAGGGCTTTTCTGGCATAACCCGCATCCATTCCCAACGAAACTCCCAGGGAGAAAAGATCCTGGGGAGACCGCATATCCAATAGGTGTGCGGCTCCGCTGGTTAATATCAGGGGAGCGCCATATTTTTTTGCAAGCATTATATTCTGCCTCATGCGGCCCATGACCTGAGATCTGACCATCCCGTAACAGGACAACAGCTCCGAGAGGCTTATTTCAATAGCTATCATGCGCTCGGCCATGTAGCGGGCCATTACGTCGTCGACTCCTGAGAATTTCTGGTCCATTAGGTCTTTGCCCAAGACGCGCTCCGGATGACATAATACGTCCACTTCCCAGCATTCGGACGCGGCGCGGTTTATTTCTTCGTCCCCGCCTGCGACCAGTACGATGTCGGCTCCGCATTCAAGCGCAGAGCGCGCCTTTTTCTGGACGTCATCCGCATTTTTTGGGTACAACCTGGCGCCGAATAATAGTTCAATATCCGAACTGCTTCTATGTTTTTCCGCTTCTTTTATGAAACCCTTTAGCCCGGGATCGAATTCTCTGACAACGCATACTACATCCCAGCCGGAATATTTCGGGGGATTTTTCAGGTCGATCCATTCGGAACCTGCGTTGAGGTCATAGTATCGGGGTTTCATCTTGGCTGTTATATCTTTGGATTACGCAAGTAAAACCTTTGCAAAAAAACCTTTTTAACATCAGGGACACAATAGATTATATATTATAGAGTTATAGAATAACTGAATCGTTCAATACAGGAGAATGTCTGCCCCCAGATCGCGACCAGTGCCGGCGGCTGCCGTATTTTTCATGTTAGTCATTATTCTGTCTGGTTCTGCCGGCGCAAAGACGTGCAACGACCTCTGCATAGAGAGAAGCTATGCCGGGGGCGCATGCGATAAGGACACCTCTGTTGACAGCGGCTGCAATGATGTTTCGGGAAAACAGATGTGCGCATACAAGTGGGGCACCTTTACGCCCGGAACCGGCAACAACGCAGACGACTGTCCCTTGGCGAGCGCTCAAACCATGTGCATCTGCTGGACAATGAATGAATGCGCCCCCAACTGTTTGAGCAGATGCGTGATCGACTCAGGGTGCGCGGAAAACACAAAAACAACTGAAAACGATCCTGGGGGGCTATGCAATCAATACTGCGCCGGGAAAAGCTATCAGGGAGGAGAATGCCGGACTAGCACCGCAGTCAGAGCCATATGGGCTGGCGGAAAGTGCTACTATGGCCCGGCAGACGCCTACTGCGGCCAGGTAGGATGCAAATGCGACTCAGGAACGGGAGAAGGGTCCGGCTCCTGTTGGTGCAGAAACGTTCAGGACTGCCCGGACATCGGAAACAGCGCGGGGAGAACGCGGTGCGACGCGAACGCAGGATGCATAGCAGCGCCAGTAACTTCGAGTTCGTCCAGTACTAGTAGTACGACGCTAAGCTCAGATTTGGTCACAAGCTGGGATCTGAGTGGAGTACTGAACGAGATTAAGAACGCGGTTTATACTGTCCTTATGACGCTCTATTGCCTGGTCCTGTTTATCGCATCCGGCGTGGCCGCGCTTTTTATCATTTTCACTGGGTTGAAGTATATGACTTCAGATGATGCGGCAGGGAGAGTCGAAGCCAGGAAGAGGCTTGTTTATTCACTTGCAGGCCTCATGTTCGTAGCATTGGCCTGCCCATTGATAAACATACTGTTTTCCGGGACCAATATCGGAGTAGACGACGGGACCGGGCATAAGACGCCCTGCCCGGGATGTCCTTTGATCGGCGAATTGACTACGTC